>NZ_BLPF01000001.1:366250-732500 GCF_011764425.1 Phytohabitans houttuyneae
GCGATCAGCGCGTCGCCGGCGGCGGCCGCGTGCACGGCCTGTGCGAGCAGCGCCGGGCCGGCCTCCTTGAGCAGGAAGCCGCGGGCGCCGGCGCGCAACGCCGCGTACACGTAGTCGTCGAGGTCGAAGGTCGTGATGACGACCACCGCGAGCGGGTCCGCGACCGACGGCCCGGCGACCGCGCGGGTCGCCTCGATGCCGTCCATGCCGGGCATGCGGATGTCGAACAGGCACACGTCCGGGCGCAGGCGCCGGGCAAGCTCGACCGCCCGCCGCCCGTCGGCAGCCTCGCCGACCACCTCGATGCCGGGCTGCGCGTTCAGGATCATGGTGAGGCCGGTGCGGACGATCTCCTGGTCGTCGGCGACCAGCACCCGCACCGTCACGCGGGTGCCCCCGCCCGTGGCAGCACCGCGGTGACCGTCCACCCGCGGTCGGGGTTGGGGCCGGCCGCGCACGTGCCGCCGAGCAGGTCGGCGCGCTCCATCATGCCCATGAGACCGAACCCGGGCGCGCTGGACGGTCGCGCCGCGCCGGACTCGCCGTCGTCGCTGACCCGCAGGTGTACCGACGTGTCGTCGGTCGCCACGCTGACCTCGATGCGGGTGGCGTGGCGGGCGTGGCGGCGGGCGTTGGTGACCGACTCCTGGGCCAGGCGGTAGAGCGCGGAGCCGACCGAGGGCGGCAGATCTTCCACGTCGCCCCGGATCTCCACGGCGACGTCCGGCCCAGCCCGGAACCGGCCGGCGAGCCCCTCGATGTCCGCGACGCGCGGGCTGGGCGCGAGGTCGGCCGGCTGGTCGCGGCGCAGCACGCGCACCATCGCCCGCATCTCGGCCAGCGCGCGCGACGCCTCCGCCTCGATCACCCGGAGGGCGTCGACCGCCGCACCCGGCTGGGTGGCCGAGGCGGCGATGCCCGCCTGCGCCCGGATGGCCATCGCGGACACGTGGTGCGCGACGGTGTCGTGCAGGTCGCGGGCGAGCCGCTCGCGCTCCAGCAGCTTGACCCGGTCGAGCTCGCGGGCCCGCGCGCTGGCCCGGAAGCGGACCGCGACGCCCAGCGCGGAGACGCCGAACATCACCGCGAAGCCGGCGATCACCTCGACCACGCTGATCGTGCCGGCCACACCGGACAGGACGAGCTTGGCCGCGATGAACACCGAGCCGACCACCGCGTCGCGGCCGCTGCCCCAGCGGAACAGCGCGTAGGTCAGCAGCAGCACGTACATCGCGGCGACCATGTCGCAGGGATCGCCGGGCAGCACGAACGGCACGACCGTCGTCACCCCGAACGCGATCGCCACCATCGCGAGCGGGTGGGTGCGCCGCCACAGGAGCGTGGGCAGCAGGGCGAGCGCGATGGCGGCGG
The DNA here is from genome assembly GCF_011764425.1 of Phytohabitans houttuyneae. Lineage (NCBI taxonomy): Bacteria > Bacillati > Actinomycetota > Actinomycetes > Micromonosporales > Micromonosporaceae > Phytohabitans > Phytohabitans houttuyneae. Next base: position 367,622 of record NZ_BLPF01000001.1, read on the forward strand.
CGCCGACCCGCCACGGCAGGTCGGGCCGGAGGATCCCCTCCAGCACGAGCGCGGGGGCGAACACGGCGAGCAGCAGCCAGTCACGCCACACCCGGGCCGGGGCGTGTGGGGCCCGCGGCTCATCGAGCACCGAGCGGAGACGAGCGAGCACGAAACCATCGTACGAACGGCGGCCCGACTTTCAGATCGGCCCAAAGTACGACCGATTCGTCCCTGAGTACCCTGTTCAGATGCGTCCATACGTTGTCGCCCACGTTGCCGTCTCCGTCGAGGGCGCGACCGACGGCTTCGCACCCGACCTCGCCCAGTTCTACGGCCTGGCCGCCACGTGGTCGGAGGACGTGACGCTGGTCGGCGCCGACACGATCCTCGCCCAGGAGCCCGCGCTGGCCGCGACCCCGGACCGGGTCCGGCGCCCGGAGGCCCGCTGCTCGCCGTCGTGGACTCCCAGGCGCGGGTACAGCAGTGGGCCGCCCTCCGCGACGCCGGCCACTGGTCGGGCGTGCTCGCCCTGTACGCCGCGTCGACTCCCCCACGCCCAGCCGGCGCCGACGTGACCGAGCTGGTCACCGGCGACGACCGCGTAGACCTGTCGGCCACACTCTCCACCCTCGCCGACCGCGGCGCGCGGGTGGTCCGCGTGGACAGCGGCGGCACGCTGATCGGCGCGCTGCTGCACCGCGGCCTGCTGGACGAGCTGAGCCTGCTGGTACACCCCGTCCTGGCCGGCGCCGCGGGCACCCGCCACTGGCACGGCGCGGCACCCCCACCGGAAGGCCCGCTCGAGCCGGCCGGCGCCCAACCCTTGGACGGCGGCCTGGTCTGGCTCCGCTACCGCACGCCGGGTGCCACCCCGCCGCGGTAGCCCGCCTCCCCCACGGTCGCGACCGCCGTCACCCTCCGCGCTGGGCGCATCGCTGCTCCCAGCTCCATAGCGTCCCGCAGCGCCACACCCGGCCGCAGGCCATGCGCGGCAGGCGTGTCTGGCCGCTACGCCGCCTGGAGGACGCGGTCGAAGAGGGGCCGGACCTCGGGGGCGAGCCGCTCGTGGAGGTCGCGGTCCAGGTTGAGGTCGAGCTGGCCGTAGTTGTGCGTGAGGCGGTCGCGGAAGTAGCAGATCGCGAGCATCGTGCGGGGGCGGTCGGTGTGGTTGACGGTGCCGCGGTGCATCAGGGCCGGGTCGCGGATCAGCAGGTCGCCGGGCTCCAGCACGACGCGCCGGGAAGGGAACATCGCGGCCAGTGCCTCGAAGTCCGGGTTGCGTCCATCTTGGACGGTGTCGTCGTAGCCCAGGCCGCGTAGGACGTCGTCGCGCCAGAGGTGGCTGCCGCAGGGCCAGACCTCCAGCGGGCCGTTGTCCAGGCCGCAGCGGTGCAGTGGGATGTTGACGATGTAGCCGCGCGGCTCCCAGGACAAGCCCGGGTCCAGCTCGCGGTGTGGCGACTGGATGGCGGCGCCGGCTAAGCAGGTGTCGCTGGAGACGAACTTGCAGTGGAAGTCGTCGCGGAGCGCGCCGCGGATCAGGCCCATCGCGAGGGGGTTGGCCAGCAGCCACGGGCTGTCGAACGGCGCGGCCAGCCGCGGGAAGATGCGCCACCGGTGGTTTCGCTCCCAGAAGACGGCGCGCGACTCGCGGCCGACGCGGCACGTGATGCCGGCCATCTCCAAGGTCTCGCCGTCGCCGCTGGCCACGCAGTCGGCGAAGACGCGATCGAAGGCCGCGTCGGCCGCATTGACCACTGTGGACGGCAGTGCGCCGCGCAGGATCACGCAGCCGCGCGTGTGCAGCAGGAGGGTGGCCAGGCGCGCCTGCTCGGGTGCGAGCGCGCCGGCGGCCAGCTCCGCGGGGGAAACGACGACGTCAACGTCCTGCCCAGGCGTTTCCGTGTGCACTGTGACCTCCATCCATAGGAGACGGTCCACGCTAGCCGCAACGCCTTGGAGGTCGGTGGAAGCTCACTCGCGACGGGCGTACGTCACCACGGCCGCGCCGGAGTCGAACGGCCCGGAGCCGCGCGAGACGCTCACCAAGGTCTTCCGGGCCAACCTGGACGACAGCATCCGCTTCCACCTGGACGCCGGCCTGCCCGGCGACGAGGTCACGGTGGTGGTCCTCTACCTGGCGATGAGCGGCCTGCTGGTCGACGACATCACGGTGCCCGACGTGCTCTCGGCGTACCCCGACGGCGAGCTCGTCGCCGACCTTGTCGACCGCATCCTGCCGCCATCGCCGGAGTAGGTCACCCGGGCGGCTGCGAGGATCTAGGCTCCCGTGCCATGACGCGTACGCGGTGGCGGGACGGCGGCGGCGAACCGGCCGGGCGGGTGACGACGGTCGAGGTCTTCTTCGACGTGGTGTTCGTCCTCACGCTCACCCAGCTCACGCGGAGCCTGGAGGAGCACCTGACGCTCACCACGGTGGGGCAGGTGCTGCTGCTGTTCGGGATCCTGTGGTGGATGTTCGACGGGTACGTGTGGCTGGCCAACCACGTACCGCCCCGGCAGCCGGTGCAGAAGCTGCTGATGCTCGTCGGCATGGCCGGCTTCCTCATCGCGGCGGTCGGCATCCCGCACGCGTTCGACGGCACCGGGTGGGTCTTCGGGGTCGGCTACCTGGTGGCGATCTGCGTACACCTGCTGCTGTTCACCCAGGCCGGCGTCGGCCGGGCGCTGACGCTGCTCGCGGTCTACAACCTCGCCGCCGCGCTGCTGGTCCTCGCCGGCGGCTTCGCGGACGGCGCCGTGCGCACCGGGCTGTGGGTGGCCGCGCTCGCGCTGCAGATGGTCGTGCCGTACCTGGTGCCGCGGCGGTCGTGGATGGGCACGGTGCGCTCGTTCCACCTGGTGGCCGAGCATTTCGTGGAGCGGCACGGGCTCCTGGTGATCATCGCGCTGGGCGAGTCGGTGGTGGCGATCGGCGCCGGGGTCGACGTCGACCACCTGACGGCCGCCACGGTCGCGGTGGTCGTGCTGGCGCTGGCGCTGCCGGCCGGGCTGTGGTGGACGTACTTCACCGACACTCACGCCGCCGAGGTGACGCTGGCCCGCACCACGGGCGGCCCGGGCACGCGCCTCGCGCTGCGGCTGGGGATCACGCACATCCCGCTGCTGCTCGGGATCGTGATCACCGCGGCCGGCATCCACGCCGCGGTCGCCCACCCCGGCGACCACGCGCACTGGCCGGAGGCGATGGCACTGGCCGGCGGCGTCGCGGCGTACCTGTGCGGGATCGCGGCGATCCGGTCGGCGCTGCACCTGCGCGCGGTCTGGCGGCGCCTGCTGACCGCCGCCGTGGTGCTGGCGACGGTGCCGGTCGGTACCGAGGTCAACGCCGCGACCCAGCTCGCGGCCCTCGTCTTGGTCGTCGCGATCCCGCTGGTCCTGGAGCGCGGACGGCACACGGCCCCCGCGCCCTCCACTATGGAGCGAGCGGAAGCCTGACCCGCTCGGCGTCCACCCACTCGTGCAGGCTGCCCTTGCCGAGCAGGTAGCGGGTGCGCTGGTCGCCGTCGGTGAGCACCGCGAGCACCCGCCAGCCGCCCTCGTCGCTGCCCGGCTTGCCGGTGTGCTCGACGACGATGCCGGGCAGGAAGCCCATCAGGAAGCCGTCGGCCCGCGCGGCCGCGACCTGCGTGGCGGCGGCCCGCGAGTGCGCCTGCTCGGCGGCGCGCACGAACGCCTCCGCGACGCTGGCCCGCGCCCGCACCGTCTCGGTCGCCACCGCCGCCCGGCCGCGCAGGTCCGAGCCGAGCAGGTAGGCGATGCCGAGGATGGCGGCGGCGGTCACGACCGCGCCGACCCAGAGCGCCACGTGCTGGTTGTCCGGATTGGACGACCACCAGCCGCGGATGAGCGCCCACGCGGCGACGACGAGTCCGCTGAGCCCGGCCGCCCACCACTTGCTCGCCGCGGTCGCGCCGGCCTCGATGAGCGCCACGCTCTCCGGCGGACCGGAGAACGCGGACGACAGGCCGCGCGCCTTGCTCAGTTCACCTTCGGCGGGCAGGAGCTTGAGCCCGCGCAGCAGCGCGATCGACGGCTCGGCGATGTCGTCACCGGCGACGGCCTCGGACGGTACCCGCACCTCACTGGCGGTCATGAGGGACACACCCTTCGGGAGAAGCCACAGTGGAGCGAACGGTCACCGATCATGGTGGAAAGCTCCAGCGCTGGCAAACCCGGGTCGGCTATGTGTCAGCTGTGGACGGCAGCGCCGCGAGCAGGTCGTCGAGCGCGCGCTGCGCGGCGCCCAGATGGGCGATCGTGTCGGCGATGCGGGCGCGCTCGCGGCTCAGGTGGTCGACCATGCCGGGGCACGCCTCCGGGACCAGGCGGCCGCCCACGTCGTGGACGCAGCCGAGCACCTGGGCGATGACCGCGGTGGGCAGGCCGGCGGCGAGCAGCGCGCGGATGTGGCCGACGGCGGCGACGTCGGAGTCGCGGTACTGGCGGTAGCCGTTGGGCCGCCGCTGCGGGTGCAGCAGTCCCTGCTCCTCGTAGTACCGCAGCAGCCACTCGCTCACGCCGGTGCGGCGGGACAGCGCGCCGATCCGCATGTGACTCTCCGCATCCACCGTTGACCTTCACACCGGTGTCAAAGTTTAGCGTCGGTCCCATGGCTGGAGCGGTGGTGATCGGGGCGGGCCCGGGGATCGGGCGTGCGGTGGCGGTGCGGCTGGCACGGGAGGGCTTGGCGGTCGCGGTGATGGCTCGTACCAAGGAATCGGTCGAGGCGGCGGCCCGCGCGGTCGCCGCGGCGGGTGGGAAGGCACTGCCGCTGGTCGCCGACGCCACCGACGAGGTGGCGTCGCGCGCGGCGCTGGATGCCGCGGAGGCCGCGCTCGGCCCGCGGACCTGGTGGTCTACAACGCGGCGCTGATCCGGCCGGACGCGGTCGGCGACCTGCCGGCGCGGGCCCACCTCGACGCGTGGGCGGTCAACGTGGTCGGCGCGATCACCGCCGCGGCCCGCGTGCTGCCGGGGATGGCCGCGCGGGGCGCCGGCACGTTCATCGTGACGGGCGGGATGCCCGAGCCGAAGCCCGGCTACGTCTCGCTGTCGCTCGGCAAGGCCGGGGTGCGTAGCCTGGTGGACCTGCTCGACCGGCAGTACGCCGCGGCCGGCGTCCACGTGGCGACGGTGACCGTGACAGGCGCGGTCGCGCCCGGTACCGCGTTCGACCCCGACGAGATCGCCGCGCACTACTGGCGGCTGCACACGCAGCGCCCGGAGGCGTGGGAGCGGGAGATCACGCACTGATCCATCGGGGGACTTGGATTTACCGGAAATCTTTCGTAACCTGAGCTGGATCCGGGCCGGTGGCCCGGACAGTCGTGCGGATTGAGCACCACGGGCCTGGCGGAGTGGCACCCCGGCCGATGTCGCCGTCCCCTGGCGCGGGCAAACGCGCCCCGGGACGGTCCCCTCCACCCCCACGTGCGAAAGAGGCAACGATGACAAAGCAACTCCGGCGCCGCAAGGCAAGGGTCGTGGGCACCTGGTCCGCGCTCTTCGCCGGCGTGGCCGCCGCGGCCGCGATGACGACGGTCATGGCGGGCACCGCCACGGCGGCCACCACCCTGGGCGCCTCCGCGGCCGAGCGCGGCCGCTACTTCGGCACCGCCGTCGCGGCGAACAAGCTGAGCGACTCGGCGTACACGACGATCCTCAACCGCGAGTTCAACTCGGTCACGCCCGAAAACGAAATGAAGATCGACGCGACCGAGCCGAACCAGAACCAGTTCAACTACGCGAACGCGGACCGGATCGTGCAGCACGCCCGCTCGCAGGGCATGCAGGTGCGCGGCCACACCCTCGCGTGGCACTCGCAGCAGCCCGGCTGGATGCAGAACATGTCCGGCACCGCGCTGCGCAACGCCATGCTCAACCACGTCACCCAGGTCGCCACGCACTTCCGCGGCCAGGTCGTGGCGTGGGACGTGGTGAACGAGGCGTTCGCCGACGGCTCCACCGGCGCCCGCCGCGACTCCAACCTGCAGCGCACCGGCAACGACTGGATCGAGGCCGCCTTCCGCGCCGCGCGGGCCGCGGACCCGAACGCCAAGCTCTGCTACAACGACTACAACACCGACGACTGGACGCACGCGAAGACCCAGGCCGTGTACCGCATGGTCCAGGACTTCAAGCAGCGCGGTGTGCCGATCGACTGTGTCGGCCTCCAATCGCACATGAACAACCAGTCGCCGTACCCGAGCAACTACCGCACCACGCTGTCCAGCTTCGCGGCGCTCGGCGTGGACGTGCAGATCACCGAGCTGGACATCGAGGGTGCGAACGCCACCTGGTACCGCAACGTGGTCAACGACTGCCTCGCCGTCGCCCGCTGCAACGGCATCACCGTGTGGGGCATCCGCGACTCGGACTCGTGGCGCGCCTCGCAGACCCCGTTGCTGTTCAACAGCAGCGGCGCCAAGAAGCCGGCGTACGACGCGGTGCTCCAGGCGCTGAACAACGGCGTCGTCCCGACCACCGGCCCGACCACCGGCGGGCCGACCAGCCCGCCGCCGGTCAGCACTCCCCGCCGGTGACGACGCCGCCGCCGGGTACGGGTGGCTGCACCGCGACCGTGTCGCTCAACTCGTGGACCGGCGGCTTCGTCGCCACGGTGCGGGTGACCGCCGGCTCCAGCGGGACCAACGGCTGGCGGGTCGCGATGACCCTGCCGTCCGGCGCCACGATCACCAACGCGTGGAACACGACACGCAGCGGCAACAGCGGCGCGGTCACGTTCACCAACGTGAGCTACAACGGCCGGATCGCCGCCGGGCAGTCGACCGAGTTCGGCTTCCAGGGCAACGGGAGCGGCACCGGCATGACGCCCACCTGCACCGCCACCTGAGCCACCGCACGTCCCGGCGCGGAGGGGTCACCCTCCGCGCCGGTTCCTTTTCCAAGCAGGCGTGCCCCGGTCCGCGTCACCTGCGGACCGCATGCGCGGGCCCCGGGGGAAACGTGGAGCGCAGCGGAGCGTTTTCTTTGGGTGCTTTCCCGCGGGCACCGCGCAGGTCGGCGGCTCGCAGGGCTCGCCGGGATCCCCGACCTCCGCTGCCGGGTCCGCGACACAAGCCCGGCGGTACCGCGCTCGTGCCCGCGTCGCCCTTGATCGGCGGAGGCAACCCGTCCACAACCGAGCGGGGTGGTCGCCGTTGCCGATGCCGATCTGGGCGACCGCAGGGGTGAACAACGGTCTGGACCACACTGGGTCCTTGATCGGTGTAAACAAAGGCCCATAGAGCAGATCGTGGTCGTTCACTGCCCCTATAGGGGCAGTGAACGACCACGATCTCAACGGCAACCGGGGGTTGGGGGTGAGCTCGCCCACCGCGGAGGGTGAGGCCGCGGGAGCAACGGTCCGGACCACGACGGACGTCGCGGTAGCCCGGATCTGTTCAAATTGGACCTTTTGAAACGGCTACCAGGATCGCACCCCACCCTGACGCCGGAGGATGCTCTATTCGGCGGCTCGGGGGCCGGGCTGGGCGGGCACGGCGCCGCCGTTGCGCTCCGGGTGTCCGTGGCCGTTTTCGTGCTGCTCCGGCTGGCCGTTGCGCGGGCTGGGATCGAAGAGGCTTCGGGCGGGGGCCGGCACCTGCGCGGGCTCGGGCACGTACGCCGGCTCGGGCACCTGCGCCGCCTCCGGTGCGGGCGCCTCCTCCGCCGCCGGGGCGGGCTTCTGGCGCGGCGGCCCGACCTGCGGGTACTCGCCCGTCTGCACATTGGACGCCGCGGCCGCCATCACCGCGGCGGCGGCGAGGTCGGCGACCCGCTTCGCCTCCCGCTGCACGCGGGCGCGCACCTCCTTGGCGTGCCGCTCGGCCGAGTCGGCGGCGGTGCGGGTCTGCTCCAGCCGGTCGATCTCGCCGGCCAGGTCCTGCCGTACCGCGCCGAGCTGCTGCAACAGCTCCGCCACCTCGCGCTCGGCGACGTCGCCGTCGTGGCGCACCTGGGTCAGCTGCTGCTGCCCGGTGTCCAGCTCGCTCTGCAGCTGGGCCAGCGCCTGCCGGCGCATCTGGATCTCCTGCTGCACGAGCTGGAGCTGCTGCTGGTGGGAGGCCTGCTGCTCGTCCGCGCGCCGCCGGATCTCGGCCGCGTGCTGCTGCGCCTCGGCCAGCAGCGTGGCCGCGCTCTGCTCGGCGTGCGACCGCTCGTCGGTCATCTTGGCCTGCGCGGCGGTCAGCTGCTCGTTGAGCTCGCGCTCGGCGGCCGCCCGCCGGTCGGAGATCTCCCGCTCCACCGAGGCCTGCCACTGCTGCAGCTCCTGGTGGGTGCTGGCCCGCGCGGTCTCGGTCTCCTGCTGCGCCTGCGCCCGCGCCGCCTCGATCAGCGCCTCGGCGTCCGCGCGCGCCTGCTCGGCCCGCTGGGCGGCCTCCTCGTCGACCTGGTTGGCCGCCTGCACGCTGCGGTCGTGGGCGGCTTCACCCGCCGCCCGTACCCGCTCGGCGAGGTCGCGCGCGTCGGCGAGCGCCTTCTCCGCCTGCGCCTCGAGCGCGGCGGCCCGCTCGGCGGCCGCGTTGACCAGCAGCTCGCCCTGCTTTTCGGAAAGCTCCAGGATCTGGTCGACCATCGTGCCGAGATCGCGGAACGACGCCTTCTCCAGCTGCCGCGGCCGGTCCCGCAGCTCGGTCAGCTCGGCGTGCAGGTCGGCGAACTCGGCCCGCGTCTGGTGCAGCTGCCCGGCCAGGTCGCGGATCTGGGCGAGCGCCTGGTCACGCTCCCTCGTGGCCGCGGCCATCCCGCTCTCCGCCTGGGCGACGAACCTGTCGACCTGGCCTTTGTCGTAACCACGCAGGGTGATCTGGAACCGCTGGGACGCCGCGCCCTCGGGCGCCGCAACCGCCTCACCACGCTGGGACATGCGCATCCTCCAAACCGACGGGCAGCGAGCCGGGCCGCCGGCTGAGGGGGTGGCGGCCCGCCGCCCGCAAACGCTACCGTCACCGCGCCGCGAGCCATAGTGGGGTATCCGGGGCTGTCACGGTCAGACGTTTGATGACCTGATCCGCCAGTCCGCGCTGCCCGATCGGCGACCGTTCCCGACGGGTGGGTGACGACCCGCAGGACCCGGCCGACTTGATCGGCGGCGTATTGATCGGCGGCATAGCCCTGGCCGACGCCTAGGCGCAGGGTGGCGGCGGCGCGTCCTGGGCGAACGGGGCGCCGGCCGGCAGGAGGTAGGTCACCTCCAGCACCAGCGGGGTCCGGCCCTCGTTGCGTCCGATGTGGACGTTGTGGGGGCCGGCCGGCTCGTGGACGAGGTCGCCGGCCTGGTAGACGTGGTCCACCTGGCAGTCCGCGCCGTAGTGGGTGAGCGTGCCGGCCGTCACCACGGCGTGGAGCGGGCCGTCGTGGTAGTGGTAGCCGGTGTCGCCGCCGGGCGCGATCGTGATCCGGCGCACCGCGACACGCGTGCCGCCGACCGTCTCGTCGTAGGTCAGCGTGGCGGTCACGCCGGTGGGCGGCGTGGCGCGGGCCGGAGCGCCGGCGATGAGCAGCGTGGCGACACATGCCGCGGCCGCGGCGACCTGGAAAGGCTTCACCGACGTCCAACGGGCGGCCGGCGCCGCCGTGACGCCCCGCGGGCGGGCACGCCCCGGTCCGCGGGGTCGAGGACGACCCGGGTCAGGTCCTATGGTGCGGGGCGTGCTGGCGATCGACGGGGAGAAGATGGCGTCCCATGCGGGCGGTCAGGACTGGCTCGTTTCGTGGCATCCGCCGGGTGACGAGCCGACCGGCCACCCGCACGGGGCGTCGGGTGTCTGCGTGGCCGGGGCGCACCTGGTGCTCATCAGCCACGACGGCGTGCACTGGGGCTTTCCCGGCGGCCGCCCCGAGGAGGGCGAGACGTTCGAGGAGACCCTGCGGCGCGAGGTCTGGGAGGAGGCCTGCGTCAAGGTGGTGTCGGCGCGGCTGCTCGGCTTCGTCCGCAGCCAGTGCGTGGCCGGCCACGAGCTCGGGCTGGTGCTGGTCCGCTCGATCTGGCGCGCCGAGGTCGAGGTCCGCCCGTGGCGGCCGGAGTTCGAGGTCGCCCACCGCCGGATCGTCCCGGCCTCGGAGGCCGCCGCCCACGTGTGCGACCCCGACGAGGCCAGCGGCCGGATCACCCACCGGGCCCTCGCCGAGGCCGGCCTGCGCGGGTCGGCGTGATCGACGAGTGGCGCGAATCGCACCGGTGTTAAGGACTACTTGACGAATCTGAGCGGATGTGGCGGTAACCTACACTCGACATCCGGTCCGGGGCGTGCCCGGCGGTCAGCGTGCGGGAGGTGGTCGTGGCGTCGCCAGCGGTGCCCCCGATCGGCGCGCGGCTGCGGGCCGAGCGCGTCCGCCGGGGTGTCAGCATCCGCGGCCTGGCCCGCGACATCGGCGTCTCGGCGAGCCTGATCTCCCAGATCGAGACGGAAAAGAGCAGCCCGTCCGTCAGCACGCTGTACGCGATCTCCACCGCCCTCGGCATCTCCATAGAGGAGCTGTTCGGCCCCTCGACGACCGAGGAGGCCGCGACCGAGGGCGAGGGTGAGCCCGCCGGCGCCGGCGAGCCGGCCGACGTGCGGGTCGTGCGGCTGCCCGCGTTCTCGCCGGCCGGTGACGGCGCGCTCCGCGAGGGTCCGGCGGCGGCCGCGCTGCTGACCGCCGCGCTCACCGCCGCGGGCACGGGCGAGCGGGTCGGCCCGGTCATCACGCCGGGCGAGCGCGAGGTGCTGACGCTGGACTCGGGCGTGACCTGGGAGCTGCTCGGCCGGATGCCGCACAAGCACGTGGAGTTCCTGCTCATCACGTACCAGCCGGGTGGCACCTCGTCGAGCTCCGGCCTGCTGATGCGCCACACGGGCATCGAGTTCGGCTTCGTGATCAGCGGTGAGCTGACGCTGTCGCTGGGCTTCGAGACGCACAAGCTGACGGCGGGCGACGCGGTCTCCTTCGACTCGTCCAACCCGCACGCCTACCGCAACGAGAGCACCGAGCCCGCCGTCGGCGTGTGGTTCGTGCTCGAGCGCTGGGCCTGAGTCACCACTCAGTCGATCACGTGGCCGCCGCGTGCGCCACGGTGTACACAGCTGCGTTCACGAGGTCCCGAGTGTGTAAGTGGTATTGCACACGTGTGAACTAACAGCTTACACTCCGGCCCTAAGACAGCTCTGAAATACCGCTGACCCCCACGCGAAACACACGCCGACACCCACCCCAAAGCCGCGTCGTGACCCGTGAGAGGACGGTGTCCAGTGACCCAGGCTGACCAGGAAGGCGTCCCCCGAAGAACGATATTTCGCACCGGCGCGGCGGTCGGTGCCGCCGGCGCGATCGGCGCGGTCGCGGGCGCACCGCCGGCCGGCGCGCACGGCAGGCCGTCGGAGCGGGACCTCGTCCTGCACAACGGCGCGATCCACACGATGAACCGCCGCCACGACGTGGTACGCGCCCTGGCCATCCGGGACGGGCGGGTCGCGTACACCGGCAACAGCCTCGGCGCCGCCCTCCGCGCCGTGCCCGAACGACCGAGGGTGGTCGACCTGCGCGGGCGGGTCGCGATCCCGGGCATCATCGACAACCACAACCACATCGTGCTGATGGGCAACCGCCCCGGCCGCCACACTCCACTGGAGAACGCGTACTCGGTCGCCGACGTGCAGCAGACGTACCGGGCGCGGGCCAGGGGCGTGCCGGCCGGCGAGTTCGTCACCACGATCGGCGGCTTCCACTTCAACCAGTTCCGCGAGGTGCGCCTGCCCACCCTCGCCGAGCTCGACGCCGCGCTGCCGCACCACCCGGCGTACGTCTCGGTCGGCTTCAGCGGCCCGTCGGCGACAAACAGCCTCGGCAAGGCGTTCTTCGAGGCGGCCGGCGTCACCGTCGGCGCGGACGGCTCGATCGCCTCGGGCACGCAGACCGGCCGGGCCACGCTCGCGCTGCGCCAAGGGCTCACCCCCGAGCTGCGGCGGCGCGGTGCGCGGGACGCGATGGCGTACGCGCTCAGCGTCGGCGTCACCACGCACCTCGACCAGGGCGCGTTCCAGGCCACGGGCACGCCGGCCGACGGTGCCGCGCACGAGGACAACTACACGATGCACCTGCCGTTCCTGGAGCTGTACGACCGGGGCGAGGCGCCGGTGCGGCTGCGCATCAACTTCCTGCACATGGACACCGACGCGGCCCTGCCCACGCTGGAGCAGCGGCTGCGCAACGCGTTCCCGTTCTTCGGCGACGACATGGTGCGCACGGGCGGGATCGGCGAGTTCATCGCCAGCGGCCTCGGCCCCAACTGGCTGGAGGCGGCCAAGCGGGTGGCGCGCGCCGGCTGGCGGGCGGAGGTGCACTCGCTGTCCCCCACCGACTTCCGCACCGAGATCGAGGGCTTCGAGGCGGTCGACGCCGAGGTGTCCATCAAGGACCTGCGGTGGGTGGTGGCGCACGTCCCGTTCATCACCGAGGACTACGTCGACCGGCTCAAGGCGCTCGGCGGCGGCCTCTCGCTGACCGGCTGGCGCTACCTGGCCGGCACCGGCACGGCCGCGGGGCCGCCGTTCCGCATGATCGTGGACAACGGCATCCACGCGGGCATGAGCTCCGACGGCATGCAGATCGCCCCGATGAACCCGTTCATCCACGCGTACTACGCCGTCACCGGCCGCAACGCGCTCGGCGCGGTCGTCAACGACGGCCAGCAGATCACCCGCCGCGAGGTCCTCGACCTCTACACCCGCGACAACACCTGGTTTCTCGGCAAGGCCGACGAGGACCAGCTCGGGGTGCTGGAGGACGACCGGCTCGGCGACGTCGTGGTCCTGGACCGCGACTACTTCCGCGTACCCGAGGACGAGATCCGCCACGTGCGGTCCGTGCTGACCGTCGTCGGCGGATCCGTCGTGCACGACACCGGGAAGGTGCATTGAGCATGTTCAGGAAAGGGATAGTCGCCGCGGCCGCTCTGCTCCTCCTGGCCACCGCGGCCTGCGAGTCCAAGTCGCCGTCCGAGGACGCGGGCGCGGCCGGGCCGTCGGCGGCCAGCGGCGACCCGATCGTCGTCGGCTCGACGCTCTCGCTCAGCGGCGCGTTCGCCGCCACCGGCGCCATCCACAAGATCGCCGGCGAGCTGTTCGTGGAGCGGCTGAACGCCTCGGGCGGCCTGCTCGGCCGGCCGGTGCGGTGGACCGTGCGGGACGACGAGTCCGACCAGGCCAAGGTGAGCACGCTGTACGAGCAGCTGATCAGCCAGGACAAGGTGGACCTGATCATCGGCCCGTACGCCACGCCGAACATCCTGAGCGCGATGGCCGTGGCCGCCCGCCACCGGTACACGATGCCGCAGCACACCGCCGTCATCGCACCGCTGCTGACGTACGAGTGCCAGTTCCCGGCCTGGTCGATCGGCCCGACACCGAACGAGTTCGTGCCGAACCAGCTCTTCGAGGCGACCGCCAGCCTGGCCACGCCGCCGAAGCGGATCGCGGTCCTGACCAACCAGAACGGGTCGACGGACTTCGTGTCGTACGGCTCCGGCGACAACAAGACCGGCGCCGTCTCCGTCACCAAGCAGAAGGGCCTGGACCTGGTGCTGGAGGTGCGGTACCCGCCGACCACCACCGACTGGGCGCCGATCGCGGCCCGGGTGCGGGACGCCAAGCCCGACCTCGTCATCAACAACGGCCTCGGCGTCGACCCGGTCAACCTGCTGCAGGCGATGGCCCAGCTCGGCTACAAGCCGCCGATGATGTTCAGCCTCTTCCCCGCGCCCGGCCCGCCGCTAGGCCTCGGCGCGACCTCGGACGGGCTGCTGTCGGTCAGCATCTTCGAGCCGAACAAGTCCACACTGGACAAGCTCGGCGGCGACGCGACCACGATCGTCAACGACTTCAAGACGCGCGCCACCGCCGCCAAGCTGCCGTACACGGTCTTCGAGACACAGGCGGCCGCCTCCTGGAACGCCTGGGAGATCCTGGTCGCCGGCGTCAAGGCGGCCGGCGGCACCGACCAGGCCAAGATGTGCGACGCGCTGCACTCGGGTGGCGCGGACACCACGTTCAGCGGCCACCTGACCTTCGACCCGGCGCAGAACAACTTCTGGCCCACGACGCAGACCATCAAGCAGATCCAGAACGGCGACTGGGTGACGGTCTGGCCGAAGGACCGGGCGGCCGGCGAGCTTCGCGGCCCCACACCATGACCACTGTCCAAGCCGCGCTGAGCGGGATCCTGCTGGGTGGGCTGTACGCCCTGATGGCCGCCGGCGTCTCGGTGACCTGGGGCGTGCTGCGGATCATCAACCTGGCCCACTTCGGCATGATCCTGCTCGGCGCGTACCTGACCTTCGAGCTGGCCACCGCGTGGCGGGTCAACCCGCTCGTCACGCTGGTGGTCAGCGTGCCGGCGATGTTCGTGCTCGGCGGCGCGCTGCAGTGGGCGTTCGACGCCCTGCGCGTCTCCGAGCTCAACTCGCTGCTGATCACGTTCGGCGTGCTGATCGTCGTGGTCCAGTCGGTCTCCAACATCTGGAGCGCCGACTTCCAGCGGATGGCGGCGGAGGTCAACCCGTACGCCACCGAGTCGGTGCGGCTCGGCCGCTTCGTCTTCCCGGTTCCGACGCTCCTCGCGTTCGGCATCGCGCTGCTGGTCATCCTCGGCGCGCACCTTGTGCTGCGGCGCACGTTCATCGGCCGGGCGCTGCGGGCCTACGCCGAGGACCGGCCGATCGCGGCCGCGTTCGGGATCGACCACCGCAGGATCGGGGTACTGCTCGCGGCGGTCACCGGCGCCACCGCCGCGGTCGCCGGCATGCTCTTCTCACTCGCCAACTCGCTCACCCCGGCGACCGCGTTCGAGTGGTTCGGCACGGTGTTCGCGGTGGTCATCCTCGGCGGCATCGGCCACCTGGTCGGCACGCTCGCCGCCGGGGTACTCGTCGGGCTGCTGTCCAGCGTCGTGTCGGTGGTGCTCTCCCCCGCCACGGCGCCGTTCGTGCTCTTCTCCGCGATCGTCCTCGCCCTGATCCTGCGACCGCAGGGCCTGTTCACCACGGCGGGAGCACACCGATGACCCGGCGCTTCGCGATCGGCTTCCCGCTCGTGGTAGCCGTGCTCGCCTGCCTCTCGCTGTACCGGGTGACGCTCGGCTTCCCGCTGTTCTACCTCGCGCTGCTCACGCTCATGCTCTTCTGGGTCACGCAGGCGACGAGCTGGAACATCCTGTCCGGCTACAGCGGGTACTTCAGCTTCGGCCAGGCGGCGTACGTGGGAATCGGCGCCTACAGCACGGCTGTCCTCTTCGGACGCCACGGGGTCAGCTTCTACCTGACGATCCTCGTGGCGGCCGGGCTCAGCGCGGTGCTCGCGCTGGCGATCGGGGCCATCGCCTTCCGCCTGCGCTCGCTGCGCGGGGAGATCTTCGCGCTGCTCACGCTCGCCGTGCCGTTCATCCTCGCGGCCCTCGCCCGGATCAACTCGTCGATCGACGGCGGGCAGGGCATCATCGTCGCCGTCCCGCCCTTCCCCGAGGGGCTCGGGCTCTTTCAGGACTTCCTCTACCTGCTCAACCTGCTCGTCGCCGCGCTCGCGGTGCTTGTCGCGTACCTGATGCAGAAGTCCCGCTTCGGCTGGGCGCTGTCGGCGGTGCGGGACGCCGAGGACGTGGCCGAAGGGCTGGGTGTGCCGACCTTCCGGTACAAGCTGCTGGCGCTGGTGGCCAGCGCGGTCATCGGCGGCGTGGGCGGCAGCCTCTTCGCGCTGCAGATCGGCTTCGTGGCGGTGGACAGCATCTTCCACCTGACCGTGCCGCTGTTCGTCATCGTGATGAGCGTCCTCGGTGGACGGACGCACTGGCTCGGCCCGGTCGTGGGCGTGGTGCTCGTCGTGCTCCTGCAGGACCGGCTCACCGCGTCCGGGCTCGGCGAGTGGCAGCTCATCGTGCTGGGCGCGATGCTCGTCCTGCTGGTCGTGCTGGCTCCCGAGGGTTTGTACGCGCGGCTCCGCACGCGCCCGCTGGTCGCGCTCGTCACCGCGGCCGTGGTGGTCGCGGTCGTGTGGCTGCCCGGCGAGCCGCTCGACGCGATGCTGGCCGGGCTGCTGGCGGCGACGGTGGTGGCCCTGGTCCCCTGGCGGCGCGCGGTCCCGCCGCCGCTGCCGGAGCCCGCGTCCCGCGGGCCCGTCGAAATCACTCCGGCGGCACCGGTCGCGCTCGGAGAGGTCCTGATCGAGTGCCGGAACGTGGCCCGCTACTTCGGCGGCGTCCGCGCGCTCGAGGACGTCTCGTTCACCGTGCGCGAGGGCGAGATCGTCGGGCTCGTCGGCCCGAACGGCTCCGGCAAGACCACCCTCGTCAGCATCCTCTCCGGCAACCTGCGCCCCACCCGGGGCAGTGTCCAGATCGCCGGCAACGACCTCGCCAAGCTCCCGCCGCACCGGGTCGCCCACGCGGGGGTCGCCCGCACCTACCAGATCCCCCGGCCGTTCACCTCGATGACCGTGCGCGACAACGTCGCGATGGCCATCATGTTCGGCCGCTCGCCGCGGTCGCTGGCCACCGCCCGGCGGGACGCCGCCGAGCCGCTCGACGTCGTCGGCCTCGGGCACCTCGCCGGCGCATACCCCGACAAGCTCAACCTCCACCAGCGCCAGCTGCTGGAGATCGCCCGTGCCCTCGCCGCCGACCCGAAGGTGCTGCTGCTGGACGAGGCGCTGGCCGGCCTCAACCCCGCCGAGATCGACAACGCGGTGGAGGTGATCCGGCGCGTGCACCGCTCCGGCGTCTCCATCGTGATCGTCGAGCACCTGCTGCGCGTGGTGAACCAGCTCGCCACCCGCATCGTCGTGCTCGACCGCGGTACCCGCCTCGCCGACGGCGACCCGCGCGAGGTGCTCACCGACCCGGCGGTCGTCCGGGCCTACCTGGGGAAGCGCGCTCATGCTTGAGATCCGGGACCTGGATGCCTTCTACGGCGACGCGCAAGCGCTGTGGGGCGTCACGATGGACGTCCACGATGGAGAGACCGTGGCCGTCCTCGGCACCAACGGTGCCGGCAAGTCCACTCTTGTCAACGCCGTCGCCGGGCTGCACGCCAAGCGGCGCGGCAGGGTGGCCGTGGGCGGTACCGACATCGCCCACCTGCCCGCACACAAGGTCTGCGGCCACGGCGTCGCCGTCGTGCCCGAGGGCCGCCGGGTCTTCCCGTCCATGTCCGTGTACGACAACCTCTGCCTCGGCGCGTACCGCCGCGCGGCCCGCGCCGGCTACCGCGGCAGCCTCGAGCGGGTGTACGACATCTTCCCCCGGCTGCGGCAGCGCACCGGGCAGCTCGCCGGCAGCCTGAGCGGCGGTGAGCAGCAGATGCTGGCGATCGGCCGGGCGCTCATGGCACAGCCGAAGCTGCTGCTGCTCGACGAGCCGTCGCTGGGGCTGGCCCCGGTGATGACCGACGAGGTGTTCGAGGCCATCGAGGCGGTGAACGCGCAGGGCGTCAGCGTGCTGCTGGTCGAGCAGGACGTCGACCGCGCGCTGGAGGCCGCCGGCCGTGGCTACCTGCTGGCCGAGGGGCGGGTGGCCGGCAGCGGCACCTCCGCCGAGCTCCGCGCCAGCGACACCGTCCAGCGCAGCGTGCTGGGCATCTGACTCTCTGACCGAGGAGTATCCACAATGCACAGAGATGGCGATACCACCATGCCTGGAATCGGCCGAAGAAACCTCCTGCTGACGGGCGCCGCCGCCGGTGTCGCCGGCGTCGTCGCGGCACCGACCGCCGCGTCGGCGCACGGCCAGGCCGACCGCACCGCGCTCGTCAACGGCCGCATCCACACCATGGACAAGCGAAGCTCGGTGGTGAACGCGGTCCTCGTGGAAGACGGCGTATTCACCGCGGTCGGCCGCGACGTCCCGCGCGGCGGTCCCGGCCTCAGGGTGATCGACCTGCGCGGCCGCACGGTCGTGCCCGGCATCATCGAGGGCCACGTCCACATCGTCAGCCTGGCCAACCGGCCCGGCTACCACGTGGTCATCGAAAACGCCCGGAACGTCCGCGAGATACAGGAGATGCTCGCCAAACGGCGGCGGGGCGTACCGCCGGGCGAGTTCGTCACGGCCATGGGCGGCTGGCACCCGAACATGTTCGCCGAGCGGCGCGTGCCTACGCTGGCCGAGCTCGACGAGGCGGTACCCGACCGGCCGGTGCTGCTCTTCCAGAACTTCAGCGGCCCGGCGCGGACGAACACGCTCGGCAAGGCGTTCCTGGAGACCGCGTCGATCCCGGTGGTGGTGGCCGCGGACGGCACGATCGCGGCCGGCGCGCAGTCCAACGCCGCGCTGTACCACCTGCGGGTGCGGCAGAGCTTCGAGGACAAGAAGCGCAGCACGCGGGACGCGATGGCGTACTCGGCGAGCGTCGGCCTCACCGCCTCCCTGGACCAGGTGCTTTTCCCGGCGCCCGGCCCGCTCGCGCCGACGCAGAGCCTGTCCAACCTGGACCACTACCGCATGTACGACCCGTGGCTCGCGGTGCACGCCGACGGCGACGCGATCGTGCGGCTGCAGACCAACTTCCTGCACAACCAGAACGACATCAACCTGCCCGAGCTGAAGGAGCGGCTGCGCAACGTCTTCCCGCTCTTCGGCGACGACCTGCTGATGACCGGCGCGATCGGCGAGTGGGGCGCGCCCGGCGACGGCTCCGGCGCGGCCTGGCTGGAGGCGCAGCGGGTCATCGCGCAGGCGCGGTGGCGCAACACGAACCGTGCGCTGAGCCTGGCCCAGTTTCAGAACATCGTCGCGGCGTACGAGGCGGTGGACGCGGAGTTCGGCATCAAGGACCTGCGGTGGACCGTCCACCACGTGCCGTTCGTGAGTCCGGACCTGCTGGCCCGGCTGGGCGCGCTCGGCGGCAGCGTGCAGGTCGGCACGTTCCGCTACCCCTCGGGCACGGCGGGCGCCAGCGGCTCACCGTTCCGGTCCATCCTGGACAGTGGCATCCCGCACGCCGGCATCCACATGGACGGCGTGCACATCGCGCCGCTCAACCCGTTCTTCGGCCTGTACTTCGCGGTCACCGGCCGCAACGCGGTCGGCGACCTCATCAACGACGGCGAGCAGGTCACGCGGGGCGAGGCGCTGCGGATGTTCACCATCAACAACGCCTGGCACCTGAGCATGGAGGACAAGATCGGCTCGATCGAGAAGGGCAAGCTGGCCGATCTCGTGGTCCTCGACCGGGACTACTTCTCCGTGCCGGCCGAGGACATCAAGCACCTCCGCCCCGTGCTGACGATGGTCGGCGGCAAGGTCGTGCACGAGCGCTGAGTCGACGGGCCACCACGCGAGCGCGGGCGGGCGTACGGCGAGTCCGCCCCGCGCCGAGCCCTGGGACCTGTACGACGGCCCGGGGAGCCTAGCGGCGTGCCTTCACCAGCGAGGCGTACACGACGACGTTGTCGGCGTAGCCGGTGGCACCGCCCACCCAGCGCCCGCCGCAGGTGATCAGGCGCAACCCGGGGCGGCTGAAGTCGCCGAACACCTCATCCGCCGGCAGCTCGTCGCGGTCGTAGCGCTTGACCGAGTTCACCTCGAAGACCGCTACCGAACCGTCCGCGCGGTCGACCTCCACGCGGTTGCCCGGCCGCAGGCGGGACAGCTTGTGGAAGACCGACGGACCCGCGCCGTTGTCCACGTGGCCGACGATGACCGCGGGCCCGTACTCGCCGGGCGTGGGCCCCTTGTCGTACCAGCCGGCCTCGTCGAACCGCTCGCCGCGCGGCACGTCGATCGCGCCGCCCGTGGTGTTGCCGACGCCGTGCACCGGCGCGTCGATCCGGACCGACCTCGCCCGGATACTCACCGGCAGGCTGCGCGCCAGCACCGGAAAGTCGCGCGGCGCGGGCCAGAAGCGGGCGGCCGGCCCGTCGGGAAGCACGTCGACGCCGGTGAGCCGCTCGAACGCGAAGCCGGTCACGGTCAGCAGCATCACCGCGATGATCAGCGACATCGCCAGCCGTATCCCCCAGTCCGGCCCGCCCACCCGCCACGCCGCACGCCGGAGCCGGCCACTGCGCCGGCGGACGAAGTCGCGCGTCCGGTCCGGTGGCCGCCGTGGCGCGCGCCGGTCGGCGTACCGGGGCGGTGCCGGCACGGTCGCCGCTCGCGCGGGTGCCCGTGGCGGTGCGTCCGCAGCGGCGGGTCGCGACCGGTCGGTGCCGGGCCGCTGCGGCTCCTCGACGCCCGCCGCCTGCTGACGGGCGGCGATGGCGGCACGGGACACCGGCGACGCCTGGCGGCGCACGGCGACGGCCGCGCGTTCCGGGCCCGGCGGTGCGGCTTCTAGCGCCCGGCGCGCCGCACCGCCCGGCGCGGGACCGCCCGCCGGCGGCTCGCCCTTCGCCGCGCGAGCACGCGGCCGCTCCGGTGGCACGTCCTTCGCGAGAGGGCGCGGCCGCTCCTGTGGCACGTCCTTCGCGGGAGCGCGCGGCCGCTCCGGTGGCGCGTCCTTCGAGGGACCGCGTGGCCCCTTGGGCCGGTGACGTCCCGGCGGTGAGGAGGCCACGCTCGCGCGGGCGACCTCGCGGGCGATGCCCACCGCCGCGGCCGCCACCGCCTCGGCGCCCGGCCAGCGCCGGTCCTGGCTTGCGGCCATGCCGTCGCGGCTCAGCCGCCGGATCCGGCGCCGCGGCGGCTCCGGACGGCCAGTGCCACGCCGGCGCCAACGGCGACGACGCCGAGGCCGCCGGTCAGGACGAGCGGGCTGACCGTGCCGCCCGAGGTGCCGCCGGCGCCGGTGGCGGGGCCACGGGTTGCCTTACTCATGTTGACGACGGTGAGGGTGGTGCTGGCCGTGGCGCGGTTGGGGCAGGTGAGGACGACGTCGTAGGTGTTGGGCGGCTTGCGGTCCTGCACGGTGGCGGTACCGGTGAGCAGGCCGTTGTCCGGGCGGACCGCGACCCGGCCGAAGGCGTCGGAACGCACGTTCGCCGCCTGGTCGTTGCCGTCGCAGCTGGCCTGGATGTCGACCTGCTCGCCGGCCTGCACGGTGCGCGGCGTGACCTCCACGAAGACCTCAGCACCGCGGGCCGCGGACGCGGCCGAACCGGACACGAGCGCGGTGGGTCCGGCGAGCACGGCGGCGGACGTGGCGACGACGAACATGGCACGAGCGACGAGGTTGTTGCTCATCGCGTCGGGTTTCCCAGCCGCCCGGGACACAAACGGCGGCCGTTGGGGTCAGAGGTCGGACTCGAACGTCTTGTCGCGCCACCAGTCCGGATCCGCCCACGGCCCGCCGGGTCGCTGCTCGCGCACGCCGTCCACGTCCAGGTCGACCCGCTCGTTGAAGAACGCGACCCGGTCCTTGGCGAGCGCGGCGTCGTGGCGGGGCTCGGTGTACGTCCACGCGAGGTTGACGTGCGGCGTGTCCCCCACCACGACCGACCAGTACGACGCCTCGCCCTTGTACGCGCAGCGCGAGCTGTAGGTGCTCGGCTCCAGCGCGACGCGCACGTCGGAGCGGGGGAAGTACCAGCGCGGCACCAGCCCCGTCTCGTAGATGACGACGGCCTCCTCCGACTCGGCAAGCGTCACGCCGTCGAGGCTCACCCGCACGTGGCGGGAGGATGGGAGCGCGTCCACCCGGTGGTACGGGTCGCGCACGTGCGCCACGGCCGGCATGTCCTCCTCGAACCACTGGTCCATCGCCCGCCAGTAGAGCGCGATTTGACCGGCGATCCGCTCGGCTCCCGGCGGCGGGGCCGGGTAGGCGATCGCGGCCCGCTCGACGAGCCGGTCGCCGACCCGCAGGTCCCACACCTGGCTCTCGCCCAGCGCCGCCGACGGTACGCCCGCGGGGCCTGCCACGAGCAGGTCGGTGCGGACGTCGGAGGGCGGGAAGAAGCAGCGCGGCAGCCGCCCGGGCTCGTGCACGAGCTGGCCGTGCGTGGAGTCGACGACCGTCTCGCCGGCGAGGACGCCCCGCATGCGGCGCGGGTACGGGTCGATGAGCACGTTGCCGGGCGCGAACACGCCCGCCGGCACGTGGCCGAACGGGCCGCTCCCCATCGTCAGTGACATCGCACCAGCGTGGCACGGCGGCGGGCGCCAGTCAGTAGTTCCGCCACTCCTGGCGCGCGTACTCCAGTACCCGCGGATGGAGCAGGGTCGACGCCTCCACCGCGACCCGCCCGCGGTCCGGTGGGAAGACGGTGGCCGCGCGGAGCACGTCGGCGGTGAGGAAGCGCAGCGGCGGGGCGTCCGCCGGGATGGCGGGCGCGGCGCCGGTGAGGACGAAGCCCCAGTCGCCGAAGGACGGGACGTCGACGTGGTACGGCTCGGTCGCGAAGCCTGCCTCGCGCAGGGACGCCTCGATGCACCAGAACGAGCGGGGTGCGAAGTACGGCGAGCCGGACTGCACCACCATCCGCGCGCCGGGGGCGAGCACGTTGTGCAGCAGCGTGTAGAACTCGACCGAGTACAGCTTCGCGGTCGCCGTCTCGTCCGGGTCGGGCAGGTCGACGATCACGGCGTCGAAGCGGGACGGCGCGGCGCGCAGCCAGGCGAACGCGTCCTCGTGCACCAGCCGCACCCTCGGGTCGTCGAACGCGCCGCCGTTCAGCGCCCGCAGCGCCGGCCACGTGCGGGCCAGCGCGACCACCGCCGGGTCGAGCTCGACGACCGTCACCGACCGCACGTCCGGGTAGCGCAGCGCCTCGCGTACCGCCAGCCCGTCACCGGCGCCGAGCACGAGCAGGTCCGTGCGCGGGCCCGCGAGCACGGGGTGCACGAGCGCCTCGTGGTAGCGGTACTCGTCGACGGAGCTGAACTGCAGGTCGCCGTTGAGGTAGAGCCGCAGATCGGTGGAGCCGAGCGCCTTCGTGAGCACGATCTCCTGGTAGCGGCTGCGCTCGGCGTGCACGACCGGGTCGCGGTACAGCTGCTGGCGGGCGGTCACCTCGAAGTCGTGCGCCACCACGTACGCGTACCCGAGAAGCAGCCCGACCGCGACGGCGCCGCCGGTGAGCGCGGCGCGTGACCGGCGGGTCAGGTCACGCCGGAAGAGCGTGAAGACCAGCGCGGTACCGGCGACGGCGTTGACCGCGCCGACCACGAGCGCGCCGCGGAGCTGGCCGAAGACGGGCAGCAGCAGGAAGGGGAACGCGAGCCCGCCGAGCAGCGCGCCCACGTAGTCGGCGGCGAAGAGGTCGGCCACCGCGCTGCCGGCCGCCTGCTCACGGATCCGCTGGAGCAGCACCATGAGCAGCGGGATCTCCGCGCCGATGAGGGCGCCGAGCACGAACGCGGTGGCGACGAGCGCCGGCGCGTAGAGGTCGAGCCACGCGAACGCGGCGTAGAGGGCGAGCACCGAGAGGCCGCCGAGCAGGGCGAGCGCCATCTCGATGACCGCGAACGAGACCGCGGCGCGGCTCTGCAACGGCTTGGCGGCGAGCGCGCCGATGCCCATCGCGAACACCATCACGCCGAGCACGATCGACGCCTGGCCGGCGGTGTCGCCGATCAGGTAGCTGCCGAGCGTGACGAGTGCCAGCTCGTACACAAGGCCGCAGGCCGCGCAGACGAAGACCGCCGCGAGCACCGCGCTGCGGGCGAACCTCATGTCGGCGCGGCTGCCTTGGCGGGCGGCTTCGGCTTGCCGCCCGTGGTGCGGGTGCGCTCGTGCCGGCGCTCGAACCAGCCGATGCCGATGGTCAGGACCGCCAGGGCGAGCAGGACGGCGGCGCCGCTCACATACATCCAGCGGTCGCGCCAGAAGTCGCTGCCGGCGCTCGGCGGCGGACCGGCGGCAGCGCCCGGTGCGAGCGTGCCGACCGGTGCCGGCGGGACCGACCCGTCCTCGGCGAGCAGCAGCGGCAGGGCGAGCGCGCCCTGGCAGACGGCCCAGTCCGGCTCGTCGATGAACGCGCTCTTGGTGAGCCCGAAGCGGTCCAGCCGGCCGGCCGGTGGCGCGGGCACGCCGGCCGAGGCGATCGAGATGTACGCGCTGTCGGCGGCCTCGCTGCTCGAACTCGTCCAGGTGACGTCGGCGCGCACCTCGACCCACTTCGGGCAGCGGACCGGGTCGCTGCCGACCGCCACGCCCGGCCCGAGGTTGGAGCCGGTGGTGGCGCCGCTGATCGGGCCGTCGAGCTTCCAGCCGTAGCAGACCCCGTGCGCCGCGGCCGCCTTCGCCAGCTGCTCGACGGTCGCGGCCGCCATCTGCGTGTCCGGCGCCGGCACGGTCGTGGTGCTGTCGAAGCTCGGCGGGGCGACGATGAGCCAGGTCGCCACGCCGGCCGCGGCGAAGCCGAGGAAGCCGAAGATCTTCAGCCGCCTGGCGATGCGCTTCGCCGGCGTGGTCATCAGCTGATCGCCGCGGCGATGATGCCGCCGGTCGCGAGGTGCACGACACCGGAGACCCAGACCGCCGGGTGCGGCTCGGGGTCGACGAGGATCTCGCCGAGCTTGCCCGGCGACGCGAGGTCGAGCAGCACGAACGCGGCCGCCATGATGAGCAGGCCGAGCAGCCCGTACGCACCCGCGCCGACGATGCCGTCGACGAAGTCGTCCTCGCTGGAGACGATCGCGGCGACCACGATGATGCCGACGCCGGCGAGGTTGGAGGCGAGCAGCAGCGCGGCGTTGCGGTTGCGCTCGACCCAGATCAGCTCGCGCAGCCGGCCCGGCGTCGCGACGTCGACGAGCACGTAGCCGATCGCCATCAGCACCACGCCGACCGCGCCGTACGCGAGGGTGACCAGCAGGTCGGTGACCAGGTCCATGGTGCGTGCCTCCTATTTCCCGGCCCCGGGACCGCCGCCGCGCACGCTGGTGCCGCGACCCCAACCCCAGTAGTTGCCAACCGTGCCGTAGTAGCGGGGGTACGCGGTGGTCATCTTCTCCACGAGGATCAGCGAGCCCACCGCGGCGAGCGGCAGGATGACCACCGCGTCGTCGTCGTAGCGCAGGTAGACACCGCTGCCGTCCACGTACCGGTCGGCCGGCTCCCACACGCCGGTGATCTGGTCGGCCACCGCGCTGGGCGCCTTCGACGAGGTGTACGCGAGCGCGTCACGGCCGATGTCCTGGCCGGTGGCGCGGGCGTAGTTGTCCGAGACGTAGCCGCGCGGCGAGAAGCTGCCGGTCAGCAGGCCGACGCCGGCCACCAGCACGCCGACAAGCGCAAGGCCGATGCCGATGACAAACCATCTGCGGTACGCCATTCAGCACTCCCCCAACCATGTCCGGGTGGTCACGAGCTCGCCGGTCTGCGGGTACGCGTGCCAGGTGCGCCAGCCGCGCTCCTCGGCGCGCAGCGCGGTCACCGCGTTCGGGTCGCCGGGAAAGACGCCGACGAGCGCGTGCGGGTCGGCGGCCAGCTCCTGCCACGGCGGCGCCGCCCCCAGCGGCTCCACAGTGGACTCGAACCGGTAGCCGGCACCGTCCATGCTGGACGGCAGGTGCGGGTCGCGGCCGGGCAGGCAGGCCACCGTCTCGACGAGCCGCTCGCCGCCCGCCGCGGTCCACACCACCTGGTGCGACGCGCCGAGCAGGCGCAGCTCCAGGCCGGGAAGGCGGAGCACGTGCAGCGCGGGCAGCTCGGGCAGGCCGAGCGCGAAGCTCAGGTCGCCCGCGGTCGTGTCCGCGTACGGCGTTTCCAGGCGCACGAGCACGGCGCTCAGCCGGCCTGCGGGTAGATGAGCACCTCGGCGCGGTGCAGCTTTTCGCCGCGCCCGACCTCCCACTTGCCGCTGTCCCCGTACGACTCGAACGACAGCAGCGCACCGTCCGGCGCGGCGTAGTCCTCGTACCGCACGGTGCCCGTCGGGTTGAGCCCGGTCGTGCCGGTGGCGGTGTAACGGGCGTGCCCGCCCTCGTCCCGCGTGTACCGCCGGCCGTCGAAGTCGACGGTGGGCGCGCCGGGGGTGACGGTGGCGCTCGGCACCTCGTGCCACAGCACGAGCTCCAGGTCGGGGTCTTCCTCGACGGAGAGCCACACCTTGCCGCCGGCCGCGTCGTCGAGCAGATGCTCCGCCCAGCCCCAGTCCCCCTCGGTGAACTTGAGCGTGCCGCGCACCGCGTACGACTTCGTGCGGATCTCCACGATGTCGCCGGGCTTCAGCGCGCGGGGTCACCGCGGAGCGCGTCGGTGTCGCCGGTCTGGAACGGGTCGACCGACGCCGGCGGCGGCACGGGTGCCTCCCGCTGCCGCCGCGCCCGGCTGAGCGCGACCACGGCGATCACCGCGCCCGCGACCGCCGCCAGACAGCCCAGCCCCACTACGAGGAACGCTTCGCCACCTACCACGCGTGTCCTCCCCAAGCCACGTCGTCCTGGCCGCCGAGATTAGCAAGCCCGATCAAGCCATCTCCGCAGGTGGTGACGCTGTTAGCGGCCTGTATCGGTGCGTGCGCGCACCGTGTTCAGGAGGGCAGTGGCGTGGCCGTGAAGACGCCGTCCGGGTCGTAGCGGACCTTCACCTCGCGGAGGCGGCCGGCGTTGGCGCCGTAGGCGTGCGCGACCTGCTCGCGGTCGTCGGGGCGCAGCAGGTTGGGGTAGCCGCCGGGCAGCGCCACCGGCGCCAGCGCCGACCACACGTCGTCCGTCCACGCCCGGTGCGGCCCGGCCGGCTCGTGCGGCTGCCACACCGCGCCGATCTCCACCATGAGGTGGTCGCGCCGCTCGCCGACCGCCGTGGCGTCGCCGGCCACCCGGGTGGCGGCGCCGTGGAAGTGGTGCACGACGACGCCGGACAGCGGCGAGGTGCGGGACCGCCCGGCGGCGAGCAGCGCCTCGACCACCTCCGGGGTGTGCGCGGGCACGCTGCGCGTGCGCATCGCGTGGTGGCGGCCACCGGCGGCGTACTGGTCGAACTGCGCGAGCAGCTCCGGGTAGGTCACACTGGCCACAGTGGACAGCCCCAGCGCGCCGAGCGCGTCGCGCCCCTCCGCCTCGTCGCCGCACCAGACCGGTGCCAGGAAGGCGGCCGGCTCACCGTCCGGGCCGGAGCCCACTCCACTGGGGACGGTCAGCTCGTCGGGCGCGGCGGCCAGCAGCTCGCGCAGGCGGCCCAGCACGGCGGCGGCGTCCGCCAAGGGGTACATGGCGAAGCCGGTCAGCAGCCTCCGCACCGGGTGCAGCGCGATCCGCATCGCGGTGACGACGCCGAAGTTTCCGCCACCCCCGCGCAGCGCCCAGAGCAGGTCGGGCCCGGCGGTCACCACGCTGCCGTCGGCGAGCACCACCTCGGCACCGAGCAGGTTGTCGGCGGCCAGCCCGAAGCGGCCCAGCAGCGGCCCGTACCCACCGCCGAGGGTGAGCCCGGCCATGCCCACCCCGCCGACGGTGCCGGCCGCCGCGACAAGCCCGTGCGGCGCCGCCGCGGCGATCACGTCCCGCACGGTGGCGCCACCCTCCACTGTGGCGACACCGGCGGCGGCGTCCACGGTGACCCGCCGCATGCCGGCGAGGTCGATCACGAGGCCACCGTCCCGCACCGCCCGACCGAGCCAGTCGTGCCCGCCGCCCCGCACCGACAGCGGCAGCCCCTGCTCGCGCGCGGCGAGGACCGCGGCCGCCACCCCGGCGGCGTCCAGCGGGCGGACGACCGCGACCGGCCGGTGGCGCACCGCGTCGTTCCACACGAGGGCGGCCGCCTCGAACGCCGGCCCGGACACCAGCACCCGCTCGTAGCCGAGCCGCGCGGACAGGTCACGCACCACCGGCGGCATCGTCGTCATGACGCCAAAGGGTAGACGTCGGATCGACGCGGGACTGACCCGATGGCGGACCGGCGGTGGCGGCGTCCAGGACCCCAATTCGAAATCATCTGAGCTACCGCGACGCCCGCGGTGGTCCGGACCGTCGCTCCCGCGGCCTCACCCTCCGCGGTCGCCCAGGTCAACCCATGAACTACGGGCGGACCCGCGTACTCCCGCCTCGCCCGCGGACGCGCGCATCCCGAGCCCGCGAGGTTCTAGCCGGTGGCCAGCTGCCAGACGGCGTACGTGGTGGCGATCAGGGCCACGGCTCCCAGCATCAGCCGGAACATGGAGATGTCGCCCAGCGGCTCGTGGTCGAGCGGCTCCAGCTTGCCGGCCAGCTCCGGCAGCGAGGAAGGGCGGTAGACGAGCGTGGCGATCCCGCCAACGGGGACCGTGACCGTGTGGCTGACGCGGCGGCCCCCGCCTCCATCGAGCCGGCAGAGCCAGGCCACGACCTCGGTGTCGCCGCTGCTGACCGCCACGTCGACCGGCTCCCAGGTGGCCAGCGGGTGCTCGGCGCCGCCGACGGTGACGACCGCCGTGGTCTCCTCGCCGAAGGCGGGGTCGTGCCACCACTCGGGCCTGACCGGGATCAGCCGCAGGACGCCCTGGCCCGGGGCGACCGGGACGGTGGCGGCGGCGTCCACCTCGGCCTGAAACCTGGCCCGCAGCTCCTCCCGCGCGGCGATCGCGCGCTTGTCGTGGACGAAGAACAGGCGGGCCGTCATCCTCAGCCCCAGCAGGCCGGCGAAGAGCAGGAAGGTGACAACCAGCACGGTGGCGACAAGCAGGACGCGCCCGACACTGCCGGCAACCCAGGCGATGAGCGGGTTGTCCGCGAAGTAGAACGCGACCGCGAAGAAGCCGATGGCCGGCACACCGGCCACGACGACGACGGCCAGGATGGTGAGGAGGGCGAGGCCCAGACCAGTGAGGTACTCCCGGACCGCCTTCACCCGCGCGATCGTATCGACGGCGGGCAACCGGGCGCGACGGGTGTCCTATCTGGACGGTGCCGGCGTCAGGCGGACTCGCGGAGGACCAGCTCGGTGGGGAGGAGGCGGGACGAGGCGGGTTCGCGGCGGATGAGGCGCAGGAGGACGTCGACCATGTCGGCGGCGACGCGTTCCAGTGGCTGGCGGATCGTGGTCAGCGGCGGGTCGGTCTCGCGGGCGATGCGGGAGTCGTCGAAGCCGCCCACCGCGACGTCGTCCGGCACCCGGCGGCCGGCGCGGCGCAGCTCGGCGAGGGCGCCGGCGGCGAGCAGGTCGGACGCGGCGAACACGGCGTCGATGTCCGGGCTCTCCGACAGCAGCTCGCGCATCGCGGCCGCGCCGGCGGCGAAGCTGTAGTCGGAGGTGTGCACGACGAGCCGCTTCGTCGCCCGGCGGCCGAGCACGTCCCGGTACCCCTGGAGCCGCTCCGGACCACCGACCACCTGCGGGCAGGCGATCATGCCGATCCGCTTGCGGCCCTGCGCCACGAGGTGGCGGGTCATCTGCCGGGCACCCTCGGTGTCCTCGGCCGCGACGTACGGGATGGTGGCCTCCGGGCCGCCCGGCTTGCCGCAGGCCACCGCGGGCACGACGCCGCTGGCCAGGTCGGCGATCAGCGGGTCGCCGGAGTGCGCGGAGATCAGCAGCACCCCGTCGACGTGGCCGCCGCGCACGTACCGCAGGACGCGGTCGCGCTCGGCGTCGCTGGACTCCAGCATCAGGATGAGGCTGATGTCGTGCTCGGCGAGCGCCTGGGTGCAGCAGCGCAGCAGCACGCTGAAGTTGGGGTCCTCGAAGAGGCGCTCCTGCGGCTCCGACAGCACGAACGCGACCGCGTTGGACTGCTTGGTGACCAGGCTGCGGGCGCTCTGGTTCACCGTGTACCCCGTGGTGCGCACCGCCCGCTCGACCGCCTTGAGCGCGGCCGGGCTCACGTACCGTGCGCCGTTGAGCACCCGGGAGACCGTGCCCCGGGAGACCCCGGCGACCTCCGCCACGTCGTCGATCGTCGGGCCGCGCCGCATGGCGCGCCGGGCCGCGCCGCGCGACTTGGGGTGTGGCTGGGCCGTCTCGCTACTCATCGGCCTCAGTTTTCCACGCGGCCTCCTGCCGCCGTTGTGGAACCGCGCCGGTGCGGGCCACCTGTCCGTACCAATGGGCACTCGTCTTCGGCCGGCGGGTCTGGTCGGCATGGTCGACATGGACGATGCCGAACCGCTTGGCGAAGCCCTCGGCCCACTCGAAGTTGTCCAGCAGCGTCCAGAGGAAGTAGCCACGCACGTCGGCGCCGTCCTGGATCGCCTCGTGCAGGGCGAGCAGGTGGCTGTGCAGGTACGCCACGCGCAGCGGGTCGTCGACCCACCCGTCCGGGCCGACCTCGTCGTCGAACGCGGCGCCGTTCTCTGTGATGTAGAGCGGCGGCAGGTCCGGGTACGTGGCGCGGAGGCCGAGCAGCAGGTCGCGCAGGCCGGACGGGACGACGGGCCAGCCCACGGCAGTCACCGGCAGCTCGGGCGGCACCCGCGGGACGTAGAGCGGCCGGTAGTAGTTGACGCCGAGGTAGTCGATCGGCGCGCTGATCAGGTCGAGGTCGCCGTCGTGCACGACGTCGTCGCCGAGCCGGGTCCGCCCGCGCATGATCGGCTCCAGGAACATGCCGTGGTTGTCGTAGTCGTGCGCCTCGGCCGCGGCCGCGTCGGCCGGGGTGAGCGGCACCACCGGGCTCAGGTCGAGCGTGACGCCGACCTCGCCGCTGCCGCTGAGCACCGACATCCCCAGCCCGTGCGCGAGCAGCAGGTGGTGAGCGGCCCGGTCGCGCTGCACCCGGTCCCGGATGCCGGGCGCGTGGATGCCGTCGCCGTAGCCGGCGTGGCTGGACACCTTCGGCTCGTTGAGCGTGGCCCAGTGGTCGACCACGTCGCCGAGCGCGTCCCGCACGATCCCCGCGTAGTCGGCGAACCGGTACGCGGTGTCCCGCGCCGGCCAGCCGCCCCGGTCCTGCAGCGCCTGGGGCAGGTCCCAGTGGTACAGCGTCACGTACGGGACGATGCCCCGCTCACGCAGCCCGTCCACGAGCCGGCGGTAGTGGTCGAGGCCCTTCTGGTTGGCCGGGCCGGTGCCGTCCGGCTGGACGCGGGGCCACGCGATGGAGAAGCGGTACGCGCCGAGCCCCAGCGACGCCATCAGCGCCACGTCCTCGGGCCACCGGTGGTAGTGGTCGCAGGCGACGTCGCCGGTGTCGCCGCCGGCGATCGCGCCCGGCACGCGGCAGAACGTGTCCCAGATCGAAGGTCCGCGCCCGTCCTCGCCGACCGCGCCCTCCACCTGGTAGGCGGCGGTCGCCGTGCCCCACACGAACCCCGCCGGGAACCGGACGCCGGTCATCCCTTGACTCCCCCACTCACCAGGTCGAGCCGCCAGTACCGCTGCAGGAACAGGAACAGCGCGACGAGCGGCAGCACGGACAGGAAGACACCCATGACGACCAGGGAGTACAGGGCGGGCTGGCTGGCACCCTGGTTGAGCATCGTGAACAGGCCCACGGTCATCGGGAAGCGGCCGTCGTCGGAGATCATGATGTACGGCAGCAGGAAGTTGTTCCAGATCGCGACGAACTGCAGCAGCAGCAGCGTCACCATGCCCGGGATCATCGGCGGCAGCCCGACCTTCCAGGCCAGCCGGTACTCGCCCGCGCCGTCGATCCGCCCGGCCTCCAGCATGTCGTCGGAGACGACCGAGGCGGCGTAGATCCGGGACAGGTAGATGCCGTACGGGCTGATGATGCTCGGCAGCAGCACCGACCAGTACGAGTTGACCAGGTCGAGCTCGGACATCAGCAGGTACTGCGGCACGGCGAGCGTGATCTGCGGTACCAGCACGCCGGCGAGGATCGTCATGAAGATCAGCTCGCGGCCGACGAAGTCGTACTTGGCCAGCGCGTACCCGGCGAGCGTGGAGACCGCGACCGACAGCACCGAGCCGACGCCCGCGTACAGCAGGCTGTTGAGGGCCCACTTGAGGAACACGCCGTCGCGGAAGTCGAGCAGGTGCGTGACGTTGTACTGGAACCCGCCCTGGAAGCTCGGCCAGAACGAGAACGTGCTGAACAGCTCGCTCGGGCCCTTCGTGGCGGCGATCGCGACCCAGACCACGGGCGCGAGGCAGTACACGGCGCCGAGCAGCAGCAGCGCGGTCGGTACCCACCGCGTGCGCGGCTTTTCCGGGCGCGGGACCGGCCGGGTCCGCGCGGGCGCCGGTCGCTCGGTGAGGACGCTCATGCCCGTCCTCGCTTCGCTGCGGGCGGGCACGAGGCTCCACGAGGGCTGTGCCTGATGATTCGCTCGCTGCGCTCGCTCATCGGTCCCTCCCGAAGGCCCGCCGCTGCAACACCGTGAGCACCGCGACCGACACGGCGAGCGTGCCGAGCGCGAGCACCACCGACGCGGCCGCGGCGCTGTAGAGGTCCGCGTTGACGAACGCGTCCCGGTAGATCGTCATGAGCGGCACCCAGGTCTGCGAGACGGTGTCGGTGAGCGGCTGGAGCGTCGCCGGCTCGGTGTAGACCTGGAGCGTGGAGATCATCGCGAAGATGGCGGTCATGATGACGGCCGGCATGATCAGCGGCACCTTCACGCGCAGCGCGATCTGCACCTCGTTTGCGCCGTCGATGCGGGCCGCGTCGTACATCTCCTGCGGCACCCCGCGCAGCGCGGTGAACAGCACGATCATGTTGAACCCGACGCCGCCCCACACGCCGATGTTGGCGACCGAGAAGAGCACCGAGCCGGGCGCGAGGAAGTCCGGCGCCGGGAGCCCCACCGCCTCGAACACGTCCCGGATCGGGCTCACGTTGGGCAGGTAGAGGAAGCCCCACAGCAGGGAGGCGATCACGCCGGGCACCGCGTACGGCAGGAAGATGCCGATCCGGGAGAACGCGCCGAAGCGCACCCGCGGCGTGTCCAGCAGCAGCGCGAAGAGCAGGGCGAGGCCGAGCATGGTGGGCACGACGATCAGGCCGTACAGCAGCATGCGCAGCAGGCCGTCGACGTACGCCGAGTCGGTGAGCACGCTCGCGTAGTTGTCGAGGCCGACGAACGTCTCCTTGCGGATGCCCAGCCCGCCGCCGGTGACCCGGGCCGCGCGCAGGCTGAGGTACACCGTGTACCCGATCGGGACCAGCAGGAAGAGCACGAGCAGGACGATGGCCGGGGCCAACAGCACGTACGGGGTCGGGCCGCCGCGCCGGCTGGGCCGGCGACGGCGGCGGACCGCGGTGGCGGCGGATACCATGCTTACCTCGCTCCGCCGCTCGGCGCTCGTCCACCATCGTGGTCGAGGTCCGTAGCCTCCCGGCTCCCGCTCATCACGCCTCCTTGACCTCGAAGCCCTGCTTCTTGAGGTCGGCGACGGACGCGGCCTGGATGGCGTCGACGGCGGCGGCGAAGTCGGACTTGTCCTGGATCGCCTTGGCGAAGATGTCGTTGTACTGGCTGTACGTCACATTGACGTTCGGCGCCCAGTTGAAGCCGCGCGCGGTCTTGGCGATCTCGGCGGCATCGGTGAAGAACGTGGGCTGGTTGGGCATCATCGCCGGCGCCTTGTTGAGCTGCGGGCTGGACTGTCCCTTGGACGCGGCCGGGTAGATGCCGCCCTCGGAGATGAGCGCGTCGAGCGCCTCCTGGTCGGTGTTGAGCCACCTGACGAACTTCTCCGCCTGCGCCCGCTGCGACGACTTGCTGGAGATGGCGGTGGCGGAGCCACCCCAGTAGCCGCTGGCCGGCGCGGCGGCGTCCCACTGCGGCATCGGCACCATGCGCCACTTGCCCTTGGTGCTCGGCGCGACGCCTTCCAGCACGCCGGCGCCCCAGATCGCACTGGGCCAGGCCAGCAGCGTGCCGTCGGTCATCGCCTTGTTCCACTCAGGGGTGTACATCGGCTTGCCGGAGAGGACGTCGGCGTTGACAAGCTCGCCCCAGAAGGAGGCGACCTTCTTCGTCGGCTCGTCATTGATGCGCACGGTCCACGTACCGTTGTCGTTGGTCCACCAGTTGGCGCCGGCCTGCTCGGCCAGCCCCGCGAACCAGCCCGGGTCGCCGGAGGAGAAGGTGGCCAGGTACCGCTTGCTGTCCTTCTGCCGCACCTGCCGCGCCACGCCGGCGAACTCGTCCCACGTCTTCGGCACCGTGAGGCCGAGCTGCTGGAAGAGGTCTTCGCGGTAGTACAGCATCATCGGGCCGACGTCCTGCGGTATCCCGTACGTCTTGCCGCCGAACGAGGTCAGCGCCCAGGTCCCCGCGGTGAAGTCGCCCTTGATGCCGTCGGCCAGGGACGTGAGGTCGGCGGCGACGCCGTTGGTGATGAGCACCGGAAGCGCCTGGTACTCGGCGTGGATCAGGTCGGGTGCGTTGCCCGCGCGGTGCGCGGTCAGCGTCTTGGTGATCAGCTCTTCACCCTGGGCCTGGTTGCTCACCGTGACCTTCTGGGTGGGGTTCTTCGCGTTCCAGATGTCGACGACCTTCTGGATGTTGGTGGTCCAGGTCCAGAACGTCAGGTTGGCCGGGGCGTCGGGGTCGCCCGCGGTCTGTGCCGGCTCCTCGTCGTCACCGCTGCACGCGGCGAGGAAGGCCGGCATCGTGGCGGCCGCGCCGATGGTGGCGATGCCCTTGAGGAAGCCGCGCCGTTGGATCCGCTGAGTCATGGGGGTGCCCTCCTGAGTTCACTCGAAGGGGTAGCAGTCTCTCTGTGAGCGTTCACAGAATCGGCGCGTCGCCGAGGCTGTGTCAAGGCTTCGTTGCGGATTTGTTTCCGCTGTCAATCTGCGCTCAGCGGTTGACTCTGGTGTGCCTGTGAGCGGTCACGGTAGGGTGCCGGTCGTGACGACACGTTCCGCTGGGCTGCGGCAGGTGCGGCTCGGTTCCCGCGACCTCGACCGATCCGCGGCCTTCTATCGCGACCTGCTCGGCTTCGACGAGGTGCCCGCGGCCGGCCCGCACGCGCGGTGCTTCGCGGCCGGCGAGGTGCGCGTCCTGGTCACCGAGGTCGAGCCGGGCGCCGACCTCGGCGGCTGGGTCGACGACGACCTGCAGGGCGGTGTCCGGCACTTCGGCATGAAGGTCGGCGACATCGACGCCCGCGTCCGCGACCTCGCGGCGGCCGGGGTCACCGTGCTCTCGCCCCCGGCCGACGTGCTCGGCGACGTGCGGATCGCGTTCTTCCTCGACCCGGACGGCGCCCGGCTGGAGTTCGTCCAGGGCAACCTTTCCTACCAGCACGTGTTCGCGCCGGATCTGGCCGCCGCCGAGGCCGCGACGAGGGCGGCGCCGGGCGAGCGGCCGCGCTTCGACCACGTGGCGATCACGGTCGAGGACCTGCCGGCGGCGCTGCGCGAGTTCGACTACGAGGTGATCGGGGAGATCCGCCACCACGACGACGCGCGCGGCTTCCTCATGACCTACCTGCGGGCCGGCCCGGCGGTGCTCGAGGTGTTCAGCTTCGACGTGCCGGTGCGCCCCCGGCCGCTCACGATCGAGGGCGTGCTCGGCTTCCAAGGATTCGAGGTCGACCGATGAGCGGGACCCTGGCGAGCAGGTGCCTGGTGACCGGGTCGTCGGACGGCATCGGCGCGAAGGTCGCCGAGGTGCTGGAAGGCATGGGCCACGACGTGGTCCGGCACGCCCGCGACGAGGCGAAGGCGGCGCGGCTGCGCGAGGCCGGCGCGGGCGAGGTGGTGGTCGGCGACCTCGCATCACTCGCCTCCACCCGCGACATGGCGGCGGCGCTGCGGGCGGGCGCCCCGTTCGACGTGGTTGTGCACAACGCCGGCTGGCTGCCGCCGGAAGGCCCCCGGCCGGTGACCGCAGACGGGCTGGAGCGCACCTTCCAGGTCAACGCGCTCTCGGCGTACCTGCTCACCGCCCTGCTCCCGCTGCCGTCCCGGCTCGTCTACGTCAGCTCCGACTCGATCGTCCGCGGCCGGATCGACCTCGACGACCTGCAGCACGCGGCGGCGTGGACCGCCGACAGCGCGTACGCCGACTCGAAGCTCGCGATGACCGCGATCGCGTTCGCCGTCGCCCGCCGCTACCCGGCCCTGCGCGTCAACGCCGTGCATCCCGGCTGGATCCGCACCAAGATGAGCGGCTTCCCGGCCCAGGGGCCGGCAAGCTCCGGCCCGAGGAGCGCAGCGACGAGGGCGGAGCGCGCCGGCCTCCCGGGGCCGCCAGCGAGCGAAGCGAGCGCGAACAAACCAGCCCCCTCGACGTGGCCGCCGGCGCCGACACGCCCGTGTGGCTGTCCACATCGGACGAGCCGGCGACCGGCCAGTTCTTCCACGACCGCCGGGTGGTGCGCCTCAACGAGCAGGCGTACGACCCGGAGGTACAGGACGCGCTGGTGGAGCACTGCGCCCGGCTCACCGGGGCGGCGCTCCCTCCAGCGTGACGAGGTCATAGCACCCGCAGCTCCAGTTCCAGCCGCGCGGGGGCGGCGGGCAGCAGGTAGGGCGGCAGAACGCCGGGGCCGCACGAGGCGGAGCCGATCCCGTTGTGCCCGGCGTCGAGCGTGAGCCAGGTGTGCCCGTCGGGGCCAGGTCCGTCGGGTGCGCGGCCCGGTCGAGCGCCTCCGCCGTCCACGGGCGCACGGTCAGGCCGAACGGCGCCCGCCCGCCGACCCGCAGGCCGCCGCCCTGGCCGCCGGTCACGGTCGCCCACCGCACGTCCGC
Source organism: Phytohabitans houttuyneae (assembly GCF_011764425.1). NCBI lineage: Bacteria > Bacillati > Actinomycetota > Actinomycetes > Micromonosporales > Micromonosporaceae > Phytohabitans > Phytohabitans houttuyneae. The sequence goes on from NZ_BLPF01000001.1 coordinate 404,068, forward strand.
GCGGCGCCCGTTCTCCTGGGGAAGACGTAGGGCGCCTGCAGGTCGGCCACCGTCCGGAACCAGCGGCCGAAGCGGGTGGCGAGGCCGGTGTCGGGGTACGCCTCGCCCGGCCCGCGCCCGAACCACTCCACCTGGTCGAGCTCGCCCGGCAGCGCGAAGAGCACGCCCAGCATGGGCAGCGGCCCGGGCAGGTGCCCGTCCACGCCGATGTCCACGACGAGGCCGGCGCGGTCGCCGTCCAGGGCGGTCCAGGTGTACGTGGCGAGCAGCCCCGCGTCCGACGACGCCGGCGCGACCCGGGTGCGTACCACCGCGCCGTCCGCGGTGACGGTCAGGTCGTCGAGGCGGTGGGTGAGGCGGTCGAGGCCGGCGGCGCGCCAGCGCGGTTCGAGGGCCTCGCCGTGCGGCGCGCGGTCGTTGTCGGTGGGCGCCCGCCAGACCTGCAGGCGCGGCCCGTCGACCGGCCAGCTGCCGAGCTGGGTGAGGCGGCCGGTCCGCTCGTCCAGCACGGCCGGCCCGAGCGCGACGCGACCCCCGTCGCGGCGCACCGCGCCCGCCGCCCGACGCCTCCCGGCCAGCAGCGGCACCCCTTCCGGCGGTGGCGCGGCGGCGACCGGGACCTGGGCGGCGGCGACCTCGTGGCCGGCCTTGGCCCACGGCTCGTCGGCGGCGAGGACGGCCTGCACGGTCAGGAAGGCCTCGCCCGCGGTCTGCGGCAGGGCCGGCAGGTCCACCCGCACGCTCGCGCCGGGAGCCACGTCGGCGACCTCCAGCGTGCCGCGCGCCACGACCTCGCCGTCGTCCTCCAGCACCCAGCGGAAGTCCAGATAAGACAGTCCACTGTGGACGTGTTTGTTGTGGACGGTCAGGCCGCCGTCGCCCGACGGGGCGATCCGCACCGGCTCGAAGACCTTCTTCAGGTCCAGCAGGCCGGGCGAGGGGGTACGGTCCGGGAAGAGCAGCCCGTCCGCGACGAAGTTGCCGTCGTGCAGCACCTCGCCGAAGTCGCCGCCGTAGGCGAAGTACTCGCGGCCGTCCGCCGTGCGCGCGCGCAGGCCGTGGTCGATCCACTCCCACACGAAGCCGCCCTGCAGGCGCGGGTAGGTCTCGTAGAGGCGCTGGTACTCGGCGAGGCCGCCGGGTCCGTTGCCCATCGCGTGCGCGTACTCGACGTGGATGAACGGCATCGCCCGCCGCCGCGCGTCCAGCGCCGGGTCGTCGAGGGGTGCCTCCGCGCCGCGGCCGATCGCCTCCACCTCGGCGACCGTGAGGTACATCCGGCTGTACACGTCGACGTCACGGCAGGTCCAGTCGCGCTCGTACAGCAGGGGGCGGCTCGGGTCGCGGTGGCGGGTCCAGCGGGCCATCGCGGACAGGTTGCGGCCGCTGCCGCTCTCGTTGCCCAGGGACCACAGCACGACGCTCGGGTGGTTCTTGTCCCGCTCGACGGTACGCCGCATGCGGTCGACCAGCGCCGCCTCCCAGCGCGTGTCGTCGGCCGGGTTGCCGCGCCAGTCCACCGCGCCGTAGCCGTGGGTCTCCAGGTCGCACTCGTCGACGACGTACAGGCCGTACTCGTCGCAGAGCTCCAGGAAGCGCGGGTGCGGCGGGTAGTGGCTCGTGCGTACCGCGTTGACGTTGTGCTGTTTCATCAGCCGGACGTCTTCGAGCATGTCCTCCTCGGTGACCGCGCGCCCCCGGTCCGGGTGGAACTCGTGCCGGTTGACGCCGCGGAAGAGCACGCGGCGCCCGTTCACCGTCAACGTCCCGTCCTCGATCCGCACGGTCCGGAAGCCGATTCGCAGGGTGACGGTCTCGGCGGCGGTGCTGACGATCGCGTCGTACAGGCGGGGGTGCTCGGCGGACCACGGCTCGACCGAGGCCAGCCGCACCGTCTCGCCGGTGGCCGCGTCGACGCCGAGCTCCGGCACGCGCACCCGGGCCGGGACGTCCGCGGCGACCGTGAGCGTGCCGCCGCCGCTCGTGTGGTCGTAGTCGGCGCGCACCTCCACGTCGCCGACGCCGCCGTCCGGCCGGGCGAGCAGGTCGACGCCGCGGAAGATGCCGGACAGCCACCACATGTCCTGGTCTTCGACGTAGCTGCCGGCGCTCCACTGCACGACGCGTACCGCGAGGACGTTGTCGCCGTCCGGGCGCAGCGCCTCGGTCACGTCGAACTCGGTCGCCAGCCGGCTGCCGGTGGTGCGCCCGACCTCGACGCCGTTGAGCCAGACCAGCGCGGCGGAGTCGGCACCGGCGAAGCGGAGCACCGCGCGCCCTTCCGGCCAGCCGGCCGGGAGGCGGAACGTGTGGCGGTAGTCGCCGGTCGGGTTCTCGTCGGGCACGTGCGGCGGGTCGAGCGGGAAGGGGTAGGTGATGTTCGTGTACGCCGGTGCGCCGTACCCGTGCAGCTGCCAGTGCGACGGCACCGGCAGGCTGTCCCAGCCCTCGTCCTCGAAGGCCGGCGCGGTGAAGTCCAGCGGCCCGTCGGCACGCTCGGCGTACCGGAACCGCCACAGCCCGGAAAGCGACAGCCGCGGGGCGTCGCTGTCGAGCCAGGCCCGGGCGGGCGCGGCGGTCGGCGGCGGGGCGAAGGACTCGTACCACGGGTGCTGCTCACTCATGGCCAGAACCATACTGTGAGCGCTCACAGGAGGCTAGCCTGCACTGCTTCCCCGCCGTTATCGTGAACCATGCGCCGCTGGACCCTGGTCGGGGCGGCCGCGGTGGTGGCGCTCCTGCTGCTCGCGGTCGCGCTGGTCCGATGGGGCCCGGGTGGCGGTTCGCCCGAGGCCGAGCCGACCCCGTCGCCCAAGCCGACCGCCGTGGAGGAGCTGAGCGCCGCCGAGGTGTACCAGACGGTCGCCCCGTCGATCGTCATCGTCGAGCGGCTCGCCGCCGGTGACCGGGTCGAAGGCACCGGCACGGGCGTGGTGGCCAGCGACACCGGCGTGATCCTGACCGCGCTGCACGTGGTCAAGGGCGGCAGCGCGGTGCGGGTCACGTTCGCCGACGGCACGCGCTCGGCCGCGACCGTCGAGGCGAGCGACCCGGAAAATGACATCGCCGCGCTCTCAGTGGCCAGCCTCCCGACCGTGCTGGTGCCCGCCACGATCGGCAACTCCGGCCGTCTCGCGGTCGGCGACACGGTCGTCGCCGTCGGCAACCAGCTCGGCATGACCAGCAGCGCGACCTCGGGCGTGGTCTCGGGCCTGGACCGGGCCGCGTCCGGCAACGACGGCACGCGGCTGGCCGGCCTCATCCAGTTCGACGCCGCGGTCAACCCGGGCAGCTCGGGCGGCCCGCTGGTCAACACCCGCGGCGAGACGGTGGGCATCGTCGTCGCCCTGGCCAACCCGACCAGCGCCGGCACGTTCATCGGCATCGGCTTCGCGGTGCCGATCGGCACCGCGCTGGGCGGCGGCCCGGGCAGCGAAGACGGACCACAGCGATGACGAAACGACGATAGGACGCCTGGATGGACACACCGGTGGAGCAGGTCCTCTACGAGGTCAAGAAGACCATCGTCGGCCAGGACATCCTGCTCGAACGGTTACTGGTGGCGATGCTCGCCCGCGGCCACATCCTCGTCGAGGGCGTGCCCGGCCTTGCCAAGACGCTCGCCGTCAAGGCGCTCGCCGGCGCGATCGGCGGGCAGTTCCACCGGATCCAGTTCACGCCCGACCTCGTGCCCGCCGACATCGTCGGCACCCGGGTCTACCACCAGCCGACCGGCGAGTTCCAGGTCTCGCTCGGGCCGGTATTCACCAACCTGCTGCTCGCCGACGAGATCAACCGGGCGCCGGCCAAGGTGCAGAGCGCGCTGCTGGAGGTCATGCAGGAGCAGCAGGTCACGATCGGGCGGGAGACGCACGAGGTGCCGCGCCCGTTCCTGGTCATGGCCACGCAAAACCCGATCGAGTCCGAGGGCACCTATCCGCTGCCCGAGGCGCAGGTCGACCGGTTCATGATGAAGGTCGTGGTGGGGTACCCCAGCGCCACCGAGGAGTTCGTGATCGTCGAGCGGGCCATCGCGGCGCCGCCGGCCACCCAGGCGGTCGCCGACCCCGCGCGGCTCATCGCCATGCAAGCCAAGGTCGAGCAGGTGTACGTGGACCCGGCGCTGATCGAGTACTCGGTCCGGCTCGCCGGCGCCACCCGCCGCCCCGCGGAGGTCGGCCTCGACGACCTGACGCGGTACGTGAGCTTCGGCGCCAGCCCCCGCGCCTCCATCAACCTGGTGCTGGCCGCCCGCGCGCTCGCGTTCGTGCGGGGACGCGACTACGTGGTGCCGGCCGACCTCACCGACCTCGCGCTCGACGTGCTGCGGCACCGGCTCGTTCTGTCGTACGAGGCACTCGCCGACGACGTCACGCCCGACGCGATCCTCACCCGGGTGCTGGCCACGCTGCCGGTGCCGGACGCGCCCTCGCGAGAAAGCGCGGCCGTCCGGTGACCACCGCGCCCGACCGCCTGCTGCGCCGCCTGGAGTGGCAGGTCGTGCGCCGGCTCGACGGGCGGCTGCAGGGCGCCTACCGCACGGTGTTCCGCGGCACCGGCATCGACTTCGCCGACCTGCGCGGCTACACGCCGGAAGACGACGTGCGGCACATCGACTGGAACGTGACCGCCCGCCTCGACGAGCCGTACGTGCGGCAGTACACCGAGGACCGCGAGCTGACCGCCTGGCTGGTGCTGGACCGCTCGGCCTCCATGCGCTTCGGCACCGCGTCCGGGCGGGCAGGCTCCGTTCCGACGAGTCCGGAGCGCGCGGGCCGGCGGAAGCGACCGGCGAGCGCGGAGGGCGGGGACGCCGAGGGCGGCAAGGCGTCGGTGGTGACGGAGCTGGCGGTGTGCCTGGCGCGGCTGTTCACGCAGGGCGGCAACAGGGTCGGCGCGATCCTCTACGACAACCAGGTGCACCGGGTCGTCCCGGCCCGCACCGGGCGCAACCACGTGCTGCACCTGACACACGAGCTGACCAGGGACGGGCCGGCCCGCGCCGACCGCCGCCCCACCGACCTCGCCGCGATGCTGCACCTGGCCGCCTCGACCGCGCGGCGGCGGGGGCTGGTGTTCGTGGTCTCCGACTTCATCGGCGACCTCGACTGGGAGCCGGCGCTGACCCGGCTGGCGATGCGGCACGAGGTGGTGGCCATCCGGGTCGTCGACCCGGCGGAGCTCGACCTGCCCGACCTGGGGCTGGTGCTTGTCGAGGACGCGGAGACCGGCGAGCAGCTGCTGGCCGACACCAGCGACCCGCTCTTCCGGCGGCGGCTGCGGGCCGAGGTGGACGCGCGCGAGTTCGCGGTCACCGGCGCGATCCGGCGGGCGGGGGCGGCCGCACACCGGCTCGGCACCGACCAGGACCTGGTGACCGCGCTGGTCGAGATGGCGCAGCGCTCCAAGCGGAGGCGAGCGTGAGCGAGCGCAGCGAGCGAACCATCGGGCCCAGCGCGTCTTGTGGCTCATGGCCGCCCGCAGCGAAGCGAGGACGGTCATGAGCTTCCGGTACCCGCTGTTGCTGATCGTCGCGCTGGCGGTCGGGGTGGGGCTGTTCGTCTCGTACCACCTCTTGCAACGCCGCAGGGCGACGGCGCTGGCGGCCGCCGGACTGCAGCCCGCACGTCCGCGCGGTGGGCGCCTGCGGCGGCACCTGCCGCCGCTGCTGATGCTCGCCGCGCTGGTCCTCCTCTTCCTCGGCGTCGCGCGTCCACAAGCGACGGTGCCGGTGCCGAGGGCCTCGGGCACGGTGATCCTGGCCTTCGACATCTCCAACAGCATGGGCGCCAAGGACATCGCGCCGACCCGGCTGGGCGCCGCGCAGGCCGCGGCGGCCGCGTTCGTGCGCGAGCAGCCGGACACGGTGGACGTCGGGGTGGTCGCGTTCGGGCAGGGCGCGCTCACCACCCAGCTGCCCAGCGCCGACCACGACAGCACGATCGCCGCCATCAACCGGCTCACGATCGCCGGCGGTACCTCGGTCGGGCAGGCGATCCTCGCCTCGCTCTCCGCGATCGTCGGGCAGCCGGTGAGCCTGCCCGACCCGGACGCCGCCGAGCCGCCGCCCGATTTGGGCTTCTGGCGTTCGGCGACGATCGTGCTGCTCTCCGACGGCGAGGACACCGGCGGGCCGGACGCGGTCGCCGCCGCGGAGCTCGCCGCCACGGCCGGCGTGCACATCGAGACGGTCGGGGTGGGCACGGTCGAGGGCGCGACGATCGAGGTCGACGGGTTCCAGATGGCGACCTCGCTGAACGAGGAGCTGCTCACCGCGGTCGCGGAGACCGCCTCGGGCTCCTACCATCGAGCACAGGACGCGCAATCCCTGAACGACGTCTACGACTCGCTCGACCTGCGCATCACCACCGAGGACAAGCTCGTCGAGCTGACCGCGGCGGCCGTCGGGATCGCGCTGCTCCTGCTGACGATCGGCGGGCTGCTCATGATCACCTGGTTCGGACGGATCCTCTGATGTCGCTGACCTGGCCATGGGCCCTCGCCGCGCTGCTGGCCTTCCCCTGCTGCTGGGCTACCGGTGGTGGCTGCGCCGCCGGCGCCGCCGCGAGACGGTGCGGGTCTCCAGCGTCACGCTGATCCGCGCCGCGCTCCCCGGCCGCTCGCTGTGGCGGCGGCGCATCCCGATCTGGCTCTTCGCCGCCGGCCTCGTCGTGCTCGCCGGCGGCGCCACCCGCCCGCAGGCCTCGGTGCCGGTGCCGTCCAACTCCGCCTCGATCCTGCTCGCGATGGACGTCTCCGCCTCGATGTGCTCCACGGACGTCGAGCCCAACCGGCTGAGCGCGGCGCAGGAGGCGGCCCGCGCCTTCGTCAAGGACCTCGACGAGGGCACGCGGATCGGGCTTGTCACGTTTTCCGCGATCGCCGGGCTGCTGGTCGAGCCGACCAGCGACAAGGACGTGCTGCTGGCCGCGATCGACGACCTCAAGACCTCCCGCGGCACCGCGATCGGCCAGGCCATCCTCACGTCGGTCGACGCGATCTCCGAGATCAACCCGGATGTGCCGCCGACCGGCGTCGAGGTGCCGCCGGCCACGGGCGACACCGGGGAGTACCAGCCGGACACGATCGTCGTGCTCACCGACGGCCGCAACACACAGGGCGTCGACCCGGTCACCGCGGCCGCGGAGGCGGCGGCGCGGCGGCTGCGCGTGTACACGATCGGCTTCGGCAGCACCGAGCCCGCGCCCTCGATCTGCACGCGGGAGCAGATCAGCGGCGACGCGGCGTTCCGCGGCGACGCAAACGGGCCGTTCGGCGGCTTCGGCGGCCGCGGGCGGTACATGCAGGCCGACGAGGGGACGCTCACCGAGGTCGCCGAGCTGACCGGCGGCGAGTTCTACAAGGCCGAGGACACCGACGCGCTCACCGAGGTGCTGCTCGACCTGCCCTCCTCGATCGTGCTCCAGCGGGAAGACGTGGAGATCACCGCGTGGTTCGCGCTGGCCGGGGCGCTGCTCGTGCTCACCGGGCTGGGCCTGGCGCAGTGGTGGCAGCGCGCGGTCGTGGCGGTCCCGCCGGCGCCACCTGCCACCGCCGCGCCCGAGCCCTCGCCCTCTCCACCTCCCGCCGCGCCCCCGCCACCGCCGCCCGGCCGGGACGACACGGTGTGGAAGCGTGGATAACGCCGCCCTGGTGCGCCTGAGCCGGCGCGTGTCGTACCTGCTGCGCCATGACCCCGCCAGCGCCGGCCTCACGCTGGACCCGCAGGGCTGGGTGGGGGTCGACGACCTGCTCGCCGCGCTCGGCACGTCCGTGAGCCGGGCCGACCTGGACGCGGTGGTGGAGGGCAACGACAAGCGGCGGTACGCGATCCGCACCGGCCCCGGCGGCCGCGACGAGATCCGCGCGAGCCAGGGCCACACGGTGCCGGTCGACCTGGGGCTCGACCGGGTGCCGCCGCCACCGGTCCTCTACCACGGCACGTCCGCGGCGGTGGTGCCGTCGATCCGCGCGCGCGGGCTGGAGCGGGGCGAGCGGCACCACGTGCACCTCTCGCCGGACGTACCGACCGCGCGGGCCGTGGGTGGCCGCCGGCGCGGTCCGGCGGCGGTGCTCGCCGTCGACGCGGCGGCGATGGCGGCGGCCGGGTTCGCCTTCTACCGCAGCGCCAACGGCGTGTGGCTCACCGACCACGTCCCGCCGGAGTACCTGCGAGTGTCGCCGTGATCGCCTCCTCGGCGTGTGCCCAGGTGGGGGTGTGCGTCAGCCACGGTTGCGGCGTTTCCCGCTCGCCGAAGAGGTAGAGGTGCGGCACCAGGCCGCGCAGTGCCTCGTGCACCTCCATCGTGTCGTCGACGAAGTGCGTGATGCCCAGCTCGGCGCAGTGGATCGCCTTGTCCGGCCGTTGCCGGCAGAAGCGGACGTGGTCCGGCGGGATGCCGGTACGGCCGGCGAAGTCGTGGTGCTCCAGCCACTGGAGCGTGCGCCGCTCCACCCGCTCGCCGCATTTGGAGACGATCCACACCCGCCCGTCGAAGAGCGTCACGAGGCGGGCGATGGCCTCGAACGAGCCGGGCATCGCCGGTGTGCGCAGCATCCGCGCCGTGTCGCCGGTGAAGAACGCGGTGTCGCCGCCCTCGGGGTGCGCGGGACCGTTGATGATGACCTTGCCGATGTCGATTCCGAGTCTCATGCCTTTGATGGTGGGGCCGGCGGTGCTTGAGCAGAACTATTGTTCGCAGCCCCAGCTATAGTCAGGGACTATGATTGAGGCGGGAGTGTCGAGCGAGGCGCTGACCGCGTTCGCCGTCTTCGCCGAGCACCTCAACTTCACCCGAGCCGCCGCCGAGCTGCACATCTCCCAGCCCGCGCTGCACGTCAAGGTGGCCAAGCTGGCCCGCACGCTGGACCGCCCGCTCTACCACCGCAGCGGGCGGCGGCTGGTCCTCACGCCGGACGGCGAGGCGGTGGCCCGCTTCGCCCGCGACCACGACGACCGGCTGGCCCGCTTCCTCGGCGAGCTGCGCGCCACTCCCCCGCACCAGCCGGTGATCCTCGCCGCCGGCCAGGGCGCCTACCTGTACCTGCTGGGCGACGTCATCCGCGAGACGCTCCCCGCCCGGCTGCGGCTCGTCAACGGTGACCGCGGCCAGACACTCGCCGCGGTGCGCACCGGCCGCGCCCACCTCGGCGTCGCGGTGCTCGACACGCTGCCGGACGACCTGACGACCGAGCTGCTGGCCAGCTACCCGCAGACCGCGATCCTGCCGGCCACCCATCCACTGGCCCGCCGCCGCCGGCTCCGCCTGCGCGACCTCGCCGGCGCCGCGCTGGTGGTGCCGCCACCCCACCGTCCACATCGGATCGCGCTGGAGCGCGCCTTCCGCGCCGCCGGCGTCGAGTGGTCGGTAGCGGTCGAGGCCGAGGGGTGGCCGCTGACCGTCCACTTCGTCTCGCTGGGCCTCGGGCTCGCGATCGTCAACGGGTGCGTCACCCCGACCGCCGGCCTGGTGAGCCGCCCGGTCACCGACCTGCCCGACGTGCCGTACCACGCCATCCACCGCCCGGCCGCCCTCGACGACCCCCGCGTCGCCGACCTGCTCGCCCGCACCCGCGCCCACCTCGCCTCGGCCGGCGCGCGGTGAGCGGCCGGCCTCACCCTCCGCGGTCGCGCACCTCAACCCCTCCTGGCCCGAACCCGGCGCGCGGCTGACGACGCTGGCCGGTCGAGCGCACCCAGGTCGAGCGCCGCTCGCCGCGTTCCTGGAAGGAATCAGGGGTGCGTCGCTAACTTGCCAAGATCTGCCGGAGCGGGGAGCTGGCCGACCGCGGAGGGTGAGGCCGCGGGAGCAACGGTCCGGACCACCGCGGACATCGCGGCAGCTCGCATCTCATTCGGTTTTGACTTCCAGAAGGCTCTCCCCTGAACCTCGCGGTCCCTCGTGGTCGCACGGTCGCACGCGGCGCGGCCCACGAAGATCCGCTAGCAGGAGCCGCGGTACTTCACGAGCGCGTCGCGGGCGGCCTTGACCTTCTGGGTCTGCAGCAGGTCGACCGCCTCGGACGCGGCGGCGTCGCTCGCCAGCTTCGCCTTGGCCGCGCCGGCCGCGGCCACCACCGTCGCCAGGTCGTCGGCCAGGTTGGCGGGGAGCTCGGGCTCGATCAGCGCGCCGTGCGCGGCGATGGAGTCGACGAGCTGGCTCACGTTCCGCCGCTCGTTGGGGGTCTCGCCGTCGATCAGGGCGAGCGCGCCGAGGTCGAACGCGGGCCCGGCGGCCGCGGCGAAGGCGTTGAGGTCGGCGCAGAACGCGGCCAGCGCCGCGGCGCCGTCCGGCGACGGTGTGGGTGTCGGTGTGCCGGCGGCGGAGGGTGACGCGGTCGCGGGCGGGGCCGGTGGCGCGGTGTCGGGCTCGGAGGAGTCGCAGGCCGCGGCGGCGAACGCGACCACCGCCAGTACCGCCGCGCCGCGTGCCAGGGCAGCCCTCATGGTCGTCAATGCTACGGGCGGCGAGGCGTCAGCGGCGGGGCAGCTGGACCGGCTCGTGCAGGGTGGGGTCGGGCGCGGACGCCCGCTGCTTGCGCACCAGATGGCTGAGGTACAGCAGCGAGCCGGCCAGCAGCCCCATGTCGTCGAGGTAGATCGGGTCGGGCAGCACGTCGACCGGGAGGATCGTGTAGAGCAGCGCGCCGTAGAACGCGACCTTGCCGCCGGCGCCCAGCTCGCCGAGCAGCTTGCGGGTGCGCCAGACGCGGAAGGCGAGCACGATCGCGCCGATCAGCGTCACCACGGCGAGGATCACGCCGAGGACGATGACCACGGTCCAGGCTTCGCGCGACATGCCGTCACCGTATCCGAGCGGAGCGCAACCCGCCCGTCGAGCGGCGCCCGGCTATCCCACCCGGTCGATGAACGCGAGCACCCGCTCGGTGAGCAGACCGGCGGCGGCCTCGTCGTAGCTGGCCAGGCCGGGGTCGGCGAACAGGTGCGCACCGCCGGGGTAGAGGAACAGCTCCGCCGCCGGCGTCGCCTCGACAAACGCCCGGGCCGCGTCGAGGTCGCCCTCGCCGGCGAAGATCGGGTCCGCGTCCATGCCATGCACCTGCGCGGGTACGCCCGCGGGCCACCCGCCGAACTCGGACGGCGGCACGAACGACTCCAGGAACAGCGCGCCCTTGGCTCCCGGCCGGGTCTGCGCGAGTCGCTGCGCCGGGAGGACGCCGAGCGAGTAGCCGATGTACACCAGCCCGGCCGGCAGGCCCTCGGCCGCGGCGACGCCGTCGTCGATGATCGCCTCGAAGCCCAGCGACCGCCCGTACGCCGCGCCGGCGTCGAGCGTCTCGAAGACCTTCCCCCCGTACAGGTCCGGCGTGTGCACCGTGTGCCCGGCGCGGCGGAGCGTCTCGGCGAGGTCGCGCTGCCCGGACGTCAACCCGAGGGCGTGGTGGAGGTAGAGGATCTCGGCCATGGCATGAGCCTAGGCCCGACCCTCCAGGAGGCGCTTGAGGCTCGCGTAGCTGGGCGGCGCGCCCTTGGCGGCCAGGCGGCGCACCATCGGCGCGAGCGCCACGCCGACGCCGTGGCCGGTGAAGTCGAGCGTGAACGTGACCCGCGAGCGCTCGCCGGGAAGCGGCTCCACCGTGACCGAGGCGTTCGGCCGGATCGGCCCGTCCACTCCCGCCACCGCCCACCGGCGCGGGTGGCGCAGCTCCGTGACCTCCTGGGTCATCGTCCGCTCGGTGGCGCCGATACGGCGGGTGGTGGTGAAGCGGGCGCCCACCGCCGGGTGGTACCCGTCCTCGACCTCCACCCGCACGACGTCGCCCTGCCACTGCGGGAAGCGGGTGGGGTCGGTGACGTACGCGAAGACCTCCTCCGGAGGCCGCGCGATCTCGATGGTGCTGGTCAGGGCCGTCATGATGCCTCCAAACGGTTGCCGTCACCGCAATGACGGAGGCGACCGCGAGGAGGTAACAGGAGGGCTTCAGGACCAGGAAGCGTGCGCCTCGTACGCGTCACCGACGGTGAGGCGCTGCAGGTCCTTGCCGTCCGGGCGGGCGATCCAGAGCGACGGCTCCTTGACCTTGCCGCGGGTGAAGGCGACCCATTGGCTGTCCGGCGACCAGGTGGGGTCCATGTCCTGCGCGGTACCGCTGGTGACCGCCCGGTTTTCCGACCCGTCCGGCCTGACCACCCAGATGTCCTGCTGCCCGCTCACCTTGCCGTTGCGCGTGTACGCGATCCAGCTTCCGTCCGGCGACCAGCACGGGTCGGCGCAGTTCACCTTGTCCTTGGTCAGCCACCGCGGGGTCGCGTCCGGCTGTTCGAGGCTGACGAGGCCGATCTGCCGGTTGCCCTTCGTGTTGATCCACATCGCGACGTCCCGGCCGTCCGGCGACCAGGTGGGGTCGTCCTTGTCGTCCGTGCTGCGGGTGACCTGCTTCGGCCCGGCCTCACCGAGCGTGAACGTCATGAGCTGGTTGCGCCCGTCCACCCGGTCCACATAGGCCAGCTTCTTGTCATCCGGCGACCAGCAGACACGGGTGCCGCGCACCACCTCGTCGATGATGACCGTCTGCTGCGAACCGTCCGGGCGCATGGTCACCACCTGCCACCAGTTGCCGGCGTCCCGGATGTACACGATCGTCTGCCGGTCGTGCGACCACTGCGGCAGCGCGTCGTGCCCGGAGTTGGCCAGCATCTTCCGCTGGTCGCTGCCCGGCGTGCCGCTGAAGATGAACGATTTTTCGCCCTGGTCGAGGCGGAAGAGGATGGTGTCGCTCGGGTACGGCCGCGCCGGGCCGACCACCGTCGGCGACTGGGTCGGCGCCGAGCCCAGCCCGCCGCTCCCCCGCCCACCGTCGCCGGTGCCGCCCTCGCCGGCGGGCGGGTCGCTCGCGAGGCTGTAGCCGGTCACCGCGCCGATCGCGGCCAGGCCGGCCAGCACCGGCACCCCGATGAGGATCGTGCGACGGTCCACGACGGATGCCAGGCCCTTCGCGCGCGGCGCGGGACCACCGGCCGGGGCGTCGCCGCCGGTGTAGGGTGGCGCGCCGCCCGGCGGCGTGGCGCCCATGAGATAGGTCTCGGGCGGCGGGCCCGGCTCGTGCCCGGGGTTGGTCATCGTCCCTCCCCTGGCTTCGACGACCGGTGCGACCGCACGGTCTGCGACCGCCGGCAAACGGGACCGCGGTCCCTCGCCGCAGCAGCCAGATCGTTGCACCCAGTGGCAACTCCGACAAGGAACAGCAGTGTCGCCTACCCGTCAGGGTTTGGAAGATAGAGTCTCGGGAACATCTCGGCCAGGTCTCGGTTAGGTCACGGCGGACGGGAGCACAGATGCGCATCGCGATTCTTTCGGTCGACCACCGGCCCGTGCGCCCGGCAAGCCGTGACTGGACCGCCGCGCCTGCGGTCCACGTCACCGAGCTGGCGGCCGCCCTCACCGGCCTCGGGCACGACGTCCGCGTCTACACCCGGCGCGTCAACCCCTCACAACCCGAGGTCAAGGAGGGTACGGACGGGGTGACGACCATCGCCGTGCCCGCGGACGAGGGCGACGTCTTCGGGCAGTGGCTGGACGCCGCGTGGCAGGACGGCTGGGCACCGGACATCGTGCACGCCCACGCCCTGACCTCGGCGGTGGCCGCGATGGCGGCCCGCAAGCTGACCAGCCGGCCCACGGTGGTCACCTTCCACGGGGACGAGGAAGGCGACGCCGCGGCCATCGCCGGCACCACCGACGCCGTCGTGGCGCTCTCCAGGGCCGAGGCACACGGGGTACGAAGACTCGGCGCCGCCCCGGCGACCGTGTCGGTCATCGCGCCCGGGGTGGACGTCACCCGGTTCACCCCGGAAGGGCGAGCCTGGGCTCGCCGGAGGACCCACCGCCTGCTCGCGGTGGGTCAGCTCGTGGCGGAAAGCGGCTTCGCCGCGCCCATCGAGGTGCTCCCGGAGCTGCCCGACACCGAGCTCGTCGTGGTGGGCCGGCCGCGCCCGCCGTCGAACGGCCTCGGCCCGCACGCCGCCGAGCTGCGCGCGCTCGCCGTCAACCACGGCGTGCACGAGCACCTGCGACTGACCGGCGCCGCGCCGTACGGCGACATGCCCGGCTGGTACCGCTCCGCCGACCTGCTGGTCTGCACGCCCGAGCACGCGTCGTTCAGCCGCGCGGCGATCGAGGCGATGGCCTGCGGGATCCCGGTCGTGGCCACCACCGGCGGCCCGCTGGCCGAGACCGTGACGGATGGCGTGACCGGCCGTCTCGTCACACCCGACCGGCTCGCCGAAACCGTCCGCGACCTGCTCGCCGACCCCGAGCTGCGGCGCGCGTACGGCATCGCGGCCGCCGAGCGGGCACGCGGCGCGTACGACTGGACGGTGGCCGCTCTGCGCACTGTGGAGACATACGAGCGGACCCGCACCCAGCACGCCCTGACCCATGAGGGTGCGACCGCGGCGGAGCTGGCCGCGTAAGCTTCGGTACGTGATCGCACGGGTTCCGTTCGGCGCGACCGGACACGAGTCGAGTCGGGTGATCTTCGGCGGTGCCGCGCTGGCCAACGTCTCCAAAGGCGAGGCCGACCGCACGCTGGATCTCCTGCTCGCCCACGGCATCAACCACATCGACGTCGCGGCCGGCTACGGCGACGCGGAGCTGCGGGTCGCACCGTGGCTGCGGCGCCACCCCGGCACGTTCTTCGTCGCCACAAAGACCGGCGAGCGGTCGTACCGCGGCGCCCGCGAGCAGATCCACCGCTCGCTGGAGCGCCTCGGCACCGACCGCATCGACATGATCCAGCTGCACAACCTCGTCGACGTCATCGACTGGGAGACCGCCCTGCGCGACGGCGGTGCGCTGGAGGCAGCGGTCGAGGCGCGGGAGGAAGGGCTGGTCCGCTTCATCGGCGTGACCGGCCACGGCTTGACCGTGCCCGAGATGCACCGGCTCAGCCTGGAGCGCTTCCCCTTCGACTCGGTCCTGCTGCCGTACAACTACCGGCAGATGAAGGACCCCTACTACGCGGAGAAGTTCGAGGCGGTCGCGGCGGTGTGCGCCGAGCGCAACGTCGCGCTCCAGACGATCAAGAGCCTCGCCCTGCGCCCGTGGGAGGGCCGGCCCAAGACCGCCGGTACCTGGTACGAGCCGCTGCGCGAGCAGGCCGACATCGACCTGGCGGTGCACTGGGTGCTCGGCAACCCGCAGGCGTTCCTGCTGACCACCGGCGACGCGGAGATCCTGCCCGCCCTCCTCGACGCGGCCGAGCGCTTCGAGCAGCGCCCGTCCGACGAGAGCATGGAGTCGCTCGTCGCCGAACGAGGGCTCTCGCCCCTGTTCGTCTAGCCCTCTGACCTTCCCGCACCTGCCGCGGCGCACGTGGTAGCCGTTTCAAAGGACCCAACCCGAACCAGATCCGGGCTACCGCGATGTCCGTGGTGGTCCGGACCGCTGCTCCCGCGGCCTCACCCTCCGTGGGCGCCCAACTCACCCCAACCCCCAGTCGCCGTTCAGATCGTGGTCGTTTGCTGCCCCTGGAGGGGCAGCAAACGACCACGATCTGCTCTATGGGCCTCTTGTTGACACCCGATCAAGGAGCCGGTGTGGCCCAGAACATCCGTGATCGCCCACATCGGCCCACGGCGGCGGCTCCGGCGGATCTGTAGAGACTTCGGGGTGTGGGTCCTCGCGGTCGCCGGCTTCCCCGCACGCCGTCGCTGTTTCTGACCGGCGGCCAACGCGCCAGCCTTTCTTTGATCGGCGTCGACACCGGCGACCACCCCGCCCTGTCCCGGACGGGAATCGCCCCACCTCAACGCCGAGCTCTAAAGATCTGTCCGTGCCGGGGCGCGCCGGCGGCTCCCTCTCGACGAAGGAGATCCACTATGGACAGACGTCGGGTGGCCATCCTGGTCGCCGCGCTCGCCAAAACCGGCCCGCATGGCTGGCCCCGGAGTGGGTACAGGGCCGGCATGCGGATCGGCTACTTCCTGTCCAGCGAGGAGTACACCCCGGCTGAGCTCGTCGCCCAGGCTAAGGGCGCCGAGGCGGCCGGCTTCCAGGCGCTGTGGATCTCGGACCACTACCACCCCTGGGTCGACGCACAGGGGCAGAGCCCGTTCGTCTGGTCGATGATCGGCGCGCTCAGCCAGGTGACCAGGCTGCCGGTCACCACCGCCGTCACCTGCCCGACCGTCCGCATCCATCCCGCGGTCGTCGCGCAGGCGGCCGCGACGAGCGCGGTGCTGCACGAAGGGCGGTTCGTGCTCGGCGTCGGCTCGGGCGAGGCGCTCAACGAGCACATCTTCGGCGACCCGTGGCCCAGCGCCGACGTCCGGCTGGAGATGCTCGAGGAGGCGGTCGACGTGATGCGCCAGCTGTGGAAGGGCGGCTTCGTCGACCACCGCGGCCGCCACTACACCGTCGAGAACGCCCGCATCTACACCCGGCCCGAACGGCCGCCGGCGGTCTACGTGTCCGGGTTCGGCCCCAAGGCGGTCGACCTCGCCGCGCGCATCGGCGACGGCTACGTCAGCACGATGCCGGACGGCGACCTGGTACGCCGCTTCCGCGACGGTGGTGGCGGCGACAAGCCGTGCCAGGGCGGCTTCAAGGCGGCGTTCGCCGGCAGCGCCGAGGAGGGCGCGCGGATCGCCTTCGAGCGCTGGCCGAACGCGGGCGTGCCGGGCGAGCTGTCCCAGGTGCTGCCGTCGCCCCGCCACTTCGAGCAGGCCTCGCAGCTGGTCACCCAGGAGATGGTCGGCGACTCGTTCGCCTGCGGCGACGACCCTGAGCCGCACCTGCGGCAGATCGAGCAGTACGCCGAGGCCGGGTTCGACGAGGTCTACGTCGCCAACACCGGGCCGCACTGGCAGGGGCTCTTCGACATGTACGCCGCGAAGGTGCTCCCCCGCTTCGCATAGGATGCCGCGGTGACCGAGCCGCCCGCGCACCTCACCGAGACCCGCATCGCGTACGACACCGTCGCCGCCGACTACGCCGACCTGCTCAAGGGCGCGCTGGCCGAGGCGCCGCTGGAGCGGGCGCTGCTGGGCACGTTCGCCGAGCTGGTCCTGGCCGCCGGCGGCGGGCCCGTGGTCGACGCCGGGTGCGGGCCGGGGCGGATCACCACGTACCTCGACGGGCTGGGCCTCGACGTGCGCGGCGTGGACCTCTCGCCGGAGATGGTGGCGGTGGCCCGCCGCCTGTACCCCGGCCTGCCCTTCGCGGCCGGCAGCATCACGGACCTGGACGTCGCGGACGGCGCGCTCGCCGGCCTGGTCGCCTGGTACTCGGTCATCCACACGCCGCCCGCGCAGCTGCCGGCGGTGTTCGCGGAGTTCGCGCGCGTGCTGCGGCCCGGCGGCCACCTGCTGATGGCGTTCCAGACCGCGTCCGCCGGCGACGTCGAACCGCGCCGGATCGAGCGGGCGTACGGGCACACGCTCGCCCTGGACGCCTACCGGCTCTCGCCGGACCGGGTCACGGAGCTGCTGGCGGCGGCCGGCATCGAGGTGACCACGCGGGTCGTCCGCCAGCCGGAGATCCAGGAGAAGACCCCGCAGGCGTACCTGATGGCCCGGCTCAGCTGAGCACGCGGAAGGTCAGGCCGGCGGCTTCCAGGCGGGTGCGGAGCGCGTCGCCCATCGCGGTCGCGGTCGTGAGCTGGCCGGCCAGGTCGGGCAGGTCGTCGTGGGTCAGGCAGAGCGCCGACTCGGCCAGCATCTTCGCGGTCTCGCCGTAGCCCGGGTCGCCGCCGGCCACCTCGGTCAGCACCCGGCGGCCGCCGCTGTCGGCGACGAACCGCATCCGGAACCAGCCGCGGGCGCGCTGCTCCTCGCTCGGGCCGCGCCCCGCCGGCAGGAGCCGTCCCAGCGCGCGCCGGGTCGGGCCGAGCTGGGCCAGCGCGAACGCCCCGCCCGCACCGGCCGCGATACCGACCGCGCTGAGCGCGCGGCGCACGCCGATGAAGTGGCCGTACGTGAAGTCCGGCCCGTACCGGGGAAGCGACCGCGCCGAGCGGACCACGATCTGCGGGTCGATGCTCGCCATCGGCAGGGCCCACACGCCGAGCTCCGCCTGGCGGTGCGGGCGGCCGGCCACGGCGCGGACCCGGCGCCCGTCCGGCTTCGGCTCGACCTCGCGGCGGGCGGCGTGTGCGGCGGTCGCCGCGCGGAAGCGGCCGAAGTTCACCAGCACGGTGTTGAACGTGCCGCCGGACGGCCGGCCGCCGGCACTGATGTACCCGCGCATCCGGATCGGCTCGCCCTCCGGCAGCTGCTGGACCGTGAAGAGGGCGCCGAGGTCGGGCGGGATCGAGTCGAAGCCGCACGCGTGCACGAGGCGGGCGCCGGTGCTGGCGGCGGTGGCGTGGTGCTCCACGTACACGCGGTCCACGAACTCCGGCTCGCCGGTCAGGTCCACATAGTCCGTACCGGAGGCGGCGCAGGCGGCGACCAGCGGCCCGCCGTACCGGATGTAGGGACCGACCGTGGTCGCGACGAGGCGGGTCGACGCGGCGAGGTCGCGCAGCGCCCGCTCGTCGCCGGCCTCGGCCGTGACCACCTCGACCGGCGCGCCGAGCCGGTCGCGGAGCGCGCGCAGCCGCTCGCCGTCCCGCCCGGCCACCGCCCACCGCAGGCCGGCGGGAGCGTGTGCGGCCAGGTACTCGGCGGTGAGGCGGCCGGTGAAGCCGGTGGCACCGAAGAGGACGACGTCGTACGCCCGATCCGTCATTACCGGAGGGTAGCCAACGCATGAACCGGCGCCGGTCCGGGTACCAGACGGAAACCGACCTCGCAGACAGGAGGACAACGATGAGAAGGGCCATCGGTCGTTGGGCCGTACTGGCGGTCGCCGTTCCCCTGGCGGCGATGGGCGCGCGGCGAATCGGCCAGGCCGTCGAGGCACGCCGCGGCTCCAACCGCGTCACGCGGATGCTGCACAGGGGTGCCGACACGCTGCAGGGCATGACCGGACGGAAACGGAAGCACCGTTTCGGCTTCCGGTAACACGTACCGGCGAGAACGGCCCGCGTACCCGTTTGGGACGCGGGCCGTTCCGCTGACGCATTTCATTGAGAGTATTGGATATTTCGGGCAACTTCCGTAACATACTGCAAGCGAGCCCGCCGGGTCTGGCGGAGTGGCACCCCGGCCCACATCGCGCGAGCTCGATGGTCCAGCCCCACCATCATCAGGAGCCATGTATTGCCCACGGCGCGGTGCTCGATCACCCCGAGGCGAGATCAGAGGCGATAGAGCACCGCGCCGTCGATGTCTTCACGGGTGATGCCCAAGCCGTCCACCGGCCGGGCGGGCACGCCGTCCCACGGCGTCCCCGGCAGGTACGCGGGGATCACCAGCACGTCCTTCACGCCGATGCCCCGCAGGTACGCGATCGAGGCCTGGTCCGGGAACGAGACCGTGGCCGCCCGGGTCTGCGCCTGCGTGGTCGGCTCGAAACCGGCCATGCCGTTGGTGATCCGCGGCCACCCGTCGACCGTCCACATCATGTAGTGCAGCTCGATCAGGCCGGTCGCCGGCAGTACCAGCAAGGGCTCGCGGGCCTGGGCGAACGCGGCCGGCGGCTGCGGCACCGGCGGGTGACCGGTCTTGTTCACCCCTTCGCCGATCACCAGCAGCAGCGGGATGACCAGCGCGACCCGGGCCACGACGCGGCCGGCGCCCTTCAGCAGGTCGGCGTTGCGGACCGCCTCGCTGACCGCGCCGGCGGCGAGGATGGCCAGGAGCAGGCTGATCCAGATCATCAACCGGCCCGGGGTGCGCAGCGCGTCCCAGCCCGGCAGGTGCTTGGAGAGCGTGATGTACCCGGGGTCGCCGTCATCGCCCAGCGTCGCGCCCAGCCCGAGCAGGCCGGTGACGACAGTGCCGATCGCCAGCATGATCCGGTGGCGCACCGAGAAGATCGAGAAGAACAGGCCCGCCGAGGCGAGCACGATCAGGCAGATGCCCGGCAGCAGCGCCATCTCCGGCGGCCAGGTCAGCTGCTCCCGCGCGACGGCGTGCCGCTCGCCCCAGAACCACGACTCCCCCGGCGCGGTGAAGTACGCCTTGAACGGCGGGGAGAACATGACCGTCCACTCAAGGCCGCGCACGCCCTGCGGGTTGAGCTCGGTGACCTTCAGGTACACCGACGCGATCGAGACGGTGACCAGCCCGAAGATGGCACCGCCGGCGAGGTTGGCGATCAGCAGGCGCCGGCCGAACGGTGGCCGGGCTTTCTTGCGCCACCACGAGAACGCGTACGTGGCGGCGGCGACCACGCATGCGCCGAACAGGAAGTACACGAACGGCAGGCCGATGCCGAAGCCGAGGCTGACCTGCCACGCCGCGGTGAGCCAGCCGGCCACCACCCAGCCGGGGCGGCGCTTGTCCGGCTGGTAGCCACCGGTGAGGGACCAGCCGTGGCCGCGGGCCAGCATGGCCAGCGACAGCGCGATGCCGCCGGTGGAGAGGATGTTCATGTGGCCGCCGTGCGCCAGCCGCCACGGCGAGAACGCCCAGGCCACACCGGCCACCGCCGCGCCGAGCCGGCCGGCGCCGAGCTGGCGGACCAGCGCGTACGACCCGATGAACGCGAGAGCGTACAGCAGCACGTACATGACGTTGTAGCGGATGATCGTCGCGTCGAGGCCGGAGCCGATGAAGCCGGCCGGCGCGTAGCCGAGCAGCGAGTCCGTGTACGCGTACGTGTAGCGCTCGGGATAGAACGTGTTCGAGTGCCACAGCGAGAGCGGGTCGGTCAGCAGCGCGTGCCCGCCCCACGCCATCTGCCACGCCTGCACGGTCGGGTCGCCGATGTCGCCCGGGATCGTCGAGGCCGGATGCTTGAGCGTCGGCCAGGTCAGCACCACCGCGAGGAGCAGGCCGCCGAGCACGGCGAGGGTCCACTCGTGGGTCAGCACCCGCCGGACGCGCGACCGCCCGCCGCCGCCTTCCGGCTCGTCGGACGCGGTCTCGGGCTCGATCGTGGGTGCTGCGGCTTCCATAGGAGTCGATGTTAGGTCAGACACCCGCGCCGTCCGATACCCGGGCGTGCAGCACCGTGAACGCGTTGAGGTGCCAGCCGGGCACCCGGAACGGCCGCCAGCTCACTCCCAGCCGGTCGGCGCGGAAGACGTGCCGCGCCTGTGCCAGCAGGGACGGGAAGTGGTTGCGGTGGTCGAGCGCGGTGACCACGGCGTACATCTCGGCGATGCCCTGCCGCCGGGCGGCTCGCCCCGAGGTCAGCGCCTTGCCCGCGCGGTAGGCGAGGCCGGGGTCGGTCGGCAGCAGGATCGTGACCGTGCCGCCGGGCGCGGTGACCCGGCGCATCTCCTCCAGCGCGGCGAACGGGTCGGGCAGGTGGTGCAGCAGGCAGGTCGCGATCACCCGGTCGAAGCCGCCGTCCGGGTACGGCAGTGCCGACACGTCGCAGGCGCCGACGCTGATCCGCGGGTCGGCCGCCACCTCCTCGGTCGGGTGCGGCTCGCGCAGGTCGGTGAGCAGGTACTCGTCGAACGTGTGCCGCACGTAGGGCACGTGCTCCCCGCGGTTGCCACCGACCTCCAGCACGCGGGCGAACCGGACGTCCGGGCCGTAGGGCGCCTCCATCGACCGGTGCAGGTACCGCTCGAAGAACGACCCGTCAGCCGTCGCCGCGGTCGTGGAGTAGTGGTCCTCGTACCACCGGGTCAGCAGGTCGTGCGCGCGCTGGCCGGGGGCCGGGTCGTCGAGAGGTGGCATCGCAGTTCCTTGCGGCGCGGAGGAGGCCGGATTCGACCGAATGGTACCGGTCAAACCCGGCACGGCATCCACCGGTCGGGTACCAATGTCTACTTGCCCTTGAATCTCTATGGGTTAAGTGGAATATTGCGGGCGTGACGAAAACACGTACCAGAGCAGCCGTCGCCGTCGCACTCGCCGCGGGGCTGGCTCTTTCCGCTTGTGGGGGTGGCGACGACGCCGCCTCAGGTAGTGGTGGGTCCACCACCCTCTCCATCGTCGGCTTCGCCGTCCCGGAGGCGGCCAACAAGGCGATCGCCGCGGAGTGGAACAAGACACCCGAGGGCAAGGGGGTCAAGTTCCAGACGTCGTACGGCGCGTCCGGCGACCAGAGCCGCGCGGTGGTGGCCGGCCTGAAGGCCGACTACGTGCACTTCTCGGTGACCAGCGACGTCACGCGGCTGGTGACCGAGGGCCTTGTCGACGAGACCTGGGACGACGGCCCCAACAAGGGCGTGGTGTCCTCCTCCGTCGTGGTGCTGGCGGTGCAGAAGGGGAACCCGAAGAACATCCAGGGCTGGGACGACCTCATCAAGCCGGGCATCAAGATCGTCACGCCGAACCCGGCCTCATCCGGCGCCGCCCGGTGGAACGCGCTGGCCGCGTGGGGCCACATCGCCGC
Organism: Phytohabitans houttuyneae; assembly: GCF_011764425.1. Classification (NCBI taxonomy): domain Bacteria; kingdom Bacillati; phylum Actinomycetota; class Actinomycetes; order Micromonosporales; family Micromonosporaceae; genus Phytohabitans; species Phytohabitans houttuyneae. Next base: position 426,432 of record NZ_BLPF01000001.1, read on the forward strand.
CAACGGCGGCACCGACGAGCAGGCCGCGGACTACCTGAAGAAGCTCTTCGCGAACGTCTCCTCGCTGCCCAACAGCGGCCGCGACGCGACGACGAGCTTCCTCAACGGCGGCGGCGACGTGCTGCTGGCGTACGAGAACGAGACCATCCTCGCCACGCAGAACGGCGAGGAGCTCGAATGGATCTACCCGGACACGACGATCAAGATCGAAAACCCGGGCGCCGTCCTCAAGAACGCCGGCCCCAAGGCGAAGGAGTGGCTCAACTTCGTGCTGAGCGACAAGGGCCAGCGGCAGTTCGCGCTCAAGGGCTTCCGCCCGATCATCGACGGCGTCGACACCGGCGGCATCGAGGGCGCCAAGGACCCGAACAACCCGTTCCCCACGCCGAAGAAGCTGCTCACCGTCGAAAACGACTTCGAGAGCTGGTCCGCCTTGTCGAAGAAGTTCTTCGACGAGAAGGAGGGCATCATCACGAAGATCATCGCTGAGTCGGGCAAGGCACAGTGAGCGAGCGAGCTGGCGCGGCGGCGTCTGGACGGAGCCACCCCGCCGACGAAGTCGGGGTTTCGGGGTGGCGGAGGAAGACGTCGCCTTCAGCGCCGCGCGAGCGAGCGAACCAGGAGGGCACAGTGAGTCAGGGGATTCAGTGACTACCGCGACCCTCGCCCCGGACCGGTCGGCCGCGCGCCGATCGGCCCGGGGTGGCCGCCGCCTCAACCGGTACTCCGGCCTGGGCCTCGGGGTCGCGATGCTGTGGTTCAGCCTGCTCGTGCTCATCCCGCTGACCGCTGTCGTGGTGACCGCCTCCGAAGGCGGCTGGAGCGGCTTCTGGGACGCGGTGACCAACGAGCAGACGGCCGCCGCGATCCGGCTGACGGTCGGCACCGCGTTCGGGGTCACGCTCGTCAACGTCGTGATGGGCACGCTGATCGCCTGGGTGCTCGTGCGCGACCGGTTCTTCGGCAAGCGCCTGCTCGAGGTCCTCATCGACATCCCGTTCGCGCTGCCGACGATCGTGGCCGGCCTCGTGCTGCTGTCGCTGTACGGGCCGGAGAGCCCGCTCGGCATCGACATCCACAACACCCGGATCGCGGTGTTCATGGCGTTCCTGTTCGTCACGCTGCCGTTCATCGTCCGCACCGTGCAGCCGGTGCTGGCCGAGCTCGACCACGAGGTCGAGGAGGCCGCGGCGTCGTTGGGGGCGAGCCGGTTCACCACGTTCCGGCGGATCATCCTGCCCAGCCTGACCCCGGCGATCGCGGCCGGCGCGGCACTCTCGTTCGCCCGCGGGGTCAGCGAGTACGGCTCGCTGGTGCTCCTGTCCGGCAACCTGCCGATGCGCACCGAGGTCACCTCGGTCCGCATCCTCAGCAGCATCGAGAACGACAACCTGGACAGCGCCGCCGCGGTCGCCGCGGTGCTGCTCGCCATCTCGTTCGCGGTGATCGTGATCCTCGACGTCATCCAGCGGAGGGTGATCCGCCGTGGTTAAGCGCGTGATCGTCGTGACGTACCTGTTCTTCCTCGTCGCGTGGCCGGTCTTCCTGGTCGGGCAGAACACGTTCGAGGGCGGGACGGAAAACCTCCGGGGCATCCTCGAGGACCCGGACGTCGTGCACGCGCTGCGGCTGAGCCTGTTGGTCGCGATCATCTCCGTGGTGATCAACACGGTGTTCGGCGTGGGGATCTCGCTGCTGCTCGTGCGCTACGACTTCCCCGGCAAGCGGCTGCTCAGCGCGCTGCTCGACGTGCCGCTGTCGGTGTCGCCGATCGTGGTGGGCCTCGCGCTCGTCCTCGTGTACGGCGGCCGCAACGGCTGGTTCGGCCCGACGCTGGAAAGCGCCGGCTTCCAGGTCATCTTCGCCACGCCGGGCATCGTGATGGCCACGGTCTTCGTCGCCCTGCCGCTGGTGATCCGGGAGGTCGTGCCGGTCCTGGAGGAGGTCGGCGACGAGCAGGAGCAGGCGGCGCGCAGCCTCGGGGCGAACGCGCTGCAGACGTTCTGGCGGATCACGCTGCCGGCCATCAAGTGGGGCGTCATCTACGGCGTGGTGCTGAGCCTCGCCCGGTCGCTCGGCGAGTTCGGCGCGGTCAAGGTGGTCTCCGGCAACGTGCTCGGCGAGACCCGGACCACGACGCTCGTCGTCGAGGAGAAGTACCTCAACTTCGACAAGGGCGGCGCCTACGCCGCCGCGTTCCTGCTCGCGTTGGTCGCGGTCGCCGCGATCATCGTCGTCTCCGTCCTCCGGCCGAAGGAACATCGGTGAGCATCGAGATTTCCAACGTCAGCAAGAGATTCGGCAGCTTCGTCGCGCTCGACGACGTCTCCGTGAGCATCCCTTCCGGCCAGCTCACCGCGCTGCTCGGCCCGTCCGGCGGCGGCAAGTCGACGCTGCTGCGGATCATCGCGGGCCTCGAGGAGGCGGACAGCGGCCGGGTGCAGATCGAGGGCGTGGACGCGACCGGCCTGCCGCCGCAGAAGCGGAACGTGGGCTTCGTCTTCCAGCACTACGCCGCGTTCAAGCACATGTCGGTGCGCCGGAACGTGGCGTTCGGCCTGGAGATCCGGCGCCGCCCGAAGGCGGAGATCCGCGCGCGGGTCGACGAGCTGCTGCGCCTCGTGCACCTGGAGCAGTTCGGCGACCGCCTGCCGGCGCAGCTGTCCGGCGGTCAGCGGCAGCGGATGGCGCTGGCCCGCGCGCTCGCGGTCGAGCCGACAGTGCTGCTGCTGGACGAGCCGTTCGGCGCGCTCGACGCCAAGGTGCGCAAGGAGCTGCGCGACTGGCTGCGGCGGCTGCACGACGAGGTGCACGTGACGACGGTGTTCGTCACGCACGACCAGGAGGAGGCCCTGGAGGTCGCCGACGAGATCGTGGTGATCAACGACGGGCGCATCGAGCAGATCGGCACGCCCGACGAGCTCTACGACGCGCCCGCCAACGACTTCGTCATGCGCTTCCTCGGCCCGGTCACGCAGCTCGGCGACCAGCTGGTGCGGCCGCACGACCTGGACCTGCACCCCGGCGACGAGGCGGAGCACGGCACGGTGACCGGGCGGGTCACCCGGGTCACCCGGATCGGCTTCGAGATCCGTGTCGAGGTGACGACCGAGGACCAGGTCGTCGTCGTCACGCTGACCCGCACCCGCTTCCGGGCGCTGGGCATCGCGGAAGGGTCCATCGTCCAGGTCGGGCTCGCGCCGGAGGCGCTGGCCGCGTCGGTGGAGGCGGCCTAGTGCAGATCTCGGCTCGCAGTGACTACGCCCTCCGGGCGCTGATCGCCACCGCCGGTTTCTCCGACGGCGGTCCCGTCTCGGCGACGAAGCTCGCCGAGGCGCAGGCGATCCCGCTGGGCTTCCTGCACGACATCATGTCCGACCTGCGCCGCGCCGGGCTGCTCACCAGCCAGCGCGGCACGGACGGCGGCTACACGCTGGCCCGCCCGCCGGACGACATCACGGTGGGTGACGTGCTGCGGGCGATCAACGGCTCGCTGAGCACGGTCCGCGGGCTGCCGCCGGACCAGGTCAACTACCACGGGGTGGCGAGCAGCCTGCCGGAGCTGTGGCTGACGCTGCACGAGGCCATCGCGGACGTGGTGGACCGGACGACACTCGCGGACCTGCTGCCGACGCAGTACCGGCAGAGCGCCTGACCTGCCCCGCCAGCACCCCGGCGAGCACCAGCGCGATGCCGGTCGCCTGCGCGGCGGTGAGCCCCTCGCCGGCCACGGCGGTGCCGAGCAGGACGCCGGTCACGGGGTTGAGCAGGCCGACGAGGCCGACCGTCGCGGCGCTGAGGCGGCGCAGTGCGGAAAACCAGGCGGCGAACGCGAGCGCGGTCGCGACCACCGTCACGTACCCGAAGCCCCAGGCCGCCGGCGCGTCGAGGGCCGGCGGCGCGCCCTCGAACGCGACCGCGAACGGCAGCAGCAGCACTCCGCCGGCGACGAGCTGCCAGGACGTGCTCGCGAGCACGTCGACGTCGCGCCCCCACTTCTTGGTCAGCACGTAGCCCAGCGACGACATCAGCATCGCGGCCACCGACGCCGCGACGCCGCGCCAGTCCACCGCCTGCGTACCGCGGAAGAGCATCAGCCACACCCCGGCGATGCCGACGGCCGCGCCCACCGCGGTGAGCACCCTCGGCCGCTCGGCGAGCAGCCCCCAGGCGATCAGCATCATGACCACCGGCGAGCTCGCCATGATCGTGGAGGCCACGCTGGTGGGCAGGAGCTGCGCGGACAGGTAGATCAGCACGAAGAACGCGCCCACGTTGAGCGCACCGAGCAGCAGTGACCGCCACCACCAGGCGCCGCGCGGCAGCCGCCGGCTGATCACGAGCAGCAGCAGGCCGGCGGGCAGCGCGCGGATCGCGGCGCCGTACAGCGGCGCGCCGGGCGGCAGGTACTCGTGCGTCACGAAGTAGTTGCTCCCCCACGCGACCGGCGCGATCGCGCAGATCAGGGACCACATGGATGCAAGATACCTTCCTGGGAAGGTATCTTGGCTGTGTGACCGACCACGTTGCCCGCATCCAGGCGGAGTGGGCCCGCGAGCGCCCCGACGTCGACACCGCGCCGCAGGGAGTGATCGGGCGCCTGCACCGCCTCGCCGCCCACCTGACCGAGGAGCTGTGCGTGGTGTACCGGCGGCACGGCCTCAGCGAGGGCGAGTTCGACGTGCTCGCCGCGCTGCGCCGGGCCGGCGCGCCGTACGAGCGGGCCCCGGCGAGCTGGCCGCGTTCACGATGGTGACCACCGGTGGGATGACCAAGCGGATCGACCGCCTGGAGCGGGCCGGCCTGGTGACCCGCCGGCGCAGCGGCACCGACGGCCGCGGCCGGGTGGTGGCGCTGACCACGGCCGGGCGGGAGCTGATCGACCGCGCGTTCACCGAGCACATGCACAATGAGCGGCGCCTGCTCGCCGCGCTCCGCCCCGAGGAGGCGGCCCAGCTGGAGGCGCTGCTCACGACCTGGCTGGAGCGGGCCACCCCCAGCGGGTGACGACCGACCACCCGGCGCCGACGGACGATTGCCGGCATGACAGCCGAGCTACGCACCGACGAGCAGGTCCAGCGGGATGTCATGGCGGAGCTGCGATGGGACGCCCGCGTGCAGCCCAACGAGGTGGCCGTCGCGGTCAAGGGCGGCATCGTCTCGCTCGCCGGCTCCGTGGACCACTTCGTCAAGCGCTGGGCGGCCGAGCGCGCGGCGCAGCGGGTACGCGGCGTGGTCGCGGTCGCCAACGACATCGAGATCCGCCCGCCGTCCGGCAGTGCCGAGCCCAGCGACCCGGAGATCGCCACCACGACGGCTCAGGTGCTCGCGTGGAACGCGCTGGTGCCGGCGGACCAGCTCCAGATAACCGTCTCGGCCGGCCGGGTGACGCTGCGCGGCGAGGTCGAGTGGGAGTACGAGCGCCGCGAGGCCGAGCACGCCGTGCGCGGCCTGGCCGGTGTGCGCGGGGTGACCAACTCGATCGCGGTGCGGCCGCGGCAGCGGATCCAGCCCGAGGACCTGGAGCGCCGCATCGCGCAGGCACTGCTGCGCAGCGCCGAGACGGACGCGGAACGGATCATGGTGGAACAGGACGGCGACCGGGTGATCCTCCGCGGCGCGGTGCGGTCCTGGCCGGAACGGCGCGACGCGGAACGGGCCGCCTGGTCCGCGCCGGGCGTGCGCACCGTCGAAAACGACATCAGGATCGCCCCGTAGCCAGCGCGCCCCGGGGGTTCCCTCGGGCTTGGGCAGGCCATCCGTCCACAGTGCAGCGCCGCCGCGGCTCACACCGCGCGGTGCAGCGCGCGCGGTATGTACAGCCCGCGGCGCAGCGCGTAGACCGCCGCCAGGGTGCGGGTGGGCGCGTGGAGCTTGGTGAGGATGTGCTCCAGGTGTGTCGCCGCCGTCCGCTCGGTCAGCCGGAACGCGCTGGCGATCCGGCGGTTGGAGCAACCCTCCACGAGCAGGCCCAGCACTTCCAGCTCGCGGCGGGTGAGCCGGCTCAGCTCGCCCGCCGGCGCCACGACCACCGCGGCGATCACGTTGGCCGGCGGGATCGCGGGGCAGGCGAGCACCGTGACCCGCAGGTGCCGGTGGTCGCCGTCCGCGTCGAACGGGCACAGGAACGTCGAATGCGCCGTCTCGCCGAGCTGGCGGGCGGCCACGTCGAGCAGCCGCGAGCCGCCGGCGAGCATGGGGTGGTCGGGAAGCCCTGGCAGCGCCTCTGTCCTCCCGTCGCGGCACAGCAGCACCCCGCCGGCGGCCCGGTCGACGAGTCCGGCGGCCGCGCTTATCGAGCGCAGCGGGTCCAGTGCGTCCGCCATCGTCGTGGACAGCGCGGCGAGGATTTCCCGGGCCGCGTCCGTCGGATGCGCCGGGACCTCCGTGTAGAGGCTGAGGATGCCGAGGTAGCGGCCGTCCGATGTGGTCAGCCGCACGCCGATCCCCTCGCGGAAACCGGCCGGCATCAGGTATTCCGCCCACGAGCGGATCTCTTCGGCCGGCACCTGCAGATCACGCAGCCGCATCGGCGGCCCCGGCGGTCGAGGCCCACGAGCTCGACGTCGTCCAGGTGCTGTGGACTGTCCAGGTAGGACCGAACCTTTTCGTCGTAGCCCGTGGAATAGAGCGAATGCTCTGCCCGCCGCTCCATGTCCAGCAGGTAAACACGAGCCGCCTCGAACGGCACGACGGGCCGAAGTGGGCCCAGCATCGCCCCCGCCCGCTCCCTAACTCCGGCTGGAACGGCCGCGACCGAGGCCACCTCGGTGGCGATTTCCAACGCCGCCGAGCGCATACGGCATCGCCTCCCGGCACAGCCTAATACGAACGGCCGTATCGCAGAGCCTCACTCTCGTCACGGATTGGATCGGTAATCTTGCGGATTGGCACATCGCCGATGACAGTGTCGAATTGTTCAGGTGCTCTCCAGATTGGTCGACTATCGAGAACTGGTAGAACAAGCCTGCCGCGCCATCCGCGCCGACCCGAGGCTGGGCCCGGCGCTCGGAATCGCGCACGCCACCGTGCGCGACCCGTTGAAAGCGGCGGTGACGATGCTGGTCGGCGAAACGCTGGCGCGCCGGGCGGAACGCGCTGTAGCGGGATTCGTCGCCTTCGTCGGTCCACACCGGCTCAGCGGCGACGAGTACGACCTGCTGGCGCATTATGTGCTTTCCGCCGCGCTGGCCCGGCGGGTCGGCCCGGAACGGCTGATTCTCATCGGCGCTTCCCTCACGACCGTGCGCGCCGCGGTCCTACCAGGACACCCCCGCCGCTGACGACAACCGTTCCCTTTGGGAAACCAACACTCAGCCGCCGGGTTCGCGGCCCATGCGGGCCAGGTGCTGGTGTACGAGGCGGATCGCCATCGCGCCCTCGCCGACGGCCGAGGCCACTCGCTTGATGGAGCCGCTGCGCACATCCCCGACGGCGAAGACGCCCGGCGCGCTGGTCTCCAGCAGGTCCGGCGGGCGGTCGCCGCCAGCGGGCGCGCCGACCGCGGGGCCGGTACGCACATAGCCGTCCTCGTCGAGCGCCACGTGGCCGCCGAGCCAGTCCGTGCACGGGCGCGCGCCGACGAAGACGAACAGCAGGCGGGCGTCGAGGGAGCGGCGCAAGCCGGTACGCAGGTTTTCGACCACGACCGACTCCAGCCGGCCGTCCGCGCCGGCCAGCTCGCACACCTGGCTCTCGCGGAACACCTCGACGCGGCTGTCCCGCTCGATCTGGTCGACCAGGTACCGGGACATATCCCGGCCCAGGTCTCCGTGGCGGATCACCAGCCGCACCGACCGCGCGTGCTGGACCAGGTACACGACCGCCTGGCCGGCCGAGTTGCCGCCACCGACCACCACGACCGGCCGCTCCGCGCAGAACCTCGCCTCCACGACCGTCGCCGCGTAATAGACGCTGGTGCCCTCGAACTCGGCGAGGCGCGGCACGTCGAGCCGCCGGTAGCGGGCGCCGGTGGCGACCACCACCGTGCGGGCGCGCACCTCGCCGCCGCGGCCGTCGACGCGCACCGCGTGGTACCCGTCCCCCGCGAAAGGCCCGCGACCGCCGCCGGTGCCGCGATCACCGCGCCGAACTTCTCGGCCTGTACCACCGCGCGGTCGGCGAGCTCCGCACCGGTGATGCCGGCCGGAAAGCCCAGGTAGTTCTCGATCCGCGACGCCGTGCCGGCCTGCCCGCCCGCGCCCACCGCGTCGAGCACCACGGTGGCCAGCCCTTCCGAGGCGCCGTAGACCGCCGCCGCCAGGCCGGCCGGGCCCGCACCGGCGATGACCACATCCACCATCGAGCCGGGCAGCTCGTCGATGGCGCCGGGCCCGATCAGCCCGGCGAGCTCGGCGTTTGTGGGGTTGTGCAGCACCTGGCCGTCCCGCCAGACCACCACCGGCGTCTGGTCCGGACCGACGCTCATCCGGCGCAGCAGCCGTTCGGCGCCGGCGTCCTCCTCCAGGTCGGTCCAGCTGTGCGGGATGCGGTTGCGGGCGGCGAACTCGCGCAGCCGCCGGGTGTCCGGCGAGAAGCGCGACCCGATGAGGCGTATGCCGGCGACGCTGCCGAGCAGCTGCTCGCGGCGGCACAGGAAGGCGCGCAGGATCGCGTCGCCCAGCCGCGGGTCGCGGGCCACGAAGTCCAGCAGGGCCGCCACAGACACGGCGAGCACCTCGCCCGGCTCGCGGACGACCGCGGACACGAACGAGGGCTGCCCGGTCAGCAGCCCCACCTCGTCGAGAAACGCGCCCGGACCGTGCACCCCGACCAGGCGCTCCTCCGCCGTACCCGGCCCTTCGACCATCGCGACCGCGCCGCTGAGCACGACGAACAAGTCCCGCTGCCGCCGGCCCTCCTGGACGAGCAGCTCGCCGGCCCGGGTGCGCCGCCGCACGCCGTACCCGCTGAGGGCGCCGATCTGGTCCCGGTTGAGCCGGGAGAACGTTCCGGCGGGCTCGCTGCTGTCCACGGCTCTCCTCGCTGGCTCAAGGGTCGGGCGGCGGCGCGTCCGGCGGGAACCGCGCCGCGCTCGACCGGCGCCGGCGGTCCTGCCAGTACCAGAGCGTGACCAGGACGACCGCGCCACCGGCGAGCATCACGATCACTCCGGTCGCCTGGAGGTCGATCCACCAGGGATCGACCTGGATGGCGAACGCCAGTACGGCGCCGAGCGCGATCAGGAAGATTCCCCCGCCGATGCCCACTGCTCATGCCCTCCGCCGCTCGGGGACGGGACCGTGCCTCCGCCGCTCGGGGACCGACCAACCGAACGTATCTCGGGCCGGGACAGGCGTGTCCGCCCTGGTCACCCGGCCTGGGTGGGGTCACGTCACCCGGCGCCGGCGCAGCCTCGGTGCATGGCCAAAGACGTCAACATCGCGGTGATCTACTACTCGGCGACCGGAAACGTGCACCGCCTCGCCGAGGCCGTGGCCGAGGGCGCGGCCAAGGTCGGCGCGCAGGTGCGGGTGCACCGGGTGCCCGAGCTGGCGCCGGACACCGCCATCGACGCCAACCCGGACTGGCGCGCGCACGTCGACGAGACCCATGACGCGGTACCGGAGGCGAAGCTGGACGACCTTGCCTGGGCGGACGCCTTCGCGTTCGGTTCGCCGACCCGGTTCGGCATGGTCGCCGCGCAGCTCAAGCAGTTTCTCGACCAGGCCGGCGGGCTGTGGCTCAATGGCGTGCTCACCGACAAGCCGGCCACCGCGTTCACGTCCAGCATCAACCGGCACGGCGGCCAGGAGACGACGCTGGTCTCGCTGTACAACCTCTTCGCCCACTGGGGCTCGATCATCGTCCCGCCCGGGTACACCGACCCGGTCCTCTACGAGGCGGGCGGCAACCCGTACGGCGTGTCGTGGCCGACCGGCCAGCCACCGGCGCTGCCCGACGACCGGACCCTGCGGGCGGCGCAGTACCAGGGCAGCGGTTGGCGGACATCGCCCAACGGCTCAACCCGAAGGAGGAGTCCACGCGCTGACGGCGCCGCCCTCTCCACATCGTCCGGTCACTGTGGAGTCGCTACACGGCCTTGCGCATCTGCTGGGTCACCACCGCGTACCCCGAGGTGGCGTAGAGCGAGATGGCGACCGGGTTGTCGCCGAAGACGTTCAGCTCCAGCGCGGTCCCGCCGTGCTCGCGGACCGCGTCCTCCGCGGCGGCCAGCAGCGCCCGGCCGTACCCGGCGCCGCGGAACTCCGGCTCCACCTCGATGTCGTAGAGGAACGCGCAGCCGGCCACGCCCTGCGGGTGCTTCAGCGTGATCCACAGCCGCCCGACCGGCGTACCGTCCGGGCGGATGCCCTTCAGGATCAGGTTGTCCTCAGTGGCGAGACCCTCCGGCAGCAGCGCGGCGTTGGCCTGCCGTGCCTTGTCGAGCGCCTCGGCCGCGGTCCAGGTGCCGGCGGCGACCTTCGAGTCGGCGAAGCGCCGGGCGAGGGCATCCTGCCACTCGTCGAACTCTGGCTGCGTCATGGACCGTACGGACAGCTCCGGCATGGCAAGATCGTGGCACATGTCTCCGCCGAACGCGCCGCCAATACCCCGGACCCGCACCGCGAGCGCCGGCGGGCGATGCTGGCCGGGGTGGCCGGGCGGCTGCGCGAGGTCGGCATCGGGACCGCGTTCGGGCCGCTGGAGAGCTACCGCGACTTCTACGGCACGCTCCCCGCCGGTACCGCCGGCCTCGTGTGCGAGCAGCCGCCGACGACCGCGCGCCTGCAGGTCACCGCGATCCTGGTGCGCCGCACGCTGCCGCCCGGCGAGGGTGGCCTCTCCCCCGACCGGCGCTCGTGGGTGCGCGACGCCGACGTCTCGTACGACCTGGACGGATACGGCGAGCCGGCCTTCGAGGTCACGATCCTGGAGGACCCGGACGACGGGCTGGGGCACAGCCGGGACACGTCCGCGCAGCGCACGGTCACCGCCGACGAGCAGGCCGTCGTGGACGCGGCCCGGCTCTGGTACGGGTACCGGCACACCTTGCGCGCCACCCCACCCAAGGCCGACCCCCGCCGCGAGCGGACCCGGCTGCGGCGCGAGGTGGAAAAGCGTGACGCGGCCGCGGCGGCGCCGGACCTGCGCACGGAGGTGGCCGGCGAGATCGTGCCGGCCCGCGACGCGCTCGCCGCCGACCTGGACCGCGTGGAGGCCGGGCTGCTGTGCTGGCACTTCCCGCGAGAGCGCAGCGGCCGCTACGCCCGGCGGGCGGTGGTGGCGCTGGCCCGCTACGGCCCGGACCCGGGAAAGCGCGGCCCCTGGCTGACCGCCCGCGTGCGCGACGGCGCGCTGGCGCTCGGCGTCGAGCCGCTGATCGGCGTCAACCAGGACCACCGGTGGGACACCACGCCGTGGCTGTGGAGCGCGGCCGGCCGGGACGCGACCCCCGCCGACCGGTGGCAGGTGGCGAGCCCGAGCAGGCCCGCCCGCTCGCGCGGCTGCTCGACGCGCACGAGGTCGGTCCCGCGCTGGAGGCCGCCGGGGTGCGCGTCGACGACGACGTGGCGGCGCTGCTCGACGGCTTCCCGACGCGGTACCTGCGCGCCGCGTACACCGACGCCTGGGTCACCACCCTCTACACCCAGCTCGCCCGGTCCGCGCCGTGGCGCTTCGCCACGGCGTACGAGACGTGGCAGCGCGAGCGTGCCGGCCTGGGGCGGCCCGCCGCCGGTCCGGTGCCGCTGTGCGGCCTGACCGGGCTCAACCAGCAGCGCCGGCCGATGCTCGCCCTCGACCTGGCCGGCGGCGCGCCGTGGCTGCGGATGGTGTGGACCGGCAGCAACGCGCGGCTGTCCCGGGCGCTGTGGGAGCGCCCGGCCGACCTGGACGCCGCCCTCGCGGGCCTGGCGACGCCGGTGCCGACGGCGCGATGAGGTCGCCCGGGCCGCCGCGCCGGCAGGGGTTGGACACGCTGCGGTGCGGGCTCTCGGCGGTGGTGCCGTCGGCCGAGGTGCCGCGGACCCACCAGACGAGCGTGGTGTAGCGCAGGCCGCCGCGGCGGCCGGTGGCGGCGCCGCGTGCGGTCGGTGTCATGGTGGCGCTCTCGGTGGCCGACCCGGCGCCCCGCCAGAAGAGCCGGCTCGCGGTCATCGTGCGGTTGGCGGTGGCGTCGGCGGAGAGCGTGTACGTGACGCCGTCCGGGGCGCACCGCACGGCACCGCTCGCGGCCACGCTGAAGGCCGCTTCCCGCTCCGGCTCGGGCTCCGGGTCGGGCTCCCTTGTGGACGGTGGTGGATCCGCGATGGCGGGTCCGGTCGGCTCGGTGGCGGCGGGCACCGGCGACCGGGTGGGCGCCGGCGATGCCGCCGTGGCCGGCGGTGCCGCTGACGCCGGCGGGGGCACGGCCGAGGCGACAGGTGGGATCGGCGGGGGCGGCGTGCCCGGCGTGGCGGCGGGTGGAGCCTGCGGTGACACCGAGCCGCTGGCGAGGTCGGGCGCCGGGGGCGGCTCGCCGGGCCGGGTCAGCACGACCACGACCAGCACCGCCGCCACGGCCGCGGCGCCGGCCACCGCGAGCGCGCCGCGACGCCTGCGCACCGGAAACCCGTCCCGGTCCAGGCCCACGTCCGGCGGCCCGCCCGGTCGCCACGAGGCGGCCGGCAGGACGGTGAACGGTACGGCCACATACCCGGTCAGCAGCGCCGCCGGGCTGAGCAGCGCACCCCGGCTGGCCAGGCACCGGGCGCACCCGTCGACGTGCCGGCCGAGCCGCTTGCGCAGCAGCGGCGTGAGCCGCCCGTCCCAGGAGTGTCCTCGCTGCCCGCTTCCGCCGGGAAGCAGCTCGCGCAGCTCGGGGCAGCCGCCGGCCCGCGCCACGAGCAGGACGCCGAGCGCCCGTTCGAGCTGGGCACGGGCGCGGGACAGGCGGGCGTGCGCGTGGTTGGCGGAGACGCCGAGCACCGCGCCGACGTCCGCCGCGGACAGCCCGTGCCGCAGGGCCAGCTCGATCACCTCCCGGTCGCCGTCGCCGAGCCCGGCCGCCGCCGCGTGGACCAGCTCGCGCACCTCGGCCGCCCGGACACCGGCACCGAGGTCGGCGGTGTCCGCGGTGACCTCGTCGAGGTCGGCCGGCGCCTCCCGCCGCCGCTGCCGCAGCTGGCGCAGGCACTCGTGCCGGGCGATCGCGTACAGCCACGGCAGCAGCCGCTCCGGCTCGCGCAGCTGCCCGGCACGGCGCCCCGCGATCACGAACGTGTCCTGCACCGCGTCCGCCGCCGCGTCGGCGTCGCGCAGGGTCGCCCGGCAGTACGCGTACAGCCGGGGTGCGTAGCGGCGGTAGGCGCCGTCGAGGCCCGCGGGTCGCCGGCGGCCATCGCCGCCACGAGCGCGCGGTCGTCCATCTCCGGCACGGTAGCTCCCCTTCGCACCCCGGCTCGCCGGCTGTCAGGTCAGCAGGTCGCCGACGTACCAGGCGATGGCGGACGCGTGGTCGGCCGGGTCACTCAGCTCCTCCCGGTTGATCATGACGGCGATCGAGATGCCGTCGTCCGGGAACACCAGCAGGTGCGCGTCCGAGCCGAGCTGCCCGCCGGACTTGCTCGCGTACCGGTGGCCGTTCTTGCTGCCGACGCCCCAGCCGTACGCGTAGTCCCAGCCGTTCGCCGTGCCGTCCCAGATGTGGTCGGTGTCGGTGACGATCTCGCCGGAGATCATCGCGTCGCCGAAGCGGGCCATGTCCCGCACGTTCGACTCCAGGCCGCCGCCGAGCGTCTTCCAGCTGATCTGGTCCGGCGCCACCTCGGTGTTGGCCGCGCCCTTGTAGATCTTCGCCCGCCGCACGCCGGTGTCGTCCGGGTCCTCCTGGCGCAGCGTGGTCATCCCGAACGGGTAGCTGATCTCCTGCCACACGAGGTCCTTGACCGGCACCCCGGTCGCCCCTTCGAGCCCCGCGCCGAGCACCGTGTACCCGTGCGTGCTGTACAGCTCGGACGCACCCTGCGTGCAGCTCGTCGAGACACCGCCGACCTCGGTCCAGGAGCGCAGCGGGTCGCTGTCGAACTCCGCGACCGCCGTGCGCGCGTCCGGGTACCCGGTCTCCGTCAGGTGGTCGTCGGTCGCCACCTCCACGTCGTACTGCTCCGGGTCGAGCGTCTCCAGCGTCGACTCCTCGTCGCCGGCGTAGTGGCGCACACAGCCGCGGTTGCTGGCCAGCTGCTCCAGCGTCGCGTCGTGCTGGTCGTCGAGCGGGGCGTAGTAGTGCTCCGCCGTCTCGTCCCGGTCCACCTGGTCGCCGGGCTTCTCGTCCAGCCGCATGACGAGCGCGCCGCCGACCGCCTTGGCGACCGAGGCCCAGCGCAGGACGTGGCCGGAGTCCATCGAGATGTCACCGGCGATGTCGGCCTTGCCGAAGCCGCGGGTGTACTGGAACACCCCGTTCTCCATCACCGCGACGGCGACGCCGGGCACGCCGTCCTCGTCCATCTCCATGTCGATGAACCTGTCCACGTCCGGCCGCTCCGGCCAATATGGACGGTCGCTGTTCTGCCGCCAGATCGACGCGTACTTGAAGCCGCTCGCGGTCTGGTACCGGCCGACGAAGATCTGCCGGTACCCCTCGTCGGCGTCCAGGTGCCAGTTGTTGCCGTACTGGTGCGCGCTCATCTTCCAGCGCCCGCGCCACCCCCGGCCGTTGGCGTTCTCGACGAATATGCCGCCGAAGACCTGCGAACCCGCGTAGGCGGAGTCGAAGGAGAGCGACCGGAAGCCGGTGCCCGCGTACATGGTGAATGCGGCCGTGTACTGCGCCTCGGTGAAGTCGCCGTGCAGATGCCAGTCGAGCCCTTCCGGGTTGTCGAGAAACACGATGCCGTACCGGATCCCGTCCGAGGTGCGGTACATGTCGAAGTCGATCGGCATCCGGCCGGCCCGCCGCTGCTCCTGCTCGCGGGCGGTGAGCTGGGCGAGCGTGAGCCCGTACCAGGTGGTCCAGCCGAGCCCTTCGACGTTCTCCACCCACACGGCGGCGAAGTGCCAGGCACCGTCCACGATGTACATCTCGCGGTCGACAAGCCGCAGCCCGTCGCCGCTCGCCTCGGCGGCCACCGCGGTGTACTCCGCCTTGGTCATCCCGGCCTCGGCCCGCCACTGCCGCCCGTCGAGGTTGCGCTGCACGGCGCTGGCAAACCACGGCTTGCCGCCGAACCCGTCGGCCTCGACGTCGACGGGTATGTAGTCGTTCTCATCCCAGCGCGCCATGTCCTGCTCGAACTCGTCCTCCGTGCGCTCGCGTAACTCGTACCAGCTGGTCTCGTTCGGGTCGAAGACGGCCGACGGCTGTCCCGGGTGCGCGCTGGCCTCCGGGCCACCGGTGACGAGCGCGGCGCAGATGCCGGCCAGCGCGAGGCCGGCGACCCCGAAGCGGGCGCGGCGCCGCAGCCGGCGAGCCCTCCGCCATGCCTGTGAGACGTGGAGCATGATCCCTCCTGGTGTCGTGGGTTGACACCGGAACGAGAGCCGCGCCCGGCGGACGCCAACACCTTTCTCCTGTCGCCTGCGCGACAGGCCGTCGAGCTTTCCGTGGACGCCCGCGACGAGGTGCGCTTCGCCCGCTTCACCGAGGCGTCGCTGGGACTGCCGGACGGCGCGGCCGGCCCGACGACGCCCGACGCCGCGGTGCTGCGGCTGCCGTTCTGACCTGCGCGGGGCCGCGGCGCTGGCGGGTCTGTGGCAGACTCGCGCACTTATGAGCACCCAACAACTCCAGAGCTTGCAAACCCTGATCGTGCGGCAGCGCATCCGCATGATGGTGAACCAGTACGAGGTGCACGCGGCCGGGCCCGACGGGTCCGAGGCCGGAATGATCGCTTTCGCGCAGCAGAAGCGGATGGCCTTCAAGGAGCAGGTCACCCTCTACACCGACGACACCAAGCAGCAGCCGGTGCTCGGGTTCAAGGCCCGCAAGGTGATGGACCTCGGCTCGGCGTACGACGTGACCGACCCCTCCGGCGCCGCGATCGGCGTGTTCCGCAAGGACTTCAAGCGGTCGCTGCTGCGCTCGACGTGGATCGTCGAGCAGCCGGGCCTGCCGGCCGCGACGGGCCAGGAGCGCAGCCAGCTCGTGGCGATCCTGCGCCGTTTCATGGAGTCGATGTCGTGGCTGCCGTACCACTTCGACTTCGTCTTCGAGGGTGAGCAGCCCGCGTTCTCGGTCGTGAAGAAGTGGGGCCTGCGCGACAAGTACGTCGTGACGATCCACGACCCGCGCCTCGACCGGCGCATGGTCATCGCGATGGCCGTGGGGCTGGACGCGCTGCAGGCTCGCTGAAACTCCGTTGCCACAACGGATCGGGCGGTTTACGTTCAATGTCACCAGCTTGTGGCTAGCTGAGGCCGGCGCCCTGTCGCGGGTGCCGGCCCCACGCGGCCGGCGGACACCTCTCTCGCCCGCCGGCCGTCGTGGGCTCGTCCACTGTGGACTCACCTCGCCGTCCGTCGCTCAGCCGGTGACCGCAAACCAGCTGCCCTTGTCCGCCACGGTGGCAAACCGCAAGCCGTCGGCGATCGCCCGCACCTGCGCGTCCGACAGCGTGCCGGACTGGTCGTGCACCTCGGCGTAGTAGCGGGCGTCGATCTTCACGTCGCAGAAGTGCTGGCCCGCGGGGCACGGCGGGTCGAACGGGTGTGGGTACGGGCCCTCCGTCTCGACCGGCGCCACCGTGATCCGGATCGCCGCCGGGTTCGCGTCCAGGTCGAGCGGGCCGGTCAGGCCGCCGAAGTCCGTGGCCGCCGGCACGAAGCGCAGCAGCGCCACTGACGTGTCACCGGCAACCAGGCTGCCGGCTCCCGCGCTGCCGAGCCGCCAGCCGTCAGGCAGGTGGGTCACCCGGACGGGCACCTTCGCGGCCACTGGGACGCGGGTGGTGAACCGTTCGGCGAGCTGCCGCTGCACGCCGGCCGTCATCGTGCGCTCCGCCAGGTAGCTGGCCTCGATGGTCGCCCACGCGCCGCCGGCGTACTGCCACGCCAGCGCCGGCACGTCGACCACCCGCTCGGTCGGGTTCAGCCGGGACGAGCGCTCCGGCCCGGCCACCAGCACCCGCTTGGCGATGACGGCCGCACGGCCTTCCCGGCCCCGCACGGTCACCGGCTTGCCGTCGCGCAGGAAGGTGTCCGGCTGGAAGGCGCCGGGCCGGTAGACGGTGAGCGTGCCGGCGGAGAGCGCGACCGGCGGCCCGTCGCCGACGTCCACGTTTGACTGCGTGATGTCCGCCCGCTGGTAGCCGGGCGTGACCTCCAGCGGGTCCCCGACGCGGTAGTCGCCCACGGCGTACCCGCTGAAGGTGAAGGCGAACAGCGGCGCCGGCGCCACCGCCACGGACCCGACCGGTCCGGACTCCGCCGGATGGTCCGCGGGCAGCACGCTCGCCGCGGCCAGCACCACCGCCGCCACCCCGCAGGCAACCCCGGCCGCCCGCGCGTACCAGCGGTGCCGCACCCGCCGCTGGCCCGCCCGCACGATGTCGTCGACGCTCACGCGTACCGGTGGCGCGTCCGCCTTGGCCACTTCCAAGAGTTGACGCATGTCGTTCATGACTCTCCTCGTTCGCTATCCGATGGCCGCGTGAAAGTCGTGGCTGCCGAGCGCGGCCCGCAGCGCCTCCAGTCCCTTGGCGGTCTGGCTTTTGACGGTGCCGGTGCTCCGGCCGAGCACCCTGGCTGTCTCCTCGACGCTGAGCTCCTCGTAGAACCGCAGGACCAGCACGGCGCGCTGCCCCCGCGGCACGCGCAGCAGCGCCTCGCGCACGTGCGCGTGGTCGTCGCCCGCGTCGATGCGGCCGGGTGCCGGCCGGTCGAGCAGGTCGGGGCTGGTGGACCGCTCGCGCCGCCACGGCCGCCGCGTCTCGTCGATCGCGGCGTGCACGACGGACCGGCGCACGTAGTTGTAGGGCGCGCTCACCCGGCTCCAGTGGACGTACAGCTTGCTGAGGGCGGTCGAGACGGCGTCCTCGGCCGCCTGCCAGTCACCGCAGGTGAGGTACGCCAGCCCGCGCAACGACTCCATCCGGCCGGCGACGAACTCGCGGAACTCCTCCTCGTCGCGCTGGTTCACTCGCGTTGGCTCCTTCCGTCGGGATCCAGACGGAAGTCGCGGCGCGTGAGGTTGCCCGGCGGCGGAACTTTCTGGAGCGCGGTCCGGCCGATTCGGTTGATCAGGGACTTGGTGTGGGTCCCTGATCAGCGGCTCAGTGGGGTGGGTTGGCCTGGACGGCGGCGCGGGTGGCGGCGACGGTCGTGGCGATGTGCTGGAACGCGGCCTCGCGGAGCCCGGCGGCGACGTGGGCGGCGATCGCCTCGACGGCCGTGCGGGTGGGGCGCTCGGCGAAGACGTGCAGCGTGCCGCCGGTGGTGAGCAGCCGCCCCAGGCGGTCGAGCAGGCCGGGCGGGGTGGCCAGCCAGAAGAGGCTCACGTTCACCGCGAAGATCGTGTCGAACGACCTGTCCGGCAGCTCAGCCGCCGTGATGTCGAGCTGCCGCACCTCCACGCTGCCGGACCGGATGCCGTCCGCGTTGCGCTCGCGCGCCTGGCGTACCGCGCTGGCCGCCCGGTCCACGGCCAGGACGCGGCCCTCGCGGAGGCGCTCGGCGACCAGCGCCGTGGCCGTGCCGGCGCCGCAGCCGATTTCGAGCACGCGGCCCGCCGGACTCACGTCGAGCGTCTCGACCACCCAGCGCTGCCGGTCCGCCGGAGTCAGCGTGGGTCGACCCGCACCGTCACCCGCCATGGTGAGAGAGCCTACGGCTCAGCCGGTGTTGAAGTTGTCGTCCACATCGCTGCACAGGTGGCTCATCGTCTCGTCGAGTACCTCGCGCACACTCTGCGGGTCGAGGTCGACGCCCTCCGCGCTGACCACGATGTGCACCTCGCTGCCGCCCGCCGGGTCGTCCGTGACGTAGGCCGTGCCCTGCACGCGCGGCGCATGGAGGGAGCGCAGTGTGAGCCGCATGTCCTCGGCGGCCGCGTCGACCTCGCACTCCGCCACGCCGAGCGGTGCGATGAGGCGTACCCGGTCGGAGCCGCACCGCTGCATGTTCACCCCGGACGGCAGCCACCGGTGCGCCCGGTCCGGGTCGGTGAGGTTGTTGAACACGACCTCGGACGGCGCGTGGAACCCGTACCTGCCACTGATCTCCATGCAGGTCTCATACCCAGCGCGGCCGCGGTTACCGGGCACCGCGGCGGGTATGGCGTACAGATGTCTGACAGCACAGAGAAGCTTGACGAGCAGACCCTGCGCGACGGTGGCCCCACGCGCGGCCACGGCGCGGTGACCACCACGGGCGGTACCGCCGGTCCGGCCAGCGTGCGCCGCCGGACAAACCGGGACACCGGTGACGGCAAGGTAGCTCCCACCACCACCGGCGACGCGACCAGCGGTGGGATGAGCACGCCCGCCGGCGGCGCCACCAGCGACGGGACGACCGGCGGAGCCGCCGCCGGCAACTTCACCGAACGCTGAGCCGCCGCTCGCCAAACTCTCGCCGGCAACCGATGAGTTCGCCGCGGCTCACAAGTCTGACCGGGCAAAGATACGACGGGTCACGACACGAGGAGCGGCAACCATGAGCGACACCACCGCCGGCCGGTACGCAGAGGTCAACGGCATCAACCTGTACTACGAGACGCACGGCTCCGGCCGGCCGATGATGCTGCTGCACGGCGGCCTCGGCTCGGGCGACATGTTCGCGCCGATCCTGCCGACGCTCGCCGCGCGCCGCCAGGTGATCCTCGTGGACCTGCAGGGGCACGGCCGCACCGCGGACATCGACCGCCCCATCGACATCGCGCTGATGGCCGACGACATCGCGGCGCTCATCGACCACCTGGGCCTCGACCGCCCCGACGTCGTGGGCTACTCGCTCGGCGGCGGGGTGGCGCTGCAGACCGCGGTGCGGCACCCGGAGAAGGTCGGCCGGCTGGTGAGCGCGTCCGCGCACGTACGCACCGACGCGATCCCCGCCGAGATGCGCGAGCAGCAGGGCCAGGTGAGCGCGGCGGCGGCGGAGTTCATGAAGGACACGCCGATGTACCAGACGTACGTGAAGGTCGCGCCGCGCCCCGAGGACTTCCCGCGCCTGCTCGACAAGATCGGCGAGTCGATGGCGCACGACTTCGACCTGACCGAGGAGGTGCGCGGCCTCCAGGTGCCCACACTCATCGTGGCCGGCGACGCGGACATGGCGCCCCCGAGCCACTACGTGGAGGTCTTCAAGCTGCTCGACGGCGGCCTGCGGGACGGCGGCTGGATGGGCGAGGGCCGGCCGAAGGGTGGGCACGCGCTCGCGATCCTGCCCGGGCTCACGCACTACAACCTCTTCGCGTCGCCCTTGTTCGCGGCGGTGACGCTGGCGTTCGTGGATCCCGAGGAGACCAGTTGGGAGAGCTGATCGCGGCTGACTTTGCGAGGCCGCCCCTCGACGGGGCGGCCTCGCCGCTTTTGGCGGTCGCTGCTTGCGGGGGCGGTCGGCGCTCGCGGGGGCGGTCGGCGCTCGCGGGGGCGGTCGGCGCTCGCGGGGGCGGTCGGCGCTTTCCGGGCATGAAGAGCCCATCCCCTGGGTACGGTCAGGGCGTGGAAGCACTTGGCGAACCTGTCGCGTACACCGCCCTGCCCGACGGCGCACCGGTGTACGACAGCAACCATGTCCTGACCGGCGAAGTGGAGCACGTGCTTGCCGACGAAGGGTCGGACATCTTCCACGGTCTTGTGGTCAAGACCCCGAACGGGCACCGCTTCGCCGACCGCGACGAGGTCGCCGAGCTGCACCGTGACGGCGTCCTGCTAACTGTTCCCGGCGCGGAGCTGCGCGAGCCGAGCGCCGACCCGGTCGCCGCGGATGCCGACCGACCGGTCGGCGAGCAGGTCCAGGAGGGTCTGCGCCGCGCCTGGGACTGGCTGAGCCAGCCCCGCTGACCCGAGCCCGCTGTTCTGAGTCGCGTCTGTTTCTGAGTCCCGCTGTTCTGAGCCCCGCTGTTCCGAGTCGCGTCTGTTCTGAGTCCGCGCCGCCGGGCTGGGGCAGCCCCACCGCCCTGATCTCGCGCCGCCTGCTGTGGCGGCCGCTGCCCGAGCGCTGCGCCGATGCGGCTCAATCTGCACGCCGCCTACCCGAGCCTCAGGCCCGTGACTTGAGTTGCCGCGTTGACCGAGGCCGCGCGCGGCGCGAGTTCGTTGGGTGAGCACTCCCACTCTTGAACTAGTTCAAATCCAGGGCTAGCGTGAGCGGTGATTTGAACAAGTTCAAATCCGGAGGTGCCGTGGGATGACCAGACCGGCCGGTGCGGCAGCGGCCGCGCACGGAGAGCGCACGCGCGAGCTGATCCTGCAGACCGCGCTGCGGCTGTTCGCCGAGCGGGGCTACGAGCGCACGACGATGCGGGCCATCGCGGATGCGGCCGGCCTCTCGGCGAGCAACGCGTACTACTACTTCCGCTCCAAGGACCATCTCGTCCAGCAGTTCTACACGGAGATCCAGCGCCGCCACCGCGAGGAGTCCGCTGAGGCACTGTCCCGCACCGGCCTCGTCGACCGGCTGCGGGGCGTGCTGCACGCGGGTGTGACGGTGATGGCGCCGTACCACGAGTTCGCCGGCTCCTTCGTCGGCGTGGCTATCAACCCGAAGTCGCCGTCGAGCCCGTTCAGCGACGAGTCGACCGCGGCGCGGGAGGCGGCGATCGGCCTGTTCCGCGAGGTGGTCGAGGGCTCGAAGCCCGCCGTCGACCGGCAGGTGCGCGCCGACCTGCCCGAGCTGCTGTGGCTGGGCTACCTCGCGCTGACGCTGCACTGGGTGCACGACATGTCGTACGAGCAGGACCGCACGCGCCGCCTGATCGACCTGGCAACGCCGTTCGTGGGGCGGCTGATCCGCCTCACCCGGCTGCCCGGCATGCGCCCGATCACCAACGACCTGCTGTGGCTCGTGCGGAAGCTGCGCTCATGAGCACCTGGAGCCACGGCCTGCTCAACCTCCTGATCTGCGTCGGGCTGCTGGCCGTGATGCCGCTCGGGCTGCGGCTGGTGGCGGTGCCGGGCGCGGCGCGCGTTCACCGGCTGTGGTTTCTCGCCGCGACGCCGGCCGCAATCTCGGTGTGGCTGCCCCGCGGCTGGCTCGCGGCGGTGCTCGCCGCCGCGTATCTGCCGGCAACCACCGCGCTGCTGGTGAGCGCGCCCCGCCTGGTCCTCGCCCACCGTCGACCGATGCCGGCCACCAGCGAGGCCAGCGGCGACCGCGACAGCCATCTGCGACCCGGCAGCGACGACCACGCCGGACGCCACAGCGACCCGGGACCCGACAGCGACCCGGGACCCGACAGCGACCCGGGACCTGACAGCGACCGCGACGCCCCGAGACCCAACAGGTACCGCAACGACCTGGACCCGGGCAGCGACCGCCACGACCTCGCACCCGGGAGGGAACGCGACGCAGGCGCGAGCCAGCACGGGCCCGACAGCGCCCACAGCGGCGCGAGCGCACGCCAGCCCGGGCATGGCGTCACGCTGCGGGTTGTCGCCGTCGCCACCGCGTTGGCCGCGCCGACCGTTGCGGCTTGCGCGTTGGTGGCCGAGCGGGCGGGCTACCGGCTGTTCGGGTTCGAGCTCGACGTGCTCGCTTTGACCGTCGCGCACTTCCACTACGCCGGCTTCGCCGCCGCGCTGATCGCCGGGCTGGTGTGCGAAGTGGACAGTGGCCGGCCCACGGGGCGCCTCGCCGCGATGTCCGTGCCGGCTGGCATCGCGGTCGTGTTCGCCGGCTTCTTCACCAGCGAATGGGTCGAGCTGGCCGGCGCCGCCGTGCTCACCGCGGGCATGTGGCTGGTCGGCTGGCTCACCTGGCGGCGGGTCCGCGCCAGCGGGGCTGTGCGCGGGCTGCTGCTCGTATCGGCGGCCACGCTGGTCGTCACGATGCTGCTGGCCCTCGACTGGGCGCTCGGTGAGGCCACGGGTCTCCCCCACCTGCCGCTGTCCTGGATGGTGGCGACGCATGGGCTGGCCAACGCGGTCGGCTTCGCGCTCTGTGGGCTGGTCGCCTGGCAGATCCTCGCCGCCGACCGCGGCATCCCGACCACCACCGCCCAGGGGCTGATCGCCGGCCAGCGAATAGAAGCCCACCAGGAGATGCACGCCATCCAGCAGGCAGGCGCCACCCAACAAGTGGAGACGAGCCAAGAAGCGGACGCCAGGGCGGATGCCGGGCAGGTGACGGGCACGACCCAGACGACGGGCGCGAGGCAGAAGACCAAAGCCAGCCAGGAAACGGGCGCCCTGCGACGGATGAAAGCGGGTTCCGAATGGCACTGACCACCTACCCGGAGGCCGGCGCCACGCAGCGCGGTCCGCTCCCGGCTGGCTACCGCCACCTGCGGCGACGGATGCGGGTGGGCGCGGGCGACGCAGCGTTCACGGGCGCGGCGGAGGCGGTGCTGACGTGGCGGATGCACGAGGCTATGGGCGTGCCCGTCAAGTCGGGCGCGCCGCGGGCCGCGCCGGGCGTCGCGGTGGCCACGCGCCCTGGGCTCGGGCCGCTCCGCATCTGTGCGCCGTGTGTGGTGGTGTGGGCCGAGGAGGGTGAGCGCCGGGCCGGCTTCGGATACGGGACGGTGGCGGGGCACCCGCTGCGCGGCGAGGAGGCGTTCGTGGTGACGCGGGACGACGAGGGCGGGGTGTGGCTGGAGGTGGTCGCCTTCAGCCGTCCGGTGCGCTGGTGGGTGCGGCTGGCCGGGCCGGTGCTGCCGGTCTTCCAGCGCTTCTACGCCTATCGCTGCGGCGCCGCCCTACGCCGGCTCGTCCGGACTCGCGGCTGACGGCGCCACGGTCACGCCACTGGCCGGACGGCACGCATTTTCTCCGAGCTAGGCAACGCGGCTACCCATGCCGACCACGCCAAGGGACGCCATACCGAAGCCGAAACCACAGACCTCGAAGCGTCAGACGTAGCGGAAGTTCCACACGCCGGTCGGATCGGCGACCGGCTCGGGAACGTCGCGCTTCGGGTCCACCTCGACGAGCTCGACCCGGTCCGAGGGGAGCACGCGGGCGGGCAGCTCGCCGAAGCGCAGGTAGCGGAACAGCGCGGCCTCGTCGTCGGTCATCGGACCGATGCGGTCGGACTCGATGCTCATGGCGTCCATCGTGGCGCACGCGGCCCCGCCTGTCACGGGCCGGATATGCCGGCGCCGGCCGCGGTGATGGCGTCGTCGACGCGGTGGGCGAGGTCCACGTCGAGGTGGGTTACCGCGTCGACGGAGTTGGTGTACACGGTCAGGGTGGCCGTGTCGCCGTCCCGGTCGATGTCCGGCAGGCGGCCGGTTTCGTCCCGCAGCCGCTCGATGCGCGCCAGCACGCGGCTCAGGTTGCTGTCCGGCAGCTCGATGGTCCGCCGGATGGCGCGGTGGCCGCCGGTCCAGTGGGGCAGGTTGGCCAGCGCCGCGGCGAGTTCGTCGTCGGTCAGTGGCGGGGTGCCGCCGTGCGGTCCGGTGATGCCGCCGCCCGGCGCCGGGTCGCTGACGAGGTCGCGGATGTCGCCCGGCAGGTCCAGCTCTCCCACGAGGTCCGGCTCGCGGCGCGACAGGATGTAGAGGAC
The DNA here is from genome assembly GCF_011764425.1 of Phytohabitans houttuyneae. Taxonomy (NCBI): domain Bacteria; kingdom Bacillati; phylum Actinomycetota; class Actinomycetes; order Micromonosporales; family Micromonosporaceae; genus Phytohabitans; species Phytohabitans houttuyneae. The sequence continues at coordinate 451,014 of NZ_BLPF01000001.1, forward strand.
CGCCTGCGCCCGTTCGCGGGCCTCCTCCGGCGTGGTGCCGGTCAGCCAGGACACCTCGGCGACGAAGTCGTCGCCGTCCCACGCCGGCCCGGGCGCGGCGTCGACCTCGCTGGCGAGCAGTGCGGGTACGGCGTCCAGGACCTGCCGCCGCTGCGGCTCGTCCACCGTGCGTACCAGCGTGGCGACTGTCGCTTCCGCCGCTCGCCGCGCCTCCTCGACGGAGACGCCGATGTGGTCCGCCACGGTCGTGACCAGGTCTCGATGCTGCACCATGTCAGGAACTCCCCCTCGGGCCCGCCTCGCAAGGCCCTTCGCTAGTCGGCTCGCGAGTCGCCCGTCACTTCCGGTGCCAGGTCGGGCACGGGCGCTTCGTCATCGACCGCGGCCGCGGTACGCTCCGACTCCTCGATCGGGCGCACCACTGGCTCGCCGGGCGGCTTGGCGCCCAGCTCGCGGGCCGCTTTCTCGACGTCCTCGTAGTCGCGGCTGCCGGCCTCCGTCACGCCGGTCCCCTCACCGGTTCCGCGCGGGACTGCTGGCGCACGGGGCCGGTCGGATCGGTGGGCGACGGTCCGGGCGTTGGCGGCACCGGGGACGGGTCGGGTGCGGGGCCTGGCGGCGGCTCGACGGGTGACGGCGGCCGTGGTGGTGGACCCGGCTGCGGTGGCGCGGGCGGTACCGGTGGCTCGGTCACTGTGCTCATGACCACCGGGTACCCAGCCGGCGCGACCCGAACCCAGCGGCCACGCCACCAAAGCCAACCCGCCGCGCCGCGACGGCAAAACAGCGCCGGGACGGGCAAAGCCACTATGCGAAAAGCGCGGCACCCGAAAACCCCAGGGCTAAGAGCGCCACGGGTCGTGGCCGACCGCCATCAGGCTGTGCCGCCACGGCTCCTGGTCGATCTCGTCCGCCGGGCGCTGGTCGAGCCTGCGGTTGATCAGTTCGGTCACGTCGCGCATCACGGTGACGTCGTCGCCGGTCAAATCGCCGCGGCGCTTGCCCAGGATGCGCAGCACCCGGTTGCCGAGGTCGATGACGTCCACGCCGGGTTCGGGCGGGTACGTGTCGTTCAGTGACGTCTGCGCGAACAGCCAGTCCCGCAGCTGTGGCGAGGTCATGTTGACCGCCCCGTGAAACTCCTGCCACACCCGTTCCAGCTCCGGATCGGCACCAGTCATGTGTGGTCACCCCCTCAACTCCCCGCCTACCCAGTTGGGGGCGCCGCAACCGCCCGCCATGCTTACCCGGTGCGTGGCGTGCTGGCCGGGTTCGCGGCCATCTGGGTGGTCACCCTGGTCGGGTACCTCATCGGGCGGTACGAGCTGCTCGGCCCCTCCGGCCCCACCGTGCTCGCCCGCCTCGTGTTCTTCGTGGCCGCGCCCGCGCTGCTCGTCACCACGCTGGTCCGCTCCTCCCCCGGCGACGTGTTCACGGGTGCGCTCGCCGCGTTCGTGCTGAGCACGGTGCTCGCGGCGGGCGCCTTCCTCGCGATCACGCTGCTGGTGCGCCGCGGGCGGGAACGCCCCGATGCCGGAACGCTGACCGTCGGCACACTCGCCGCCTCCTACGTGAACGCGGGCAATCTCGGCATCCCCGTCGCCGCCTACGTGCTGGGCGACGTCTCGTTCATCGCGCCGGTGCTGCTCTTCCAGACCATGGTGGCGGCGCCGATCGGGCTCGCCGTGCTCGACGTCACCACCGGCGGCCGCCGGCCGTCCGCGCGGGCCCTCGCCATGCTGCCGCTGCGCAGCCCACTCACGCTCGCCTCGGGGGTGGGCATCGCGATCGCGGTGATCGGGTGGCGGCCGCCGGACGAGGTGCTGCGGCCCTTCGACCTCGTGGCCTCCGCCGCGGTGCCGCTGGCGCTGCTCGCGCTGGGGATGTCGCTGCCCGGCAGCCGGCCGTTCACGGCGGGGCCGGATGGCCGCGACCGGTACGTGGCGGTGGCGCTCAAGGCGCTCGGCCAGCCGCTGCTCGCCTACGTCATCGGCCGCTTCGCGCTGGGCCTCTCGGGTGCGGCACTGCTCGCCGCGGTCGTGACGGCCGCCCTCCCCACCGCGCAGAACGTCTTCGTCTTCGCCAGCCGCTACGACCGCGCGGTCGCCCTGGCCCGCGACGCGATCGTGCTGACCACGCTGGCCGCCGCGGCGACGCTCGTGCTCATCGCCGCCTGGCTCGGATAGACAACCTATCTTCCCGCGTCCGCGTCAGCTGCGGACCACATGCGCGGGCCCCCGGGGAAACGTGGAGCACAGCGGAGCGTTTTCTTTGGGTGCTTTCCCGCGGGCACCGCTGCGGTCGGCGGCTCGCCAGGGCTCGCCGACTGCCCCGACCTCCGCTGCAAGGTCCGCGGGCCAAGCCCAACCCCCGCGGACGGTGAGGCCGCGGGAGCAACGGTCCGGACCACGACGGACGTCGCGGTAGCTCACATCCTCTAAAGGATCCGGGGTTAGGCGAAGGGCTCCGCGGTCGTGGCCAGCGCCTGGCGGACGAGGTCGATCAGCGGCTCCTCGGGGCGCTCGAGCCACATCTGGTTGGCCACGCGGACGGCCGCGAGGAAGTGCGCGGCCAGCAGCCGGGAGCGCAGCGGGACGTCGGGCGTCGCGGGGAGGCGGCCGGCGATCACGCCGGAGAGCTCGCGCTCGGCCACCGCGTAGGAGCTGACCAGCTCGCCGGCGAGTGCCGGGTCGCGGCGCAGCTTGCGGTAGCGGGCCTTCCACTCCGGGTCCTCGTCGGCGTTTTCGGCGACCGACGCCTCGATCGCACGGCTCAGCGCGGTCCACGCCGCCTCGCCGGAGGGGCGGTCGCGCACCAGCTCGACGAGGCGCGTGAGGCGCACGTAGTCGGTGTGCAGGAGCGCCTGATCCTTGCCGTTGAAGTAGTTGGAGAAGGTGCGGCGCGACACGTTCGCCGCGTCGGCGATGGCTTCCACGGTGACGTTTTCCACGCCGTGCTCGGCCGCGAGGCGGACGGCGGCCTCGTGCAGGGCCTGCCGCGTCGCGGCCTTCTTGCGCTCACGCAGGCCCGGTGCCGGCGGGTTGGTTGTCACGGTCATCACACGCAGCGTACCGCTGGAGTGACGTGCTTCCCAGTGAGAAAACTTGCGCACTGCGCATGTTCGCGAGATGCTCGAAGTGAACCAATCCACCCGCTCCCTGGAGGCCGCGTCGCATGACCGCGCCCGCTTCGTCCCCCGAGGTGATGACCCACCGGCAGCGACTGGAGAGCCTGAGTGGCCTGCTGCTCGTGCTCTTCGTCGCGCTGCTCAGCTCCACCGTCGTCTCCACCGCGCTCCCCAAGATCATTGGTGCGCTCAACGGCAGTCAGACCCAGTACACGTGGGTCGTCACCGCCACCCTGCTCACCGCCACCGCGTCCACGCCGATCTGGGGCAAGCTCGCCGACCTGCTCAACAAGAAGCTGCTGGTCCAGATCGCGATCGGCATCTTCGTCGTCGGCTCGATCCTGGCCGGGTTCGCGCAGAACGCGAGCGAGCTCATCGCCGCGCGCGCCTTCCAGGGCATCGGCGTCGGCGGCCTGCAGGCGCTGGTCCAGGTCGTGATCGCGGCGATCATCCCGCCGCGCGAGCGGGGCCGCTACAACGGGTACCTGGGCGGCACCATGGCCCTCGCCACGGTCGGTGGCCCGCTGCTCGGCGGCCTGATCGCGGACACGTCATGGCTCGGCTGGCGCTGGTGCTTCTTCGTCGGCGTGCCGGTCGCGATCGTCGCCCTGCTCCTGCTGCAGGCCACGCTGCACGTGCCCACGATCCGCCGCAAGGTGAGCATCGACTACCTCGGCGCCACGCTCATCTCCGCGGGCGTGAGCGTGCTGCTGATTTGGATCACGTTCGTCGACAGCTCGTTCGGCTGGCTCTCGTGGCAGACCTTCGCGATGGTGGGCGGCGCGGTCGTGCTGCTCGTCGCCGCGATCGGGGTCGAGGCGCGCGCCGCCGAGCCGGTCATCCCGCTGCGCATCGTGCGGGAACGGACCACCGCCCTCGCGATCGTGGCCAGTCTCGCGGTCGGCACGGCGATGTTCGGCGGCGCGGTCTTCCTCGGCCAGTACTTCCAGATCGGCCGAGGCTACAGCCCCACCGAGGCCGGCCTGCTCACGATCCCGATGATGGCCGGCGTGCTGCTCACCTCGATCGTCGCCGGGCGGCTGATCAGCGCCTCCGGCCGCGTCAAGCCGTACATCCTGGCCGGCACCATCCTCCTCGTCGCCGGGTTCGCCCTGCTGTCGACCATCGACCACGAGACCTCGCTGGTCGTCGTGGGCGCGGCGATGTTCCTGGTCGGCGCCGGCGTGGGCATGTCGATGCAAAACCTGATCCTCGCCGTCCAGAACACCGTCCCCCTGCGCGACGTCGGCGCGGCGAGCGCGTCGGTGACGTTCTTCCGCTCGCTGGGCGGCACGATCGGCGTCTCGGTGCTCGGCGCCGTGCTCGCCAACCGCGTCACCGACAGCATCACCCACGACCTGGCCGCGGCCGGGCTCCCCGCCTCCGGCAGCGGCGGCACCAGCACGCTGAACCTCAACGCGCTCCCCGACACGGTGCAGCACATCGTGCGGGCCGCGTACGGCGACGCGACCGGCCACATCTTCCTCATCTCGGCCGCGATCGGCATCCTCGGCGTCATCGCGGCGGCGCTGCTCAAGCCCGCGCCGCTGCGCACAAGCCTCGACCATCCGGCGCCCGCTCCCGAGGCCGAGCCGGTCTCCACACCAGCGCGGTAAGCACTATGACCGCGGTCGCGGAGTACGGCCCCGAGGTGGGCCCCACCACCGTTCGAGCGGGGCACCGACGGCCCACGCGTGATCCTCGTCGGCGTGGACGGTTCGGACACGTCGATGCGCGCCGCCGCGTACGCCTGCGGCCTTGCCCGGCGGCAACGGTGCCGCCTCGTCGTGACGTACGCGGCGCCCGTGCTGACCTGGGCCTGGGCCATCCCCGGCGCGACCTCGATGTTGCTGGCCGCGCACCAGGAGCTGGAGACCGAACTGCGCGCCGAGGTCCAGCGGGCCGCCGAGGAGATGCGGATCCCGGTCTGCTTCGTGTCCCGGCGCGGCGACGCCTACGGATGCCTGCGCGAGGTCGCCGCCGAGGTGAAGGCGGACATCGTGGTGGTCGGCGCATCGACGCAGGCTCATCATGTGCTCGGCGGCTCGGTGGCGAGCCGGCTGGTCCGCCTGGGCCGCTGGCCGATCACGGTGGTGCCCTGATCCGTGCGGTGCCGGCTGGTCATCGCGGGCCTGGCGTCGATCCGCGGCCTGGTTCTTGTTGATCCGCGACCTGGGCCTTGTCGATCTGTGGCCTGGCCCTTGTCGGTCCGCGGCCTGGCGCGACGTCGGTCCGTGGCCTTGCTTTGTCGATCTACGGCCTAGCGCTTGTCGGTCCGCGGCGTGGCGCGACGTCGGTCCGCGGCCTGACGCGACGTCGGTCCGCGGCGTGGCGCGACGTCGGTCCGCGGCCTGGCGCGACGTCGGTCCGCGGCGTGTGGCGCGGTGTCGAGCCGCGACCTGGCTCTGTTGATCCGCGGCCTGGCGCGACGTCGGTCCGCGGCCTGGCGCGACGTCGGTCCGCGGCCTGGCGCGACGTCGGTCCGCGGCCTGGCGCGACGTCGGTCCGCGGCGTGGCGCGGTGTCGAGCCGCGACCTGGCTCTGTTGATCCGCGGCCTGGCGCGCGGTCGGTGTCACACTCGGCGGCCGGCCGGACCGCGGCGCAGCTGCGTTCCGGCGGCGAGCCGGGCCGCGGCGCAGCTGCGGTCAGGTCCGCTGGTCCGTGGACGGGCCGCGGCCGGTCCGTTCCTGGAGTTCCTCGATCAGCTTGGCCGCCTCCGCTTTGGTGAGGCTCTCCGGCGCGTCCTGGCCGGCCTCGCGGGACAGTGTCTCCAGATAGGACCGCTGCGGCGCGGTCCACGGCTCGTCGCCGGTCACCCAGTCATCGGGATCCTTGATCGCCGCCTGGGGATCCGGCTCAGTGATGTCGCGACGTGTCCGCCCACTCATGATCCACCTCCTCGAACAGGCGTACCATTACCCCCGAATCACGTCCACAAACGAATGCCTCTTCGGGTGCAGTGCGGGTGGTGCGGGCGCAGCCCGGATGGTGCGGGCGCAGCCCGGATAGTGCGGATGGTGCGGGCGCAGCCCGGGCGGCGCGGGCACAGCCCCTTGGACGAGCCCAGACCGGGGCACGAGCCCAGCCCGGGGGCGCGGAGCCGGCTGGGTGATCGTGGTACGGACACGGCTCCCATGAGGGCCGATGCGTACCACGATCTATTCCTGGCGGCACCAGTCCGATCTTCGACGCGGGTTGCGAGCGCACGGGCGGGTCAGACCGCACCGCAATGTCCGTAGCGACCCAGACGTGCGCTCGCGCCCCACGGCCGCCCTCGGCAGATCTTGGCAAGTTGGCGCCGCTCGACTTTCGGAGTACGGACTGCTTGCCGTGCGAGAGCCTGCGGTGTCCTCCCAGCTCACGATGCCCGCGCCGGGCAGTGGCCAGCTTTACGGGGTAAGGCATTGACCAGGCAAGATGCAAGGTCCGCCTGTCCCATCTTCCCCGCCGTGCTTCTGCAGATCTTTCGAGGCGGGAGTGCGCGAATCCGCCCCCAGTTCGGCACCGTCGTCGCGGCCGGTGACTGTCGATCAGGTGCAGGCGGTGTGAGCTTCGCAATCTTGGTGAGTTGGCGCGCCATTTCGACGCCAACTTGCCAAGATCTGCCAGAGCGGGCTCCTGGGTTGAGCTGGCGACCACGGAGGGTGAGGCGGTGACCGCGAAAGGACTCCAGACGACGAAACTGCTTGCCGTGCGACAGCCTCCGGTGACCTCCCAGCTCACGGCAGCCGCGCCGCGCGGATTGAGCACCGCCCGACCTCTTGGGTGACCGCAACCAAGCGCGAAGGGTGATACGCAGCCCGCACCCGTCCTTCCAGAACGCTCACCCCACCGCGGACATCTCCTGACGGGACGCGGGAGCGAATCAGGTCCGCGGGCGCAGGGCGGCGCGGGCGCGGCCGATGTCCAAAACCAGCACCGCCAGGTTGGCGGCCAGCACCGCACCGAGGATCGCGGTCAGCGCGCCCGCCAGGCCCGCGACCGCGTGCCCGCCCAGCCAGGCGCCGGCCAACCCCAGGCCACCGCCGCGGCGAGGGCGCCGTAGCGCAGTCCCGGGCCGATTCCCCGGCGCAACCAGGCCAGGTACACGCAGAGGCCGACCGCGATGCCCGCCGCCACCACCGCGAGCCCGCCGCTGGCGAACAGCCCCGGCCACACGCTCGCCACCACGAGGATCGCCAGGAACCACCCGCCGAGCCCCACCACCGCCGCGGCCAGGCTGCGCAGCAGTGCGCTCGCCACCACGCCGAAGCCGCCGCGCCGCCACACCCACAGCGCCATCGCGCCGAGCAGTACGACCGCGAGGAGCGCGCCGCCGGCCAGCATCAAGAGGATCACCCGTGCGATCGCCGGCATCGTCATCCCCACCTCGAAGTCGACCGGCTGCGTCGTGTACCCCGAGCGGTCCACCACGCCACGGTCGTAGAACGTGTTCAACAGCCGCTTGCCGGCTGCCGGCTGGTTGTGCCAGAAGTCCGTCGTGTGCCCGAGCTCGGCGAGCACGACCTGGTGACCGTTGCGCAGCGCGGGCATCAGCTCGTCGGCCGCCACCCGCGGCGGTGCGGTGAAGTCGACCGAACCGCTCACCACCAGCGTCTCCACATCGGACGGTCGGACCCGCTGGTACTCGGCGTGGTCGGGGCTGGTCGGCCACGCGTCGGCGAGCCGCCCCCTGGCCCACACGAAGTCGGTCGCCGCGTTGCCCAGGATCGTGCCGGGGTCGCCGCCACCCGCGTAGTACGCCTTGACCGCGGGCGAGTCGATGCTTGCCGTCGCGGCGGACTCGCCCCACACGAACGACCCCGGAAAGATCAGGTCGGCCATCGTCGCGAGTGCCCACAGCCCGCTCGGGTCGCCCTCGGCCGCGCTCAGCCAGGCGTCGAACGTGGTCGGCGCGTTCAGCGGCGCCGCGGCGGCGGTCGCCTCGTGCAGGCCCCACAGCGTCGCCGTGCGGGCGGTGCCCTTCTTGAGCGGCAGCGGGCCCCACCGGTCTGGAGCGTCCGCGACGGTGGCGCGCAGGGAGGCGGCGAGATCGCCGGTACGGGCCGCGCAGCCCTCGTCCGCCGCGCACAGTTCGGCGTAGTGGCGCAGCTGCTCGTCGGTGATCTCCGGGTCCCACATGAAGTGGCCGGGCGGGTTCGCGCCGATCATCACGGAGCGGTGCAGCGACGCCGGGTAACGCCACGCGTAGATCATCGCCGTGCGCGTGCCGGCACTCTGGCTGAGCAGGTCGATCCGGCCGTACCCCAGCGCGCGGCGAGCCGCCTCCAGATCGTCGACGCGCTGCGGCAGCGAGTACCCGTCGAGGTCGGCGCCCGCGTCCGCGAGCCGGCGGCGGCAGTCGCGCAGCGCGCCGGCGAAGCGCTCCGCCGTCCGCTCGGACGCGAGGTCGGCCGAGCGCCGCAGCGCGGCGGTCACCTCCGGGCAGTCCAGGCGTACCGACCCGTCGACACCCCGGTAGCCCACCAGCACGACATCGCGGTTGCCCGACAGCCAGCCAGCGGTCGGGAAGTCCAGGTTGCTCTGCCCCGGCCCGCCCTCCAGCCGGAAGACCGGCTCCGCCGCCGGGGTGGCGGTCGCGCGGACGCGTACCACCGGCAGGGCGATGAGGCGGGAGCCGGCGTCGCGCCGGTTTTCGGGGACGACGAGCGTGCCGCAGTCGGCCGCGCGGTCACCGTCCCCGGTCGGGTACGTGCACGGCTCCAGCGTCAGGTCGCCGGAGCGCGCGCCGTCCGGCACCGACGGCCGGGATCGACCCGACCATCCGGTGTAGACAAGCCCGAGCGACAGCAACCCGATCACCCCGAGGGCCACGGCCCTTCTCCCCACCATGACCTCTGAGTCTGGAGTGGATGGGCGCCCGGTTCGATGGTGCCTGCCGCCGTATCCGGGGTAAGGACAACCCCACCCCCGGTCAGCAAAATCCGTACGAGGGACCGCAAGAATTCGACCAAGAAGCGTATATCGACGCGCATGAGGTCGCACCAGCATGGGCGGGGTGACGGTGATCGCGGTCCCGTTCGCCGGGGAGGGCGCCGGCGAGGACGAGCTGAGCTGGGGCCAACAGGACATCTGGGGCAGCATGCGGCGGGACCGCTCGTGGCTGCCGATCGGATTCGCGCGACCTGTGCCGCCCGGCACGACCGTCGAGGACATCGTGGACGAGCTGCGCTGGTGCGTGAGCCGGTACCCGTCGCTGCGCACGCGGCTGCGCTTCACCGGCGGCGACCGACCGCGCCAGGTGGTGTACGCGAGCGGCGAGGTCGAGCTGGAGGTCGTGGACGCGCCGCCGGACGCCGACCCGGCCGCCGTGGCCAAGGGCGTGCAGGACCGATACCAGGGCACCGACCACGACCACGCGGCCGAGTGGCCGGTGCGGATGGCGGTGGTCCGTCATCTCGGCGCACCCGCGTACCAGGTCATGGTCGTCTGCCACCTGGTGGTGGACGGCTTCGGCGCCCTCGTGATGCAGGACGGCATGCGGGACCGCCCGTCCGGACCCGGCGCCGCATTGGAGCCGCTGGAACAGGCGCGGGAGCAGCGGACGCCGGCGGCGGTACGGCGCAGCGAGGCGGCCCTGCGGCACTGGGAGCACCTGCTTCGCACCACCGCGGCGGACCGCTACCCCGGCTCGGCCGACCCGCGCACCCCGCGCTACTGGGAGGTCGTCCGCACCTCGCCCGCCCTGCACCTGGCGGTGGAACGGGTCGCCGCGCGGGCCCGGGTGGAGTCCTCGACGGTGCTGCTCGCCGCGTACGCGATGGCGATGTCGGCGGTGACCGGGATCGCCCCGCTGCTGACCCAGCTGGTGGTCGGCAACCGCTTCCGGCCGGGCCTCGCCACGACGGTCAGCCCGGTGAGCCAGACCGCGCTGTGCCGGCTCGACGTCGCCGGCCGCGAATTCGACGACGCGCTCGCGGTCACGTGGCGGGCGGCGCTGGCCGGCTACAAGCACTCCTACTACGACCCGGCCGCACTCGACGCACTGCTGCGGCGGGTGGCCGCCGAACGGCCGGACCCGGCGGTCATGCGCTGCGGCTTCAACGACCGGCGCGGGCTGCTGCGCGACCTGCCACCGGCGGACCCGGCCGCGGACCCGCGGGCCGCGCTCGCCCACACGACCACGCGCGTGGAACGCCGCCAGGACAAGCCCTTCGACCCGTGCTACCTGCACGTCCTCCAGGAGCCGGGCGCGGTCGTGCTGGTGCTCTGCGCCGACACGCACTTCCTCGGGCCGGACCAGCAGGAGGACGTCCTGCGCCGCATCGAGGAAACCGTCGTGGACGCCGCCTCGCGCGGTGGCCACTAACGTTTCCGGATCCGCCCGCTGCGCGGGCGGACCCGGAAACTCTGCGCCCGGCAGGGCCGGGTTCGCCGGGGAACCCGGCGAACCGTAGTGGTCACCGCACCAGCGCCTGCCTCAGGTGATGGCGGCGAGGTCGAGGACGTACCTGGCGCCGTTCCCCTCCTCCCACTGCACGACGGTGAGCGGCGTCCGGGCCGTGGTGGACAGGTCCGCCTGGGGCACGGTGGCCGCCGCGCCGGTCCTGCGGTCCCAGATCCAGGTCCGCCCGCCCGACTCGGCGAACGAGCCGAGCCCGAACCGCCCCGCCAGCGCCGACTTCTCGTACGGCACGGTCCGCTGGCTGAACGGGACCTCCCGGAAACCGGTGCCGTCCAGGCGCTGCACCGTCGCCCGCCCGCCGGCGTCGAGGCCGAGGCAGAGGGTCGGGTTGCAGTCGATGGACGCGGCGCCGTCGTTGGCGGTCCAGCCGCGCCGCTCCCCGGTCAGCACGTTGAGCAGGGAACCGGTCCGCTGCTCGCTACCGCCGGCGGCCTCCTCGGCGTCCACATCGGACTGGCGGCGGGTGGTCACCCAGGGGAAGGCCCCGAAGTCCTGGTACCCCTCGGTGCCGTCAACCTTTTGCGGCACCAGGTTGCCCAGGCGCATGCGGTAGATGGCGCTCGCGGCGCCGTCCCCGTCGTACCGCCAGTAGACGACGCCGAAGTCCACCCCGATCGGGTACGCCTGCCCGGCCAGCGGCCACGTGGTGAGCAGGCGGGCGGGGGCCGAGCCGTCCACCGGCGCGATCCACAGCTCGTACGGCGCGGTGTCGCGGCGCAGCCCCCACAGCACGTCGCCGCCGTCGACGAAGACCTCCGCCAGCCCGGCGTCGAGGCGTTCCACCGCCGGCCCGTTGAGCGAGCGTGCCGTGCCGGCCGCGGCGTCGAGGAGCACCGGCCACACGGTCAGGTCGTTCGAGGTCGTCGCGGTCGGCAGGAAGTCCGACCGCACCACGTACTTGCCGGCGCCGATGACCGCGGAGACCGTGTACCGGCCGCCGCCCGGGAGGGTGGCCGGGATCCGGTGCACGGCGGCGGGCCACACCTCCTGCGGCGTGGGGAGATCACCGAAGTCCGGCACCGTGCCTGACCAGGCCGCCGCTTGCGCCGCCGGCGGCTGTGCCGCGCCGAGGTGCACGGCGAGGGGTACCGCCGCGACCACGAGTCCCAGCACGCACGCCGCGGCGACCATCAGCGCGGCGCGCGAGCGCCGCCGGGGCTGCGCCGCCGCGGGCCGCGGCAGCTTGGCCAGGATCCGCTCGGGCGGCACGGCGCGCCCGGCCTGGCGCTGCTGGGCGTCGCGGATCAGGTCCTCGAGGTACGTGTTCATGACGGGACCTCCTCGATCAGGGACGACCGGGCGGGAAGTGCGGCCCGCAACGTCGCGAGGGCCCGGAAGATCTGGGTACGGACCGTGACCGGACGGCAGCCGAGCAAATCGGCTATCTGCTCGTCGGGAAGGTCCTCGTAGTAACGCAAAGCCAGCGCCGCACGCTGTTTCGGTGGGAGGGTGGCGATCAGGCGGAGCACGAGGTCGCGATCCTCCGCGGCCACGGCGTTGTCCTCGACCGGCGGGGCGATCGACTCGAGTGCCTCCGGCGAGATCGTCACGAGCCGTGCCGCCCGCCGCCGCCGCCAGGAGAGGAACTCGTTGAGGATCATGCGCTTCACGTACTGCTCCGGCGCGTCGAGCCCACCGATCCGCCCCCAGCGCGCCTGCGCCCGCACCAACACGTCCTGCGTGATGTCCTCGGCAAGGTACGGGTCCCAGGTCACCACCGTCGCGTACCGGACCAGTGGACCTAACCGGGCCGCCACGAACTCCTCGAAGGTCACGCGCCGCCGCCCTCCCGTGCCGGCATTCTCCGACCTCGAAACTCCCGAGCGGGCCTGCGATGTTGCACGCGGGACGAAAGTTCCCTACCGTGGCGCGGGTTTAGCACTGTGCACCCATATTTGTGCGTGTTTGGGGGTACACAGACAGTGAGAGTGTGATCCAGAATACATCTCTGCGACCTGGCCGGGCCGCGGAGGCGGCCACACCGGAGGCGGACGTGGGGGTCGAGGTGGACATACGGCGGGTTATGCGCTGGGCGATAGTCGCCGGCGCGGTTTGGCTGGTGTTGTACGCGGTGCTCACGGGCCTGAGCCAGGGCTCGGAGGCGATGGCCCGGTTCGTCGGCAACGTGGTTTATGTCGTTCCGCTCGTGCTTCTCGCGCCGCTGTCCGTGATGGCCGCCCGCCGCTCGCGGGGACGGCTGCGCACCGCCTGGTGGCTGCTGGCCGTCTCCAACCTGCTGTGGCTCGTGGGGGAGCTGATCTGGAGCGCGTACGCCTTCACCCGGCCGGGCGGCGCACCCTCACCCTCGATCGCCGACATCGCCTACATCGGCTCGTACGCCGTCGCCCTGCCCGGCATCGTGATCGGCTTCGGCGGCACCTGGGCCGAGCGGCAGGTGCGCTGCATGGTCGACTCCGCCCTGGTGACGCTCGGCATCGGCGCGGTCGGCTGGGCGCTGGTGGTCGGCCCGCTCATGCCCGGCACGACGACGGCCGGCGCGATCGTCACGTTCGCGCAGCCGCTGTTCGCCATCACGATCGTCACGGCACTCGTCGCGGTGGGGCTCTGCGGCCACCGCACGATCCCACCGTCGTTCCTGCTGGCCGGCGCGGGCTTCGCGGTGGCCGGCATCACCGACGCCGTGTACGCGTACCTGTTCATGGTCCACTCGTACGACGACGCGAGCTGGCTCAACCTCGGCTGGCAGGTCGAGGCCGTGCTCCTGTGCCTGGCGGCGGCCGCCGCCGCGCTGCGCACCGAGCCCGAGCCCGAGGTGCGCAGCCTCGACCGCGACGTGGCCGTGCTGCCGGCCGCCGTGGCCGTGCTCTCGATCGTCGGCATCGCCATCGCCGACCGGCTCACCGAGGGCCACCTCGCCCGCTCCACGCTGGTCATCGCGGTGCTGCTCGCGTCCGGCCTGCTGCTGCGCCAGGTGCTCGTCACCCGCGACCGCACGCGGCTCGCCGAGGCGCTGGCCACCGCGCTGCGCGAGCAGGAGCGGCTGGCCGTCACCGACGGGCTGACCGGCCTGTACAACCGCCGCTTCTTCCAGGAGATGCTGCGGCTCGACGCGGAGCGCGCGGAGCAGAACAGCGCGCCGATCAGCATCGTCATCATCGACCTGGACCGCTTCAAGAAGATCAACGACAGCTGCGGCCATCCCACCGGCGACCGGGTGCTTGTCGAGGCCGCCGACCGGATCCGCCGCGCGGTACGCCCCGCCGACCTTGTCGCCCGCTACGGCGGCGAGGAGTTCGTCTGCCTGCTCCCCGGCGCCGGCGAGGACACCGCGATGGAGGTGGCCGAGCGGGTACGCCGCGCGCTGTCCCGCACTCCCCTGGTGGTGCCTAGCGGCCGCGAGGTGCGCCTCACCGCCTCGCTCGGCGTGGCCAGCGCCGGTACCCGCGGCGGCCGGCCGCACGGCGACCTTGAAGGCCTGATCCAGGACGCGGACGGCGCCCTCTACCGCGCCAAGGCCCGCGGGCGCGACCAGGTCGTCGCCGCCGGGCGGCTGGCCGACCTCGCGCTCGACACCGACCCGGACCTGCCGTCCGCGCTGGTGTGGCTGGCCGACCAGATCGACGCCAAGCTCGGCAACCACGAGCACAGCACCGCCGTCTCGCGGTGGGCGCTGCTCACCGGCGCGCGGCTCGGCCTGCACCAGGCCGAACTGCGCCGCACCGCCGCGGCCGCCCGGCTGCACGACATCGGCAAGATCAACGTCGACGACGCGATCCTCACCAAGCCGGGCCGCCTCAGCCAGGAGGAGTGGGACGTGCTGCGCCGCCACCCGCAGGAGGGCGCCCGCCTGCTGACCGAGCTCAGCGACCGCGCCGACCTCGCCCCGCTGGTCGGCGCGCACCACGAGCGGTACGACGGCGCCGGCTACCCCACGGGCCTGCGCGGCGACGGCATCCCCATCGAGGCCCGGATCATCGCGGTGTGCGACTCGTGGGCCGCGATGCGCGCCGACCGCGCGTACGCCTCGGCGCTGAGCGAGGCTGAAGCGAGGCACCAGATCGAGCGCGGCCGGGGCAGCCAGTTCGACCCCGCGGTGGCGGACGCCTTCCTGGCCCTGCTCGACGAGGGCGCCATCGACGAGCTGGCCCCGCTGCGCCACACCGACGCCGCCACCACGCCGCGCTGAGCGACCGGCCACGCCGGGCGGCCGCGCCCCAGACATCCGTTTCAGAAGATCCAACCCGAAACAGATCCGGGCTACCGCGACGTCCGTCGTGGTCCGGACCGTTGCTCCCGCGGCCTCACCCTCCGCGGTCGCCAGGCTCAGCCCAAGGGCCTTGCCCTTGATCGACAGTCACGCACCGCGGGGCGAGTCCGCCCACGATGCGGCACCGTCGCGGAGGTCTCTCCTACGGTCAGTGACCATCCGTTGGACCCAAGCGGCGCCGCAGTCGAGATCTTGGTGAGTAAGCGCGTTATTGGCCAACTTGCCAAGATCTGCCGGAGCGGGCTCCCGGGTTGAGCTCGGCGACCGCGGAGGGTGAGCGGCAACCGCGGGCGCGGCGGCAGCTCACATCCAACTCGGGGGGACTTCAAGAGGACTCACCCCGAAGCTCCTTAGCGGGACAGCAGGGCGCGCAGCGCCTTGACCACCTCGGCCGGCGCCTCCTCGGCCATGAAGTGTCCACAGGAGACAGTCTCGTGGTGCAGGTCGGGCGCCCAGGCCCGCCAGATGGCCGCCGCGTCGAAGCCGAGCGCCGCGCCCCAGTCCTGCTGGAGCACCGTGACCGGCATGCGGAGCGTGTTGCCGGCCTCCCGGTCGGCCCGGTCGTGTTCCACGTCGATGCCGGCCGAGGCGCGGTAGTCGGCGACGATCGACGGCACGGCCGCCCGGGACGCCGCCAGGTACTCCCGCCGCACCTCCGGCGGGATGGCCTCCGGGTCCCTGGTCCAGATGTCGAGGAAGTGGCCGAAGAACGCGTCCGCGCTCGCGCCGATCAGCCGCTCGGGCAGGCCGGGCGGCTGCGCCATCAGGTACAGGTGGAAGCCGACCGCCGCGGTGGTGCCGTGCATCACGTCCCACATGTCGAGGGTGGGCAGCACGTCGAGCGAGGCCAGGTGGGTCACCCGGTCCGGGTGGTCGAGGCCGGCCCGGATGGCGACCAGCGCGCCGCGGTCGTGCCCGGCCAGCGCGAAGCGCTCGTGGCCCAGCGCGGCGGCCAGCGCCACGACGTCGGCGGCCATCGTCCGCTTGCCGTACCCGGTGCCGTCCGGGTCGGCGGGCTTGTCACTCGCGCCGTAGCCGCGCAGGTCGGGCGCGATGACCGTGTGGTCGGCGGCGAGGTCGGCGGCGACGTGCCGCCACATCAGGTGGGTCTGCGGAAAGCCGTGCAGCAGGACGACCGGGCTGCCCGCTCCCCCGACGGCGACGTTCAGCGCGACGCCGTCGGCGACCGGCACCCTCCGGTACTCGAATCCGGTGATCTGAGGTGTCATGCGGCAAGCCTGCGCGGCGGCGATCAGCAATCACTGAGCAACGGATCAGTACCGGCTACGGTGGGGCCGTGACCAGGGCCGGCGTGACGTTCACGGTGCTCGGGCCACTCGCGGCGGCGCACCGCGGCGACCCGGACCGGCCGCTGCCGCTCAAGGGCGGCCGGCAGCGCGCTGTCCTCGCCCGCCTGCTCATCGCGCGCGGCCGCGTCGTACCCGTCGACCGGCTCGCCGGCGACCTGTGGACCGAGCCGCCGGACGGCGCGGTCGGGGCGATCCGCACGTTCGTGGCCGACCTGCGCCGCGCGCTGGAGCCCGACCGGCCGCCCCGGCAGCCGGCCCGCCTGCTGGTGACCGCCCCGCCCGGGTACGCGCTGCGCGCCGCCGCCGAAGACGTCGACGCCGGCCGCTTCGAGGCGTGGGTGGCCGAGTCCGGGACGCTGCTCGCGGCCGGGGACGGCGCGGGCGCGCTGGCCCGGGCCGGGGAGGCGCTGGGGCTGTGGCGCGGGCCGGCGTACGCGGAGTTCGCCGCCGAGCCGTGGGCCCGCGCCGAGATCGACCGCCTCGACGAGCTGCGCGCGCTGGCCGTCGAGCGGCGGGCGGAGGCGATGCTCGCGCTCGGCCGGGCCGCCGAGGCCGCCTCCGACCTGGGTGCCCACGCGGCCGCACACCCGCTGCGCGAGGAGGCGTGGCGGCTGCTGGCCATCGCGCTGTACCGGGCCGGCCGCCAGGCGGACGCGCTCGCCGCCCTGCGCCGGGCCCGCGAGACGCTCGCCGACCGGCTCGGCCTCGACCCCGGGCCGGCCCTGCGACGGCTCGAAGCCGACATCCTGGCCCAGTCGCCCGCCCTCAGCCCGCCGGTGCCCGACGAACCAGCCCCCGCCGCCCACGACGCACCGCCCCCAGCGCGAAGCGCGCTGGCGGGCACGGCCGGCGGCTTCTTCGGCCGGGCCGGTGAGCTGGACGCGCTCGCCCGCGCGGCCGGGCGCGTGTCCGGCCGCGGGGAGCCCGGCCTCGCGCTCATCTCCGGCGAGGCCGGCGCCGGCAAGACCGCCCTCGCCGGGGAGTTCGCCCGCCGCCTCTCCGGCGCCGGCTGGTCGGTGGCGTGGGGCCGCAGCCCGGAGTACGAAGGCGCGCCCGCCGCCTGGCCCTGGCAACAGGTCACCGGCACGCCTGGACCCGACCGGCCGGCCGCCGACCCCGCCGCGGCCCGCTTCCGCCTGCACCGGGAGACCGCGGCGTGGCTGTCGGACACCGCGGGCCGGCGCGGGCCGCTGCTCGTCGTCCTCGACGACCTGCACCAGGCCGACGAGGGCACGCTCGACGTGCTGGCCGCCGTGCTCGCCGGCCCGGAGCCGGCCAGCGGTCCGCTGCTGGTCGCCGGCACGTACCGCGCCACGGCCATCCCGGCCACCCTGACCGCCGCGCTGGCCCGCCTCGCCCGGGTCGAACCGGTCCGGGTGTACCTCGGCGGCCTCACGGTGACCGAGACCGGCGAGCTGGCCCGCGCGGCGGCCGGGCGCGAGCTCGACCCGGCCGCGGTGCGCCTCATCCACCACCGCAGCGGCGGCAACCCGTTCTTCGTCCGCGAGCTGGCCCGGCTGCTCGGCGCCGAGCCCGGCGCGGTACCCGCCGGCGTGCGCGACGTCATCCGCCACCGCCTCGCCACGCTGCCCGAGCCGGCGCGCGCGGTGCTGCGGCAGGCGGCGGTGCTCGGCCGGGACGTCGACCCGGAGGTGCTGGCGGCGCTCACCGGCGACGAGCCGTCCACACTGGACGCCCTGGACCGGGCCGTGGAGGCCGGCTTCCTCAGCGCGGACGGCGGCCTGCGGTTCACCCACATCCTGGTACGGGACACGCTGTACGGCGACATCCCCGCACACCGCCGGGCGCAGTGGCACGCCGCCGCCGGCGAGGCGCTCGAACGGCTGCGCCCCGGTGACGTCGCCGCCCTCGCCCACCACTTCGGGCTCGCCGCGAGCCGGGCCACCGCGCCGCGCGCGGCCGCCTACGCGCGGGCCGCCGCCGAGGACGCCGAACGCCGCGCCGACCCGCACGCCGCCGTCCGGCTGTGGCGCCGGGCGGTGGACGGGTACGACCGGGCCGGCGCGCAGGACCGGCGCGGCCGCTTGGAGGCGGTGATGGGGCTGGGCCGGGCGCTCGCCGTGAGCGGCCACCTCGACGAGGCCCGCCGGCTCCGCGCCGAGGCCGTCGCCTCCGTGGCCACAGTGGACGATCCGGAGCTGGCGGCGGACGTGCTCGCCGCTTTCGTGGTACCGGCGATCTGGACCGCCAACGACGACGAGGAGCTGTCCGGCCGCATCGCCGCCGCGGCCGAGCGCGTGCTGCCGGCGCAGCGGGGCGAGCGGCGGGCGCGCCTGCTCGGTACCCTCGCGCTGGAGCTGCGCGGCACCACCACGGACCGCGGCGCGGCGGCGGCGCGCGAGGCGGAGTCCCTCGCCCGCGCGGCGGGTGACCCCACGCTGCTGGCCTTCGCGCTCAACGCCCGGTTCATGCACGCGTTCGGCCGCGCCGGGATGGCCGCCGAGCGGGCCCGCATCGGCGCCGAGATGGTGGAGGTGGCCGCCGGGCACGACCTTGTCACGTTCGAGGTGCTCGGTCACCTGATCGCGATGCAGGCGCACGCCGGGCTCGCCGACCTCGCCGCCGCGGACGCCCACGCGGCGGCCGCCGACGCCCTCGCCGGACGGTACGAGCTGCCGCTGGTGGGCGTCTTCACGGCCTGGTACGCGGGGCTGCGCCTGGCCGTCGAGGGGCGGACCGGCGAGGCGGAGGAGGCGTACCGCGCGGCGCGCGCGAAGCTCGACGGCGCCGGTATGCCCGGCATGGCGCGCGGCCTGTACCCGCTGGCCCTCCTCACGCTGCGGCCACCCACCACAGTGGAGTGGTCTACATCGGACTGGGGCCCGTACGAGCCGTGGGTCCGCCCGCTCGCGCTGCTCGCGCAGGACCGGCCGGAGGCGGCCGCCGGGGCGCTGCGGGCGCAGCCGGAGCCGCCGCACGACCTGCTCCGCGAGGCGCGGTTGTGGCTCACCGGGCGGGCCGCCATCACGCTCGGTGACCACGCCACGGCCCGCCGCGTGTACGACGCGCTGCTGCCGGCCGCCGGCGAGCTGGCGGGTGCGGGCAGCGGAGTGCTCACGTTCGGCGCGGTGGCGGACCTCCTGGAGGAGCTGCGCTGAGCGGACCTTGACGACCGAAGCTAACTGCATTAGCTTGTTAGCTATGACTCGTAGCAACAAGCTCGGTGCCGCCGCGCTCGCCGCGGCCGGCGTCCTGTTCCTCCTCTATCCCGCGGTCCGCCCGTGGCACGACGAGGCCACGGTGGACGGCGCCGTCGCGTCGATGGCCTCCGGCGCGTGGGTCGCGTCACACGCGTTCGCGATGCTGGGTTTCGTGCTGGCCGCCCTCGGCCTGCTCGCCCTCCGCGACACCGTGCCCGGGCCCCTCACGACCGCGGCCGTCGTCACCACCTGGATCGGCGCGGGCCTCGTCCTGCCCTACTACGGCGCCGAGGACTTCGGGCTGCACTCGCTGGCCCGGCGCTACGCGGACGGCGAGAGCTTCGACCTGCTCGCGACGGTGGACGCGGTCCGCAACCAGCCCGTGGCGATCACGATGTTCGGCGTCGGCCTGCTGGTCCTGGCGCTGGGTGGGGTGCTGGCCGCGCTGGCGGTGCGCCGGTCGGGCGTGCTCCCCCGGTCCAGCGGCGTGCTCTTCGGCCTCGGCCTGGTGCTGTTCCTCCCGCAGTTCTTCACGCCGGCCCCGATCCGCATCGCGCACGGCGTCCTGCTGGCGGCCGGCTGCGGGTGGCTGGCGTTCGCGCTGTGGCGGGCCCGGACCGCGTCACCCGTTCGGGTTACCGAGCGTGCGGCGCCGCTTCCCCGCGATCGCTAGCCTGGCGGGCATGCAGAGGCCACGGACGACGTTCGGGGTGGAGCTGCGGCGACGCCGGCTCGCCGCCGGCCTGTCGCTGTCCGACCTCGCCGCCCTGGTGCACTACAGCCGCAGCCACCTCAGCCGGGTGGAGACCAGCGGCAAGCCACCGAGCCTCAGCCTCGCCCGGCGCTGCGACACCGAGCTGGGGGCCGACGGCGCGCTGACGAGGCTCGTCGAGCGCCCCACCGCCGGCCCGCCGAAGAGCACCGAGGTGTCCCCGGTGGACCGCTGGTGGATGGGGCTGTCGGCCAACGGCGGCGGCACGCTGATCGTCACCCATCCGGGCGAGCCGTGGGAGGGCGGCGAGGCGCTCGTCGCCAACTGGGCGCTCAGCGCGCAGGCCGCCACGGACGCGTCGGCGGACCGCGTGCTGGCCGGCTTCGAGGAGATGTTCCGCCAGATCAGGTCGGTCGGGCAGACGGTGCCGCCGGTCACGCTGCTGCCCCTGGTCATCGCGCACGCCCACGCGCTGCGGGTCCTGGCCAGCACCGCCGGCTCGGCGCAGCGCGGGCCGGTGCTGCTGCTGGCCGCACGGTTCGGGGAGTACGCGGGCTGGATGCACCAGGAGGCCGGCGACGACCGCGCGGCGGCCTGGTGGACCGACTGGGCGGTGGGCCTCGCCCGCGAGGTCGGTGACCGCGACATGACGCCGTACGCACTGGTCCGCCGCGCCCTCATCGCGCTCTACCAGGGCGACTCGGCCACGACGGTCGCGCTGGCCCAGCAGGCGCAGGCCGCCGACTGTTCGGCCCGGGTGCGCGGGCTCGCCGCCCTGCGGGAGGCGCAGGGGCGGGCGATCAGCGCCGACTACGACGGCTGCATGTTCGCGCTGGAGCGGGCCGCCGCCCTGCTGGAGCCCAGCAACGGCCAGGAGCAGGTGCTCGGCTCGTGGACGGTGCCCGACCAGGTGGCCCTCGCCTCCGGCTGGTGCCTCTACGACCTCGGCCGCCCGGTGGAGTCCGCCGAGATCCTGTCCCGGCAGCTGGCCGCGATCCCCGCGCACGCCGTCCGGGCCCGCGCCCGCTACGGCGCCCGGCTCGCGCTGGCCCACGCCGGCGGCAACGACGTCGAGCAGGCGTGCACGGTCGCAGCCGGCGTCCTCGACGCGATGCCCATGGTGCAGTCGGCCACCGTGCGCGCGGACGTCCGCGACCTCAGCCGGATGCTGGGCCGCTGGCGCGCAAACCCGACCGTGCGGGACCTGCTGCCCCGCTTCGCCGCGGCGCTCGCGCTGCCGGCGCCCGCCGCTACCCGAACGGGGTAGGCCGTACGACCCAGGCGGCTCCCGATCATCCGGTACACCGCGACGAACCGACCGTCCACCCTGTCTGTTGTCCATCCCAGGGGATACTGACAACGGCTTGTCCGCTCCCGCCCGCCATCGCAAGCTGTACGGCGACACGGCATCCCAGGGAGACGCGCTCGCGCATGACGAAGATATTCATCAGCTTCCGCAACGGTGACGAGAGCTTCGCCGCGGTGACCCTGGACGACCGGCTCTCGGCGCGTTTCGGCCCCGAAAGCGTCTTCCGCAGCAGCCGCTCCATCCCGGCGGGCACCGACTTCGAGCCGGTGCTGTGGCGCAGCCTCGGGCTCTGCTCGGTGGTGCTGGTCGTGATCGGTCCACATTGGCTCACCGGCCGGGCGGGCAACAACCGCCTGTGGGACCACGAAGACTTCGTCCGCCGGGAGGTGGCGCTCGCCCTGCGCCTGGGGCTGACGACGATTCCCGTCCTGGTCGGCGGGGCGCACATGCCCGGGCTGGGCGAGCTTCCGGCGGAGCTGGCCCCGCTCACCAGCCGGCAGTACCGGCGGATCGACGCGCGCAGCGCCGACGCGGACGTGCGGGCCCTCGTCGAGGAGGTGGCGCGGGTGGTCGGCGACACCGGGCCGGCGGCGGCCGGCGCGTCCACAGTAGAGCCCGAAGCCCGGCCGCAGGGCAACAACCAGCGCTTCCGTACGGGCAACGCGGTCCAGGCCCGCGACGTGCACGGCGACCTGGTGATGGGCGACAAAGTGGACGGTCCGAAGATCGTCTTCGGGCCCGGAGGGCGGGCGTGACGGCACCGGCTCCCCCACCGGCGCCCACCGCGACCGCACCCGCCCCGAGCGCGCCCGCCGGCACCCCTCCGGCCGGAGCCGCCGCATCGCCCCCGGGCGGCGGCTCCGGCCCCGCCGACACCAAGCCCGCCGGCGCGCGGCCCGCGGCAGCCGCACCCGGCGAGGCGGTCGACGGGGTCGACGGCGGGTCCTGGGCCGAGCCGGGGCAGGCGACCTCCAGGCCGGGCGAGGGCACCGCGCGCAACGAGCACTGGCGCGCGGCGCGCACCGTCCACGGTGACCAGATCGGCGGCGACAAGGTCGCCGGGCACAAGTTCGAGCTGCGGTTCGGCGACCGGACCGTGCCGGTGCGGGAGCTCTCCATCGACCTTGTCGAGCCGGTCCGGTACGCGTTCGTCGACCCGGACAACTGGTCGCAGCTCCTGCAGCGGTTTCGCCGCCAGCGCTCCGCCGTGATCCGGGGCCGCCCCGGCCACGGCAAGGACGCCGCCGCGATCCGGCTGCTCATCGGCGAGGTCGAGCGGGTGTACCACCTGGACCCGACGGTCGACGTCGCCCACCTCGCCGACTCGATCGCAGAGCAGGCCGAAAGCGTGGGCGGAGCGCGGGGTGGCATCGGCTTCCTGCTCTGCCAGCCGGACGGGGCCACCAAGCTGCGCGGCTTCACGTTCCACGCGCTGGAGATGGCGCTGGCCAAGGCGAACGCCCGCCTCGTGATCACCATCTCGCCCGGCCAGCTGGCGGCTGACCAGGACGTCGAGCCGTACGTGCTCGACCTGCCCGACCAGCAGGTCGACCGGCAGAAGGTCTTCGCCGGCCACCTGGCCTGGCGGTGCGGCGACGGGCTGGCCGACCGCCTGCTCGCCAGCGAGACAGTGAAAAGCCTCCTCGGCGAGCTCGACGAGGGCGAGGCGAGCTGCCACTCGGCCGCCGAGCTCGCGGCGGTGATCAGCTCGGAGTGCGACGACAGCGGCACCGTCGACGGTTTCCGGGTGCGCGAGCGCCGCCGGCGCCAGCACGACCAGGCGTTCGACCTGTGGTTCGACAGCCTGCGCGACGCCGAGGAGCGCAGCTTCGCGGTCGCGCTCGCGGTCCTCGACGGCCTGCCCTACGAGGACGTCACAGCCGCGTCCCGCCGCCTGCGCCGCAAGCTGGAGGTCACCCAGCACCTCGTCGTCTCGGGCGGCAAGCCCGAGCTGCGGATCGCCCGCAACGAGGCGCTGCGCACGCCGACCAACCGCCTGCTGGAAAGGCTGCGCGCGGTCGAGGTCGAGCAGCAGGTGCGGTACGCGTACGGCATGGTCCCGGTCCGCACCGTGCGGTACAAGGACCCCAGCTACCCCATCAAGGTGATCGAGCGCGTGTGGTGCCGGTACCAGATCCAGCCCACCCTGCTGGAATGGCTCGGCGAGCTGATCGTGGAGCGTTCCGAGCCGGTGCGCATCTTCGCCGCCAGCACCCTCGGCGTGCTGTCCCGGTACTCCTTCGACTACCTGTGGACGTACGCGCTCAACGGCTGGGCGAACAGCAAGGACTACCGGCTGCGCGAGGCGGTGGCGTACGCGCTGCGCGAGCCGTCCGGCGACAAGCAGCTCGCCGCCAGCGTCGGCACCATCGTCGGCGTGTGGTACGCCAACCGCGAGCAGCCCCGCGCCCAGGCGACCGCCGCCCGTGCCTACGGCGCCGGCGCTGGCGGCCTCGACACCGCGACCGCGGTCGACCGCCTCGGGCGTCTGGCCACAGTGGACGACTACGCGGTGGCTGTGGCGATCGGAGACGCGCTGGCCGACCTCATCGTGGAGGACCCGGACCGCGTGGCGCCGATCGCCTGTGCCGGCCTGCTCTCCTGGTTTACCGACCGGCTCCGCTCCCGCCCGGCGCAGCTCGCCTTCCTGATCCTGGCCGACAGCCTGGTCACCTGGGAGCCGGACGGCGGCGGTGGCGAGACCCGCTGGCCGACGCTCCTGCACCTGGCCAGGACCGCCGAGGCGCTGCGCGCCCCGCTGTTCGGCCTGTGGCGGCGGGCGCTCAGCGAAAACGTCCTGCACGACCAGGCCCGCGGGGTGCTCACCGGCTGGGCCGGGCTCGCCGAAGCCGACCCCGCGCAGCTCGACGTCCTGCTCCGCCTCTTCCGCGCGGTCGTGACGGTGCCGCGGGTGGAGCCGCGACTGCTCCGCATCCTTTCCGCACTGGCCGCCGAGTGGGTGCGGCCGGACAACCTGACACCGCTGCCCCGCGCGCACCGGGCGGTCGACGCCCTGCTGACCCAGATCAGGCACGACGCGGGGCACAACGGGGAGTAGCCATGACCGAGACGATCTCGCTGTTGTTGAAGCAGGAGCCGGTGAAGCGGGTGACGCTGGCGCCCAGCCCGGCACGCGCGCCGTCCGTCGCCGTCGTGTACGCGCGGCGCGACGGCGACCTGGAGGTGCTCGACGGCGGCAAGCCGATGCGCTGGTCGGACCAGATGTTCACGAAGTACAGCACCCGGTACGAGGTGGACATCAGCGACCACCACGTCGACCTCAAGTTCGAGGGCGACACGGCGCTGCCCACCGAAGGCGACGTGTACCAGTTCCACGCCACGTGCAGCGCCAACTTCCGGGTCACCGACCCGGCCGAAGTGGTCCGGCGCAACGTCCGCGACGGCGCGCCGCTGGTGCACGGGTACCTGCTGCGCATGTTCCGGGCGATCACCCGCCAGTACTCCATCGAGGAGGCGGAGGAGGCCGAGGCGGCGATCCACGCGCAGCTGCGCCGGGACACGCTGCTGCACGGCGGGATCACGCTGTACGCGGTGGCCGTCCGCCTGTCGCTGGACGAAGCGGGACGCAAGTACCTGCAGGACGTCGAGCAGGCCCGCCGCGACGAGAAGATCAAGGCGGCCCAGCACCACACGAACGTCAACGACGTCGCGCGGCAGAGCCAGCTCGACCTGCTCCAGCAGACCGGACAGCACCTGCTGCAGGACCGGGAGCGGGCGCTCCTTTCGGGCCAGTCGATGGACGCGGAGTCCCTGATCCGCCTGCACCTGCAGCGCAACCCCGGCGACACCGCCGGCGCGATGAAGATGCTTGCCGAGGTCGAGGACGCCAGGGAGGCCCAGCGGGTACGCGAGAACGAGCGCTGGGAGGGCCTGCTGGAGAAGCTGGCCAACAGCGGGATCGCGCAGCCGTCCGACCTCACGCCGCTGCTGGACGCCGCGGTCCGCCACGTGGAGGGCTCGGGTCCGCCGATCCGGGCCACCGCCACCGTCCACTCACCGCAGCAGCCGCCGGAGCCCGCGGCGATCGGTTGGGACGCGCCGCTGGCGGGCGTACCGGCGCCGGAGGTCAGCATGGTCCCGCCGGCAGTGAACGCCAACGCGCTGGCCGCGCCGCCGAACCTCTGCCCGGTGTACGTGGTCGTCGACGAGTCCGAGGCCGCGTCGCCCTGGCTGGACCGGCTCAACGAGGCCGTCGGCGACCTCTACCGCGCGCTCGCCGGGCAGCCCCGCGACGCGGCTCCGCTGCGGCTCGCCGTGTGCGGGTTCGCCGAGGACGTCGCCGTGCGGGCCAAGCTGGCGGCGGTGGAGGCCGATCCCCGGGTGCCGCGGCTCACCGGGCGGGGCCCGGCCAGCTACACCGCGCTGTTCGAGTGGCTCCGCGACCACGTCGCGGCCGACGCCGAGGCGCTGCGGGCCGAGCACCCCTCGGTCCGCCGGCCCCTGGTCGTGCTGCTCAGCGCCGGCACGCCGGCCGGCGTCGACGACTGGGCGCCCGCACACCGGCAACTGCTCGGCCAGCTCCGCCGGCCCGACATCGTCGCCTTCGGGTTCGGTGGCGCCGGCGAGGCCGCCGCGTCGTTCGCGCTGTTCCCGGAGTACGCGTTCACCGCCGAGGACGCTCCGGAAACCGCCGCCGACCGCTTCGCCACGTTTCTGCGCGGCTACCTGCTCGCCTGCGGGCAGGCCGCGCTCGCCGGCACGGAGAGCCCGCTGCCGGCGCCGGTGGGTTTCCGCCCGGCCGGCGGCCCGGCCTGACGCGGAGTCACGGCTGGAGCCGGGCCTCCAGCACCGCGGCCGCCAGCCGGCCGGCGCCGAGCGCGAGCACGACCGGCCCGAGCAGCGCCGGCACCCAGCCGAGCGCGAAGAGCACCCAGAGCAGCGCCCCAAGCGCCGGCACCGCGGCCGCGCCCACGACGGCGGCGGCGAACAGCGTGCGCGTCGCCGCGGTGGCGAGCGCGCCCGCGCACAGCGACAGCACCATGACCAGCCAGAGCAGCAGCCAGGCCGAGACCCACGACGGCGGTCCGGGCACCCGCGGCAGTGCCCCGGCGGTCGCCACGCCGGCGGGGACGGCGAGCACCGCGCACACCGCGCCGAAGACCACCAGCTTGGCGGCCACGAGCGCACCCGCGCCGAACCCGGCCCGGCGGTCGCGGGCCAGCGCCGCGCGCTCGGTCACCAGGTCGGCGCGGCCGACGCTCAGGCCGGTGAGGACCGCGACCGCGAGCGGCCCGGCCGGACCGTCGAGCAGCAGGGCGGCGAGGATCGCGCCGACCACCGGCAGCAGCGGCAACGCGGCGAGCGCACCGGGCCCACGGCGCCAGAAGAGCAGCCACTGCCGCGCCACCGCTGCGGGCATGCCGGCGAGCGCGCCGTCGGGCTGGATCACGGTTTCGCACGCGGGAGGGGACGACGGCGGCAGCGGCCGCACCCCGCCGCCGGGGTCGCCGCCGGAGAGGTCCAGGGTGGCGACCCACTCGCCCCAGGTGAGGTCCGGCTGGTTCGCCAGCGGCTGGCCGGGCGGGCCGGCGAACCGCGTCCGGCCCTGTGCGTCGAGTACGACGACGAGGTCCGCGCCGTCCAGGCCGCCGACCGACCCGGTGGCCACGACGACGGTGCAGTTGGTGTCGCGGCTCACGGTCCGCAGCCGCGACAGGAGGTCGCTGTCCCGGCCGATGTCGTGCGATGTCCGCGACTGCGGTACGAGCAGCAGGCCGGGGCGCTGCACCACCTCGGCCGCGACCGACAGGCGCTTGCGCTGCGGCTCGCTGAGCGTGCGCACCCACTTGTCGGCCTCGGCCTCCAGCCCCAGCCAGGACAGCGCCTCCTCGACAAGCGCCGCCACGCGCGCCGCCTCGCCCGCGCCGGAGCGCAGCGCCGCGGCGTAGCCGAGCACCTCCCGCACGGTCAGCGTGCCGTGCAGGTCGTCGGTGGCCGGTACGCAGCGCACGGCGGGATCGCCGCGACGGCTGGACCCGCCGAC
This sequence comes from Phytohabitans houttuyneae, assembly GCF_011764425.1. NCBI lineage: Bacteria > Bacillati > Actinomycetota > Actinomycetes > Micromonosporales > Micromonosporaceae > Phytohabitans > Phytohabitans houttuyneae. The sequence continues at coordinate 478,271 of NZ_BLPF01000001.1, forward strand.
CCGGACGGTGCCGCTGTCCGGACGGTGCGCGCCCGCGACGAGGCCGAGCAGCATCTGCGGGCTCGCCTCGTTCTGGCCGACGACGGCGACGAAGTCACCGGCGGGCACCGACAGCGTCACGTTGTCCAGCAGCGCCCGGCCGCCGCGGCGCACGGTGACGCCGGCCAGCTCCACACCGAGCGCCCGGCCGCCGCGGCGCCCGCCCCGCCCGGGCACCGTCACCGTCCGGCGCCCGACCATGAAGCGGCTGCCGGGCTCGCGCACCGTCCAGTCGACGGGCTCGCCGTCCACGTACACCTTGCCGTTGTGCGCGGTCACCCACCACGCACCGCGGGCGTCCACCTCGACCCGGGCGTGGTCCGGCCGTACCGAGGGGTCGTCGATGACGAGGTCGGCGTCGGTGCCGGGCGGGCCGATGACCCGCTGGCGGGTGGCGGTGCCCGGCCCGGCGCCGCCGCCCCCGTGCGCGGGCCGGCTGTAGTCCTTTGTGGACCGTGGGGCCGGTCGCTCCTGACGGGGCGCCGGCTCGCTGTACGGCTCGCCGGCCAGGCGCACCTCGGCCCGGTCCCCCGGCAGCGCCACGTCCCGCTCGGTGACCGGGCGGCCGTTGATCCGCAGCTCGCGCGGGCACTCCGAGGGTCCGGCGTAGAACGACCACGGACCGAACTCGCACACGAAGTGCCCGACGCACACCTCGATGCTCGGCGGGTTGGCCGATACCCGCAGGCGGTTTGCGTCCATCCAGAGGTAGTGCACGTCCTGCTCGGGCAGGCGCCGCTCGGCACCTCCCAGGATCAGCAGCAGCGAGCCCACCGCGCTCCTTCCGGCCCCGACCTGGTCAGGGCGCACCTCCTTGGACCAGCAACGACAGGACCGCGCAGGTGGCCAGGACCGCGACCGCGACGAACGCGATGAGCCGCAGCGGCGGCTCGCGGCGCCGGGCGTCCTGCGCCGGCCCGCGTCCGGTGTCGCCCAGCGGCGGCGCGGGTGCGGGCGGGAGCGCCGGTTGCCGGTACTGCGCGGGCAACCATCCACGCGTCTGTGTGGACATGACGACCTGCCGCCGGCGCTCGGGCATCGGCAGGGTCTGCGGGAGGGTCGGCTGGGGGCCCGCTGCATGACCGGCGCCGTGCCGGTCCAGGTCCGCACCCAGCGGTCGGCCAGCCGGCGCCACTCCGCCACCTCGAACGGGTCGAGCTTGCTCGTGCGGCGCAGCAGGTCCGCGGGGCCGTCGGCGACCAGGCGCCTGAGCTTGTCCATCGGCGGATCCATCAGGCCGAACTGGTCGAGCAGCAGCCAGATCGCCAGCCACGCCAGGCGGCACAGGTCGGTGCGGCGGTCCGCCCTGTCACTGCGCGGCAGGAGGGACATGAGGTAGCCCGGAGCGGCCGCCGGGCTTACCTCACCCCACGGTCCCATCATCGCGTCGCAGTCCACGTAGTACACGCGCTGGCCGTCCAGTGTGGACAGGATGTTGAGCTCGCGGAGGTCGTTGACGACCACGTTGTGGTCGTGAAACCACAGCAGGGCCTCGGCGGCGTGGCCGAGCGCCAGGCACTTCACCTGGAGCGAGGCTCCGGTCCGGACCTGCCGGTCCGCCTTGTAGTGCTGGAGGTGGGCGATCGTCCGGGGCGTCTCGGCGCCGTCGATGCGGTCGAGCTGGAAGAACTCGCGCGCCGCGAAGGGCAGCAGCACGCCCTCCAGGATGCCGCGCTGGCGCACGCGGTACCGGGGCCACGCCGCGATCGCGTCGAGGTGGTCGCGATCGTGCCGGGCCAGCCCGTCACGCCACGCGATGAGCCCGCCGAGAGCGTGCTGCTGCGCTCCGGTGCGGAACTCGACCGAGTACTGCTTGAACACGTACTCCACGCCGCGCAGCCGGCACCGCCACAGCGTGGAGTTGCCGGCGTCGGCCCATGCCAGCCGTTCGAGCCCGCTCAGCTCGGCGAGCTCCACCCAGTGGTCGTCGACTATCTGATCCACACCGCCACAACCGCCCTGTCGTCAGTCCAGTAGTCGTCGACGAAGTCGACCTGAGCCAGGTACTCCACCGGGGACGGCGGCGCCTTCCACCGCCCGGCCAGCTCCCGCGCCAGCGGCGAGCCGTCGCCGCCGAGCGCGCCGGCGAACCCGTCGCTGGCCAGCACGAGCACCGCGCCGGCCGGCAGCCGCTGCGGGCGGCCGCGCTTGAGCCGGTGCCGGGGCAGCTGCCGGGTGACGTTTTCCGCGTCGCCGCGGCGCTCGTGATGCAGCGCGTGCCAGCCGCCGCCGTGCAGCACCCACGCCTCGGAGTCGCCGACCCCCCAGGTCGTCACCACCGCGCCGCCCGCCGCCGGGCGTACCTCGGCCAGCACCAGGGTTGTCGCGCCGTCGACGTCCTGCGCGACCATGTGGTCCGCGAGCTGGCCGGTGACCCGGTCGAGCATGTGCTCGACGTCGTCGCCGGGATCGAGCCGCTCGCCCTGGTCCATCGCGTGCCCCACCACCCAGCGGGCGACGTAGCCGGAGTCGACCATCGAGCCGAGCCCGTCGGCGACGGCGACGAGCAGGGACTCGCGCCGCTGGTTCCAGACGACGCCGGCGGCGTCGTCGCCCGGTACCCCGTCGAAGGCGTGGCTCGCCCCGCGCATCGCGGCGGCCCGCACCACGAAGCGGCCGCCGCGGGCCTCGCAGGCGCCGTGGTCGACCGCGCGCCCCCAGACGCCGGCGGTCAGGACCGGTGCGACGAGCTTCGGCTCGACCGGCCCGCGGCTCCGCTCGGAGAGCACCATCGGGCGGACATCGCCCTCGGAGGCCGGGGTTGCAGCCGCTCCGGAACGCCACGGCAGGCGGGCCCATCGCGGGAGCCGGGGCCGCCGGGGAGCCCGGACCGGCTCGTCCCGGAGGCGCTCACCCCCGCCGGCCGGCCGCCGGGCGCGACCGGTGGCCGTGACCTCCTCGCCGACCTTGAGGTGCTGGACGTTCGCGCTCCTGGTCCGTGCCTTCGCCAGGGCCGCGAACGCGAGGAGGATGCAGGTCGCGGCGACCACGATGACGGTCACCGTGGCGGTGGACGCGCCCTGCGCGGCCTCAGCCATGGCGCGGCCCCTCGATGCGCCGCATCCCGACCGGCGTCCGGATGGTCAGCAGGCCGGTGCTCGCGGACGTGGAGATGCTGCTCTTGATCGCGTCGACCACGCTCTCGGACAGCTCCTTCGGGTTGGTCCGCCGGTCCGCGATGAACGCGTTGCGGCGCCCGTCCTCGCTGCCGGTGGCCAGGTGCCACAGGATGTCCCGCTCGGCTCCCGGCAGCCCGATCGCCGCCAGCCGCGCCCCGACCGGCTCGTCGGTGAGCCGCCGGCGGTGCCCCATCCACTCGTCCATGCTCTGGTTGCGCTCCCGCGCGAACGGCCGCCCGTCGGTGACGAAGAAGATCCACGGGCGGGCGACGTCCACCGTGTACCCGTCGCGCATCCGGCTCTGCTGCACCGCCCGCACGTCCTTGCGGTGCTGGTCGGCCAGGAAGCGCAGGACCCGGGCGTAGTCGGTGCCGTAGCCGAGCCGCGGCGGCCGAATCGCCGCCGGCTGGTCCAGCGACGTCATCGGCCGCAGGATCTCCGGCTCGTCGTTGAAGGCGAGCACGCTCACCGAGGCGAGCTTGTTGGTGACCGGATGGTCGGCCAGCTCGCGCAGCATGCGCGGGATGAGCCGCACGAAGTGCGCCTGCGAGCCGCCGTCCTGCGGCGCCTCGGGCCAGGGGCGGCGCATGGACTCCGAGGTGTCCAGGACCACGTAGATCAGGTACGTGCGGACCTTCGCGGTCCGCGCGCCGTCGGACGGCGCCGCCGACTGGTACGTCACCAGCGGCCTCCCGGCATGTCACGGTGGGAGATCTCCTGGGTGGGCAGGTCGGCCACGTCGGCCATGTCCACCACGCGGTGGTCGTGCGCGTGCGGGTCCCAGCTCGGGCTCGCCGGCCCGGTCGCGGTGTTCAGCAGGTGTTCCTCCAAGGCGTCTATCAGCTCGCTGCGCCGCTCGTCGTGGTTGGCGAGCTGGATGCGGCTCGCCTCGTTTATGCGTTCGAGCTCGGTCCGGTACTGCCGGTCGGTGCGGCGCCGCACGAGGTCGCCGTACCGCGACTGCCGGTCGAGGTCCTCGCTGGAGCGCAGCTGCCGCACGCGCTCCTGGTGGCGCAGCTCGTCCTCGAGGATCCGGTCGTACGACGTAGTGCCGCTGAGCACCTTGAGGATCACCGGCAGCGCGTCGATGAGGATGAAGAAGATCCGGATCGCCCACTGGGTGATCTTGACGAACCCGTTGCTGTCGACAAGCTCGTCCAGCGCCCGGAAGCGCTCCAGGATGCCCACCGGCCCCTGCCGGCCGCGTACCTCGGCGAGCTCCTCCTGGATGACCTCGTTGATCAGGACGCCGTAGTTGTTGCGGGCCTTGCCGATGCGCTCGTCGAGGGCGGCGAGCTGCGTGTTCAGGTCGGCGAGCTTCTTGCCGTTGTCACCAATCTTGTGGTCGTTGCGGAACCGGTCGGCCTCGGTGCGCAGCCGCTTGCAGTTCGGGCCCTCGCCCCGCCGGCCGGTCAGGCCCGGTCCGGGCGTGCCGTTGCACTCGCGGCGTGCCTTCTCCTCCAGCGCCGCGTACGCCTCGGCGTCGTCGCCCACCACCGCTTTGAGGTCGGTCACCTGCTTCTGCACCGCGTCGCGCTGGGCCTGCAGCGCCTGCGGCGACTCCCCGCCGAGCGAGCGGCGGAAGGGCTCGCAGCCCGGCTCGTTGACCTTCGGACTGGACGCCTCGGGAGTGCCCGGGATGGGGTTGCAGGTGCGCAGCGCGCCCTCCCGGTCACTCACCTCCTGCTGCCGGTCCTTGGCCACCTTTTCGGTGATCGCGGTGTTGTAGATGCCCAGCAGCAGCGGCTCGGCCACGATCACACCGAGCGCGATGGAGAGCAGCACGCGCGGCAGGATCTTGCGGGCCGCCCGCCCCACCTGCCCGACCGAGGTGGACGACATCAGCCAGCGGTCGATGCTGAGGATGAACAGGCCCCAGATCGGCACGGCGAACACGATGAACGGCTGGAAGCCGTCGAAGACGAAGTAGAGCGCGGCCGCCATCGAGAGCATGGCCATGACGGCGGTGCCGACCACCACGCCGCCCATCGACGTGTACCGCGCCCGCTCGCTGGGCACGTGCGCGAGCACGTCCTCCCGTACGCCGGTGGCCAGGCGGAGCACCCGGCCCAGTCCCCAGCGCGCCGGCCTCGCCGGTGGCGGCTCGAGTGACCCGATCGCGCCCGGGTCGATGCCTTGCGCTGTCATTCCCGCTCGTCTCCGTCCGGTGAATAGGTGCCGTACCCGTCGCGCGGCCGGCCGTTGCCGTGTCCGTCGCCGAACAGGTCGCGCGTGCCGGGGTCGTACGGCTCGCTCTGCTCGGCCGACTGCGGCTGCCCGACCGTCCACCCGCCGTCGTGGTGGATCGCGAGCGTGACGTCGACGAGCCGCACGCGCATGCCGGGGATGTCGGGCGGCTCCAGCTCGTTGCGCGCGATGGTGCGGGCCAGGATCCGCTGCGAGACCTCGGGGTTGCGGACCACGTCGTCGCGGGCGCCGAGCATGCGCAGCTTGGGGTCTCCGAGCAGGTACTCCAGCAGCTCCGGGCGCACGTCCCAGCAGCCGGCCGTGAGCACCTGCACCGGGTTGTGGACCTTGCAGTTGTAGCTGGCGCGCAGGGCGAGCCGGTACTCCGGGTTGATCGACGGCAGGATCGCCACCGCGGGCACCACCTGTGCCCGGGTCAGCACCACCGCGACCATGGTCGCCTTGACCACGACCTCCGACATCAGCATCTTGGGACCGGACGGCGCGACGGCGAACTGCTCGTTCGTCTGAAACACGTGCACCGATCCGCCGACCAGCTCGGGCAGGTCGTCGGAGCGGCGACGGGGCGTCCGGAAGAGCCGGCCCGGCACCGGGGTCAACGACGCCGACTCGACCACCGGAAACCGCACATCCGTCTGCATGAGGTCGAAACCGGAGGAGTCCTCCAGGAACGACACAGCCAAACCCCTATCTCTCCACAAGAGACGTCGTTGGAATATGTGCGCGAAGCCACGTCACTGTGTGCCTTCGGTAGGCAGGGCAGGGCGCGGTCATGCGGGCGCCGACCCTCCGTACGCCCTCAAGCTAGCCAGCTGCCGAAGCGCCAACCAGCGGTTGTCCGTACGGTCGCCACATGGACAACAGGCACGGACGGCTGGCCGCAGCAGGCGATCGCGCTCCCGACAGTCCAAATCGGATCGCCGATCATCCATCAGATTCCGCGTATCGAGGTCACCCGCGCGAGTGCTTCTCACGTTGCGGGAGCGGGCGGCGCCGGCTTGTCAGTCCACTGTGGTCGGAAAGTCGACAGTCAGCGCGCGCTGGAGGTCCTTGCGCGTGCTGGCCACGTGGGTCCGGCCCAGCCGCTCGGCTTCGGCGGCGTCCCGGCGGCGCAGCGCGTCGACGATCGCGCGGTGGTCGGACAGCGACGCCGCGCGGCGGGTGGGTGCGACCGCGGAGAAGTAGAACCGCGCGCGCAGGCTCAGCGAGCGCACGAAGCCGGCCATGAGGTCGTTCTGCGAGCAGGCCGCGACCGCGATGTGAAACTCCGCGTTGAGCGCGGCGAGCACCACCGGCTCCGCGGCGGCGGCCTGGCGGGCCAGGATCTCGTCGAGCGTGGCCAGCTGCTCGGCGGTGCGGCGCTCGGCCGCCATCGCGGTCGTGCGCCCCTCCAGCTCCAGCCGCGCCTCGAAGAGGTCGGCCAGCTCCCGCTCCGAGCGCTCCCGCACAAAGGCGCCCAGGTGCGGGCGGTAGTCGATCCAGCCGTCGGCGCCGAGCGAGCGCAGCGCCTCGCGGACCGGGATGTGGCTGACGCCGAGCTGCTTGGCGAGCGCGTCCGCGTTGAGATGGGTGCCGGGTGGGAGGGTGCCGGCCAGGATCGCCTCGACCAGGGTGTCGCGGACGCGGTCGCCGGTGTTGCCCGGGGCACGCTCGACCGTGGGCAGCTTGGTCAGGCTCACGCCGACATCCTATAGGGCACTGAGAGCTTTACGGCCGCGATACAGGGCTGTAACGAACCAGCCGTCCTATAGGACGCATGCAGTCAACAGCGGTAGCCGCGGCGACGCCCCTGCTCGCCGTACGGGGGCTCACGTGCCGGTTCGGCGACGTGGTCGCGAACGACGCCGTGGACTTCGAGGTGGCACCGGGCGAGGTGCACGCCGTCCTCGGCGAGAACGGCGCCGGCAAGAGCACGCTGATGAAGCTGATCTACGGCGTCTACCGGCCGGACGCCGGTGAGGTGCGGGTCGACGGCGTACCCACGCCGCTCGGCTCGCCGGCCGCCGCCCGCGCGGCCGGCATCGGAATGGTCTTCCAGGACATGCGGCTGATCCCGGCCCTGAGCGTGGCGGAGAACATCGCGCTGGCGCTCCCGCGGCGGCGGGGGATCGCCCGCGCGGTCGCCGAGGCGAGCCGGCGGTACGGGCTGGCCGTGCGCCCGGCGGCACTGGTCCGCGACCTCTCCATCGGCGAACGGCAGCGGGTGGAGATCCTCAAGGTGCTGATGAGCGGGGCGCGCCTGCTCATCCTCGACGAGCCGACCAGCGTCCTCGCGCCACAGGAGGTGGACGCGCTCTTCGCCGCGATGCGGTCGCTGCGGGCGGCCGGGCTCTCGCTCGTGATCATCACGCACAAGCTCGGCGAGGCGCGGGCCATCGCCGACCGCGTGACGGTGCTGCGCGGCGGCCGCGTGGTGCTGCGCAACGCCGACCCGTCCGCCCACACGGACGCGGACCTCGTCGAGGCGATGGTGGGGCGCGCGGTACCGGCCCTGCCCCGTGAGCGGACCCGGCACACCGCGCGGGAGTCCATCGTGGAGCTGCGCGGGGTGGGCGCGGGACGTGCCCTGCGCGGAGTCGACCTCGACCTGCACCCGGGCGAGCTTGTCGGTGTCGCGGGCGTGGCGGGCAGCGGCCAGCGGGAGCTGTGCGAGGTGATCCTGGGGCTGCGCAAGGCGAGCACCGGCGCGGTACGGCTCGGCGGCAGGCCGCTGCACGGGCCTCGGCAGGCGCTTGCGGCCGGCGCCGTCGGCGTGCCCGAGGACCCGATCAGCGACGCCGTGGTGCCCGGCCTCACCGTGCTGGAACACTTCGCGCTGAGCGCGCGCCGGCTCGACTGGCGGGCCGTGGGCGCCGAAGCCGACCACCGGGACGCCAAGGCGCGGCTGCGGATGGCGGCCCACCAGCGCGTGCTGGGCGAGCTGTCCGGCGGCAACGTCCAGCGGGTCGTGCTCACCCGGGCACTGGGCGCGCCGGCGGCGGTGGTCGTCGCCGCGTACCCGAGCCGGGGCCTCGACATCGCCACCACCCGGCGCACCCAGCAGCTCCTGCTCGAACAGCGTGACGCGGGCGCGGCCGTGCTCGTCGTGTCCGAGGACCTGGACGAGCTGCTGTCCATCTCGGACCGCATCGCCGTGCTGCACGACGGCCACCTCGCCGGAATCGTGCGGCCGGGCGAGACCGACCGGTACGCGATCGGCCGGCTGATGCTGGGAGGCGACCCGCAATGACCGACACCGCCGTGCGACCTGCCGACCTTCACCCTGAAATTGTCGACAATCGACAAAGAAGCTGGCCGAGGTGGGTTGTCGCGATACTCGCGGGCCCATTGATCTTCGGGGCGTTCGCCGCGGTCAAGGGCGTCGACCCGCTCGCCATGTACACGGACATGCTCGCCTCCCTCGCCAACCCGGACCAGGCGCAGACCGTCCTGGTACGCGCGGCGGTCCTGCTCCTCGCCGGACTGGCGGTGGCCGTGCCTGCCCGCGCGGGCCTGCTCAACGTCGGCGGCGAGGGCCAGATCGTGATCGGCGCGGTCGCGGCGGCCGGCGTCGGCCTCGTGGCCGACCAGCGCCTGCCGGGCGTCCTGACCCTGGTCCTGATGATCGTCGCGGCGATGGCGGCCGGCGCCGCGTGGGCCGGGATCGCCGCCGGGCTCCGGCTCACCGTCAACGTGAACGAGGCGATCAGCACGCTGCTGCTCAACTTCGTCGCCATCGACATCATGCTCGGCCTGATCTACGACCCGTGGAAGGACGCCTCCGGCTTCGGCCAGCCCTCGTCCCGCCCGCTCGAGGAGACCGCCCGCCTGCCGCTGTTCACCGCCGGAGGCACCGCCAACGCCGGCATCCTGCTGGCCCTGCTCGCGCTCGCCGGCGTGTGGTTCGCGCTGCGCCGCACCGCGTGGGGCTTCCGGCTGCGGGTGGTCGGCGGGAACCCGGAGGCGGCGCGGCGAGCCGGCATGCGCGTCGGGTGGCTGCTGCTGTCCGCGATGCTCGCCGGCGGAGCGCTGGCCGGCCTCGCGGGGCTGGTGCACTTCGCCGGCACCGAGTTCAAGCTGCGTCCGGGCATGACCACCGGGTTCGGGTACGTGGGCTTCCTCGCCAGCTGGCTCGCCCTGCACCGGCCGCTGCGGGTCGGGCTCGCCGCGCTGCTGCTGGCCGCGATCGCGATGGGCGGCGACAGCCTCCAGATCGACTCGGGCCTGCCCGCGGCCTCGCTCAACGTGCTGATGGCGCTCGTGCTCCTGGCCGTGCTCGGCATCCGTCGCAACACCGGGAGGACCCCATGATCGTCGACGTACTCGCCGGCGGGGTGCGCGGCGGCACCGCGATCCTGTACGCCGCGCTCGGCGAGACCCTCGCCGAACGGGCGGGTGTCATCAACCTCGGCACCGAGGGCTCGATGCTGACCGGCGCGCTCGCCGCGTACGCGGTCACGGCCGGCACCGGCGACCCGTGGGCCGGCGTGCTGGCCGGTGCCTTCGCCGGGGCGCTGCTGGCGGCGGTGCACGCGTTCACGGTGCTCGCGCGGGGCGCCAACCAGCTCGCGACCGGGCTCGTGGTGCTCTTCCTCGGCGCGGGGCTCACCTCGATGTTCGGCGCCGCCTACGTGGGGCGCGCGATCAGCCCCTTCCGCCCGTACCCGATCCCGGGTCTCGCGGAGATCCCGTGGGTCGGTCCGATCCTCTTCGACCACGACCCGCTGGTCTACGCCTCCTACCTGCTCGCACCCGCGCTCTGGCTGCTGCTGTTCCGCAGCCGGTGGGGGCTCGTGCTGCGCAGCGCGGGCGAGCGGCCGGCGGTGCTCGCCACCTACGGCCGCTCGCCGCTGACGGTCCGCTTCCTGGCGGTGGTCGGCGGCGGCCTGCTCGCCGGGATCGGCGGCGCGCACCTGTCCACCGCCTACGCGAACGCCTGGTTCGAGAACATGACCGCCGGCCGCGGCTTCATCGCCGTCGCGCTGGTCATCTTCGCCGCGTGGCACCCGCTGCGCGCGGTCGGCGGCGCGTACCTGTTCGGCGCCGCGCTCGCCCTCTCCCCGCGCTGCAGGCGCGCGGGTACGGCTTCAACCAGTTCGCGCTCGACGCCCTCCCCTACCTCGTCACGATCGCCGCGCTCGTCGTGCTCGGCCGCCGCCGCACGAACGCGGCACCCGAAGACCTGTCCCGCGTTTTCCAGCTGACCCCGACCCGATAAGAGGTGCCGATCGTGAAAAGACTCGTCGCGGTCGCGGCATGCGCCGTGCTCCTGACCGCCTGCGCCACAAACACCACGTCGTCGAGCAAGACCTCCGCGACCGCGCCCGGCACCGGCGGCACGAAGATCGGCTTCATCTTCGTCGGGCCCAAGGACGACTACGGGTACAACCAGGCGGCGTACGAGGGCAGCCAGGAGGTGGCCAAGGCGTTTCCGGACCTGGAGGTGCTGACCGCCGAGAACGTGCCCGAGGACGACAACGCCGCCCGCGTGATGGAGGGCATGATCCGCAAGGGCGCGAAGATCATATTCGCCACCTCGTACGGCCACCGCGACCCCGCGCTCAAGGTCGCCGCCGCCAATCCCGACGTGGTCGTGCTCCAGCAGGGGAACATCGTGGACGGCGCGATGCCACCCAACTTCGGGACGTACTTCGGCACCGTCTACGAGCCGGTCTATCTGGCCGGGATCGTCGCGGGCAAGGCCACCAAGAGCAATAAGCTCGGGTACGTGTACGCGTTCCCGATCTCGCAGACGCTGGACAACATCAACGCGTTCCAGCTCGGGGCCGCGTCGGTCAACCCGGCCGCGAAGACCTACGTCGTGAACACCTCCAACTGGTGCGACCCGGCCAAGCAGGCCGAGGCGGCCAAGAGCCTGCTCTCCCAGGGCGTCGACGTGATCAGCCAGCACCAGGACTGCACGGCCACCGTCATCCGGGCCACCGAGGCGGCCGGCGCGTACACGGTCGGATACCACGCGGACGCCAGCGCGCTCGCCCCGAAGGGGTGGCTGACCGGCTCGCAGTGGGACTGGGGCCCGCTCTACACGAAGATGGTCCAGACGGCGGTGGCCGGGTCGTTCACCGGCTCGCCGTACAACGCGAACTTCCGGGTCGGCCTCAAGACCGGCGACAACCCGTTCGTCCAGTCGCCGTACGGCCCGGCGGTCACCGGCGATGCCAAGGCGCTCGTGGACGAGGCGAAGGCGAGGATCAGCAAGGACGGGTCGCCCTTCCTGGGACCGGTGGTGGACCAGGAGGGCACGGTGCGGGTGCCCGAAGGCACGGTCCCGGACTACAAGACGATCGAGTCGATCGACTACTTCGTCGGCGGTGTCGTCGGCAAGATCCCGGCCTCATGACCGGTCAGCCACTGTGGACACTCAAGCTTGACCGATCCGAAGTGGACGAGCTGGCCGGCCGGGCCGATCCCGAGGCGCCGCTCGCCGGCGTGCGCTTCGCCATCAAGGACAACATCGACCTCGCCGGCCACCCAACCACCGCCGCCTGCCCCGCCCTCGCCGCCAAGCCGGCCGGTGCCTCGGCGACCGCGGTGCGGCTGCTGCTCGAAGCCGGCGCCGTACCGGTGGGCAAGACAAACCTGGACCAGTTCGCGACCGGGCTGGTGGGCACGCGCAGCCCGTACGGCGCGTGCCACAGCGTCGCCAGCCCCGCCCACGTCAGCGGCGGCAGCAGCTCGGGCAGCGCGGTCGCGGTGGCGAGCGGTGCGGTGCCGCTCGCGCTGGCCACGGACACGGCGGGGTCGGGGCGGGTACCGGCCGCGTTCAACGGCATCGTGGGCGTCAAGCCGACCAGAGGGTTGGTGTCCAACGCCGGCGTGCTGCCCGCGGTCGCCGACCTCGACTGCGTCACCACGCTGACCCGCACGGTCGCGGCGGCCCGCACCGCGTTCGCCGCGCTCGTCCGGACGGACCCGCAGGACCCACGGTCGCGCCCGACGCCACCCCGCCCCCCGGCCGGCGTCGCCGCACGGATGCGCGTGGTGGCGGTACCGGATGGGGATCTCGACCTGGACCCACCGCACGAGGAGGCCTGGCGGGCGGCGCTGGACCGGCTCCGCGGCGTCGCCGCGCACGTCGTGACCGTCGACATCGGACCGTTCCTGGACGCGGGCCGCCTGCTGTACGAAGGCCCGTGGCTGGCCGCCCGCTACGCCGCGATCGGCCGCTACCTGGAGCCCGACGGCCCGCACCTCGACCCCACCGTGCGCCGCATCGTCATGCGGGGCCGCGACATCACCGGCCCGGACGTCTTCGCCGGCTTCGAGCGCCTCGCGGTGCTGCGCGCGCAGACCGAGCCGGTGTGGGCCGACGTCGACGCGCTGATGCTCCCCACCACGCCCGGCCACCCCCGCCTCGCCGACGTGGCGGCCGACCCGGTCGGGGTGAACGCGCGGGTGGGCACGTTCACCACGTTCGCCAACCTGCTCGACCTGTGCGCGGTCGCGGTGCCGGCCGGCGAGCGGGCGGACGGGCTGCCGTTCGGCGTGCAGTTCGTGGCGCCCGCCTTCGCGGACGCCCCGCTGCTGGACCTGGCCGCGTCCTGGTGCGGCGAGCCCGCCGCGCCGCCGCCGAACCCGCCCGGGACGGCGCTGCTGGCGGTGGCCGGCGCCCACCTCTCCGGCCTGCCGCTCAACCACGAGCTGGTCTCCGCCGGCGGGCGGCTGGCGTTCCGGGCCCGGACCGCGCCGGGGTACCGGCTGTACCGGCTGAGCGGTCCCGGCGTGCCGAGGCCGGGCCTGGTGCGCACCGGCGACGGGCCTGCGGAAGGGATCGCTGTCGAGGTGTGGCAGGTTCCCCACCAAGCGGTCGGCGGGCTGCTGGACACGGTGCCGGCGCCGCTGGGGCTGGGCCGGATCGAGCTGGACGACGGTACGCCGGTGACCGGCTTCCTGGCCGCCGAACACGGCGTCCGCGACGCGACCGACGTCACCTCCGCCGGCGGCTGGCGTGCCGCCCTCAACCAACCGCCGGGGTGAGCGCCGCGGCGCCGGCGGCTCAGCGCTCCGCCGCGCCGCCGAAGAGGTCGGCCTGCTCGCCGGTCGTGGGCGGCGCTTCGGTGTGCGCGGGTGCGGGCCGCTCGCGGACCGGCTGCCGGCTGTACCGGAGGGCGCCGCCACGCCGTGCCGTGACGGCAACAGTCACCATCCGCACGGGCTCCGGCGGCTCGGCGAACGGGCCGGTCCCCCACCGGAGCCAGATCGCCACCCGGCCGGCCTCCGCCTCGGCCAGAAGCTTGTCGACGGTGCGCCGGCGGTCGCTGCGGTCCAGCTCGACGGCGATGGGCGCGCCGGCCGGGCGGGCGCACCCGACGTCGATCCAGGAGTGCCGGTGCTCGTACGGCGGCGGCAGCGGGAGCACGCTGGGCGCCCGCCGGTACGCCCGCCAGCCCTGCCCCCGCGCCCACGCCACGACGGCGGACGCGAGCAGGTCGGTGACCTCGTCCGCGCCCAGGTCGGCGAATGTCACCCCAGCCAGCCACTGCGCCAGCGACGCGGCCACCCGCTCGCCGTCCGACAGACCCTCCATGCGGCCGAACGCTACTCGCCGACCTCGCTGACCTGGGCGACCGGCTTGCCCTGCCAGACGGCGTGGATCACGAAGTAGTGGTTGGGCTCGGTGAACTGGACGGCCAGGTTGCCCGGCTCGTTCTGCACCGTGTCCGCGGTGAAGCCGGGGTTGGGCGTGGCCGTGACGAGGTGGACGCGGCCCGGGGTCATCCGGATCACGGCCGTGCCGCCGCCGACGCGGAACGAGCGCGTGTACGTGGTCTGGCCGTCCGCCCCGGTCGTCACCGTCCACCCGTCGACGACCGTCGCGGGGCTGGGCGGCGGTGTCGTGGCGGCGGGCGGCGGCGACGGTGGGCGGGAGCGGGACGCCGTCGGGGACGGTGACGGCGAGGGACGCGGCGACGGCGTGGGGGCGGGTGCCGAGGTGACTGGCGGCGGGGGTGCGGCCACCGCGCGGTCGATCGGGGCCGAGGCGAGGTCGGGCGTGGCGGTACGCAGCACGGGCTGCAGCGCCACCGTCGCCACGCCGATGCTGGCGAGCGTGGCCGCACACCACCCCAGCACCGGGACGAAACCGCGCAGCCGCATGTGGGTCATTCAACCATCGACCCATATGGTGAACCGCATGGCCATGATCCTGCTGGTCGAGGACGACCGCATCGTCGCGGCGGCGCTCACCCGCGCGCTTGTCGACGCCGGCCACGTCGTGCGCGGCGCCACCCAGGCGGTGGACGCCCTGCGCATCGTCGCCGACGACCGGCCCGACCTGGTGATCCTCGACCTTGGGCTGCCGGACATCGACGGCGCCGACGCGCTGCGGATGATGCGGAGCGTGTCGGACGTACCGGTGATCGTGGCCACCGCCCGCCGCTCCGAGGTCGACATCATCAACCTGCTGAACGCGGGCGCCGACGACTACGTGACCAAGCCCTTCTCCGGCGGACACCTGCTGGCCCGGATCGCGGCGGTACAGCGGCGAGGCCGCCCGGTGCCCGCGGAAACGCCGAGCATCACCGTCGGTTCGCTCGTCATCGACCCACAGCAACGGGAGGTGCGGCTCGACGGCGCGCCGATCAAGCTGACCCGGCGGGAGTTCGACGTGCTCGCGTACCTGGCGGGTCGGGTCGGCCGCGTCGTGAGCCGGCGGGAGCTGCTCACCCAGGTGTGGCAGCAGGACCGCATCGGCGAGGAGCAGACCATCGACGTGCACATCTCGTGGCTGCGCCGCAAGCTCGGCGAGACGGCCGCGCACCCCCGCTTCCTGCACACGGTGCGCGGCGTCGGCGTGAAGCTGGTCGAGCCGCGATGAGGCTCACCCTCACCCGGCTCGCGCTGGCGATCACGTCGATGGTGGCGCTGGCGTTCCTCGTGCCGCTGGCGATCCTGACCCGCCAGATCGCGCACGACCGCGCCGTCGGCGACGCGCGGCAGCAGGCGACCGCGATCGTGGTCGCGCTCGCCGTCGACACCGACCCCGCGCTGCTCGACCAGGCGGTGGCGAGCACGGCGGCGGGCAGCGACGGGCGGCTCGCGGTACACCTGCCGGATCTCGACGCGATCGGGTCGCCGCGCGCCGCGGCCTCCGACGTCGACGCGGCCGCGCGCGACCGGCGGCCATCCATTGTGGAGTACGACGGCGGCCTCGCCTACCTCCAGCCGAGTGTCCTGGACGGAGGGCGGACGGCGGTCATCGAGGTCTTCGTGCCGGACGACCAGATCAACCGCGGCGTGTGGCCGGCGTGGCTCGCGCTGGCCGGGCTCGCCGTCGTGCTGGTCGCGGGGTCCACATTGGTCGCGGACCGGCTCGGCGCCCGCCTGGTGCGCGCCACCCGCGAGCTCGCCGCCGGCGCGCGCCGCCTCGGCGACGGCGACCTCAGCGTGCGGGTGGAGCCGGCCGGGCCGCCGGAGCTGACCGACGCGGCGCGCTCGTTCAACACCATGGCGGACAACATGCGGCAGCTCATTGACAACGAGCGCGAGCTCGCCGCCGACCTCTCGCACCGGCTGCGCACGCCGCTGACCGCGCTCCGCCTGGACGCGGAGGCGCTGCCGCGTGGGGCGGTGGCGGACCGGATGGCGCAGGCGTTCGACATGCTCGACGACGAGCTGGAGGCCATCATCACCGGCGCGCGGCTCAGCTCGGGCACGCGGGCCAACCACTCCACCGACCTCGTGGAGGTGCTCGCGGACCGGCTGGCGTTCTGGTCGGTGCTGGCCGAGGACCAGGGCCGGCCGACCACAGTGGTCGGTGGTGAGCGGCCGGTGCCGGTACCGCTGCCGCGCGGCGAGCTGATCCTGGCGATCGACGCGTTGCTGGGCAACGTGTTCGCGCACACGCCGGAAGGGACGGCGTTTCTTGTCGGCGTCTCGCCCGAGGGCCTGGTGGTGGACGACGCGGGGCCGGGCATCGCCGATCCGGCCGCGGCGGTACGGCGCGGGGTGAGCGGCAGCGGCTCGACCGGCCTGGGACTCGACATCGCGCAGCGCATCGCCCAGTCCGCGGGCGGCCGCCTGGACATCGGCCGCGGCCGGCTCGGCGGGGCCCGGGTGGCGCTGCTGCTGCCGCCGGGACCACGATCCGATTTATAAGACGTTTAAGGTCTGTTTATGGTCACCGTCCGTAGCGTCCCGGGGCATGCGTAAGGTATTCGTCTATCCCCTGGTGATCGCCGGCACTGCCGCCGCGGGCCTGGTCGCGACCGGCTCCGCCGCTTCCGCCCACGGGTACGTCTCCGCCCCGCCCAGCCGCCAGGCGCTCTGCGCGTCACGCGCCGTGCCCGACTGCGGGCCGATCCAGTTCGAGCCGCAGAGCGTGGAGGGCCCCAAGGGGCTGCGCAGCTGCGACGGCGGCCTCTCCCAGTTTTCCGTGCTGAACGACAACAGCCGCGCATGGCCGGCCCGCACGGTCGGCTCGACGGCGACGTTCACGTGGGTCTTCACGGCCCGCCACCGCACCTCGAACTGGGAGTACTTCGTCGGTAACACCCGCGTGGCGGTCGTCGACGGCGGCAACGCACAGCCGGACGCGGTCGTGTCCCACCAGGTCGACCTGTCCCGCTTCCCGGGTCGCCAGACCGTCCTTGCCATCTGGAACATCGGCGACACCCCGATGGCGTTCTACAGCTGCATCGACCTCAACGTCGGCGGCAGCGGCGGCGGCACCACCCCGCAGAACCCGCCCACCACGACCGCGCCCCCGTCCACCACGCCGACCACCCGCCCGCCGGCCACCACCCCGCCACCGGCGCCCGGCAACAACGCGGGCGGCACGTGGGCGACCGGCACCGCGTACAAGATCGGTGACGAGGTCACGTTCCAGGGCAAGCGGTACCGCTGCCGCCAGTCGCACACGTCGCTGGCCGGCTGGGAGCCGTCGGTGTTCACGCTCGCCCTCTGGCTGCCGGTCTGACATGCGACGCGCCCTCTTCGCGGCCGCTGCCGCCGCGCTGCTGCTCGCCGCGGGCTGCTCGACGGAGCCGCCGGCGCCCGCGACGCCGTCCGCCGGCGCCGTGCCGGCGGCCGACACCCTGCCGGCCGCCGACGCGGAGCACAACTCGGCGGACGTGATGTTCCTGCAGATGATGATCGCGCACGACGGGCAGGGGCTGGAGCTGACCGGCCTGGCCGCCGACCGCACGGTGAGCGAGGAGGTACGCCTCCTCGCCGCCGCGATCGACACGACACAGCGCGAAGAAGTGAAGATCATGCAGTCGTGGCTGACCGGCTGGAAGGAGGCCACGACGGCGAGCCAGGACATGTCCGCGCACGCCAGTCACGGCGGCCTGCCGGCCACCGGCCCGGAGCAGATCGACGCGCTGCGGAACACGTCCGACGCGGACTTCGAGGCCACGTTCCTCAACCTGCTGACGGGACACCAGAACAGCGCGGTCGAGCTGACCAACCTCGCCGCCGACGGGGTGAACCCGCAGACCAAGGACCTCGCCGAGCGGATCAAGCAGTCGCGCGCCGACCAGGTGGCGCAGATGCTCCGGATGATCGGAGGTTAGGCGTGAACACTCCTACGCCGCGGGTGGCCGTCGTGACGGGCGGCTCCCGCGGCATCGGGCGGCAGGTCGTACGCTGGCTCGCCGCCGAGGGCCACGCCGTGGTCGTGGGCTACGCCGACGACGCGGACCAGGCCGCGCTCGCCGTCAAGGAGATCGTCGAGGCCGGCCGGAGGGCCATCGCGGTACGGGCCGACGTCTCCGACGAGGCCGCCGTCGCGGCGCTTTTCGACCGGGCGGAACGGGAGTACGGCGGCGTGGACGTGGTGGTGCACGCCGCCGCCCGTACCGGCAGCGGGTCGATCGCCGAGCTCGATCTGTCCGAACTGGACGATCTGCACCGGGTGAACGTCCGCGGCACGTTCGTCGTCAACCAGCAGGCGGCCCGGCGGGTACGGCCGGGCGGCGCGATCGTCAACTTCTCCTCCTCCGACGTGGGACTCGCGCCGGAGGGGCAGGGCGCGTACGTGGCCAGCAAGGCGGCGGTCGAGGCGATCACCCTGATCCTCGCCCGCGAGCTGCGCGGCCGGGACGTGACAGTGAACGCGGTCGCACCCGGCCCCACCGCCACCGACCTGTTCTTCGACGGCAAGGACGAGGAGACCATCGCGCTGCTCGCCGCACGCCCGCCGCTGCAACGGCTCGGCACGCCCGAGGACATCGCCGAGATCGTCGCGTTTCTCGCCGGCCCGGCCGCCCGCTGGGTCAACGGCCAGGTGCTGCGGGCGAACGGCGGCATCGTCTGAGCGGTCAGTCAGCAGCGCCACATGCGCGGGCCCAGGCTCTCACCACCGTCCGGCTTGTCCTCCACCGCGTGCCCCACGACGAGGCCCGTGTCGGAGACGTCCCGGGCGGTGGCGACCTGGCCGGCCGGCACCTCCAGCGTCGGGTCGGCGCCGTCGCGCAGCACCTGCCCGGTCGCGTTCACCACCCAGCCCGCGGCGTTTATCGCGTCACCCGGTTCGAGCGCGTCCAGGTCCGTCACCGCACCGGTGCGGATGTCCCACACCACCGTCCGGCCGTTGCCGTCCGCCCACACGCCACCCGTCGCCCGGTCACCCGAGATCGCGTAGGCGGCGGCGCCCTCGGTGCCGGCCGGCCGTGCCAGCTTGCGACCCTTGCCGCGCTGGTCCCAGGCGTAGGCGTCGGTGGCGCTGCCGTCCGGGTAGAGCGCGCCGACGAGCGTGCCGTCGTCGCTGATCTCGAAGACGTTCGCGCCCTCCGGAAGCGGCAGCTTGGTGGCGGTGGTCGCGCCCGCCCGCCACAGCAGCACGATGCTGCCCTCGCCGCCCGTGTTGCCGCGCGGCTCGGCGTTGATCACGATGTCACCGGCCGCGTTGATCGCCGGCACGGGGTAGACGTGCCAGTCGCCGGGCGGCGTGCGGAGCCGGGTGAGCACACCGTCCTGGTAGCGGAAGACGTCATTCTTCGCGTCCTCGCTCACGAGGCCGACCACGACGCCGCTGGAGTTGACCGCGGTGGCCTGGACCGAGTCACCCACGACCGGCAGTGCCCGCGGCCGGCCGTCGGTCCACAGCACGGCGCGGAAGTCCTGACCGACCGTGTCGTTGCCGGCGATGTACCGGCCGCTCGGGTCGACCGCCTCAGGCACGATGCCGTCCATCCCGCCGGTGGCGGGCAGCTCCGCCATCGCGCACCGGCCGGCCGGGACGGTCTGGCTCGGGCTCGGGGACGATCCGGTCGGGCTCGGCTTCGCCGCCGGTCCGCTGGGTGTCGCGGCCGTCGGTGCGGGCGTCGGGGCGGCCGGTGTGCCGCTGCCGCCGACCGCCGGCGGTTTCGCGGGGTCCCCCTCGGCCGCGTTCAGGGCCAGGGGGACGGCCAGCAGCACGGCGGCGACCAGGGCCACGCCACCGGCCGCCTCCGCCGTGCGGCGGCGAAAGGCACGGCGGCGCCCGGCACCGACCAGCATCTCGACGTCGAGGTGGGTGGGTGGCGCCTGCACCGCTTCAAGCCGGTCCCGCAGGTTGTCTTCCAGGTTCATGACCGACCCTTTGCTTGCTGGGTGGAGGCGACCGCGGGCGCCTCGAGCACATCGCGCAGTGCGGCGAGCCCCCGGGCGCACTGGCTCTTGACCGTGCCCACCGAGCAGCCGAGCGCCTCGGCGGTGGCCTCGACCGACAGGTCGCCGAAGTAGCGCAGCGCCACGACCGTCCGCTGGCCCTTCGGCAGCGCGCGCAGCGCGGCGACGAGGGCGTCGCGCTCCTCGAAGCTGTCGCCCGCCGGCGCCGCGGCCCGCTCCGGCAGATGGCTGCTGAGCAGCACCTTCGCCCACGAGCGCCGCCGCTCGTCGATGTAGCGCCGCACCATGATCCGGTGCACGTAGGCGTCCAGGTTGTCGGCGGCGCTGGCCCGCTTCCAGTTGACGTAGAGCGCGGTGAGCGTGGCCTGCACGATGTCGTCCGCGGCGAACGCGTCGGCGCAGATCAGGTACGCCAAACGGTGCAAGCGCGGCAGCCGCGCCCGCACGTACTCGACGTACTCCCGCTCATGGTCGGGCCGCATCGCCGCTCCGTTCTCGGAGTCCTCGGTGCTCCGGTACTCCTAGACGTCGGAACGGCACCGCCGAAAGGTTGCACTCCCGGCCCAAATTTTTTACGGACCCGGCCCACCGCGGAGGGTGAGGCCGCGGGAAAGCACCCCAAGAAAACGCTCCGCTGCGCTCCACGTTTCCCCGGGGGCCCCGCGCAACGGTCCGGACCACCGCGGGCATCGCGGCAGCTCGCAGCTGGTTTGGGCCGGCCCTTCCAAGGCCGCACCCCCGATCCGCGAAGGATCTCCGGCGAGCGAGCCCGCCCGCGACGCCGGACCGTCTGGATCTACAGCGCGGAGTCGGCGGCGGGGAGCGCGGCCTTCTCGCCGCCCGCGTGGTCGCGGAGCTGGCTCTCGATGTAGGCGGTGAGGCGGCTGCGGTACTGCCGCTCGAACTGCTGCAGCTCCTCGATGTGACGCAGCGTGGCGGTGCGCTTGGCGTCCAGGCCGCCCATCGCCTCCTGGTGGCGCTGGCGGGCGTCCCGCTCGACCTCGTCGGCCGCGGCCCGCGCCTCGCCGGTGAGGTCGGCCGCGCGGCTGCGCGCGTCGGCCAGCAGGCCGTCGGCCTCGCGCCGGGCATCGCCGAGGTGGTCGTCGGCGGTGCGCTGGGCCATCATCAACACGCGCGCGACCTGGTCGCCGTCGCCGCCGCCCATCGGCCCGCCCTGCGAACGGGCCCGCTCCAGCTCCATCTGCGCGGACCGTGCGGCCTGCTCGGCCGAGGCACGGTCGCGCTGGGCCCGGTCAAGCTGGATCCGCACGTCGTCGAGCTCGGCGTCCATCCAGCGGTCGGAGGTGGGCTCGGCGCGGCCGCCGGAACGCTCCAGCTGGGCGCGGAGCTGGTTGTTTTCCTCGATGAGGCGGATCAGCTCCTGCTCGACCTCGTCCAGGAAGGCGTCGACCTCTTCCTCGTCGAAGCCCCGCTGGCCGAGCGGCGGCTTCTTGAAAGCGACGTTGTGCACGTCCGCCGGGGTGAGCGGCATCAAACACTCCTCGTTGTCGGTCGCCGCCCGCGCAGCGACAAGGCCGATTGACGTCCACCGAGGAATCAGGCCAGTGCCGCGACGGCCAGCTCGCACCGACAGTACCAACCCCGGCCGGCTTCGCGTGGACCCCCTCGGGCGCTCACCCGCGATGTCACCGGGAGGTGGGGCGCGAACCGGCCGTACGGCGGGTCGACGGATCTAGGAGTGGACACTAATCTATCTTGCGAACGAACCTCGACGGGGAAGGGACCCCACGGGCGGTGGGCACGGCCGCGGGTCCCGAGGGGAGACCACGTGCCTTTCGCAGGCTGGCGTCCACTGCGCGCCGGTGCCGGATCCGAGGCTGTCCTCGGTGTCGACTTCACCCAGGCCCGGGTGCGGGCCCAAGCCGGATTTGCCCAGCTTGTCCCGATGTTGCCGGAGCCGTACCCCGTGTGGGGCACGGTCGAGGAGGGCTGGCAGCTGCCCGGCGACCCCGCCGCCCGGCTGTCGGGCTGGCTGGCCGCCAGCGAGGATCTGCGAGCCCGGGCCGTCCTCGGGTACTGCGCCGGCGCGCCACTGGCCTGCGCCCTCGCCCGCCACCTCGCCGACCGCACCGGGGCGCCGGTCGACGTGGTGCTCTTCGACCCCTCGGTGGCCGGCCCGCTGACGCTGTACTACCAGTTCGACGCGGCGCTCGGCAGCCTCGCGGCCGTGCTGGCCGAGGCCGAGGTGGCCGCCGCCCGGGAGGCCGCCCTGCGGGACGCCGAGGCCGCCGGTGACCTGGA
Source organism: Phytohabitans houttuyneae (assembly GCF_011764425.1). NCBI lineage: Bacteria > Bacillati > Actinomycetota > Actinomycetes > Micromonosporales > Micromonosporaceae > Phytohabitans > Phytohabitans houttuyneae. The sequence goes on from NZ_BLPF01000001.1 coordinate 500,452, forward strand.
CGCGCTCGCCGCGACGCTCGCCGGGCGGTACACGGCGCTGGCCGGACCGGCCTGTGCCAGCCAGGGTGTGCCGGCGTCGATCGCCGACCAGATGTGCACCCGGCTCGCCACCCACCTGGGCTACTTCGCGCTCTCCGCGGCCGCCGAGCTGGCGTACCCGCCGGAGACGCTCATCGTCCTGTCCGCCGAGCACGACCCGCCCCGCTGGGCGGGCGCGTGCTGCGGCTGCCGGTCGGGCAGAACGCGTTGCTCGGCGACCCGGCCGCCGCCGCCGCGGTGGGCGGCCTGCTCGCGGGCGTGCGGTCATGAGCGGGGTGGTGGCCAGCGGCAGCGCGGTCGGCGACACCCTCAACCGCAAGGAGGAGGCGCTCTGGCTGTTCCAGCGCTTCACTCCCGGCTCGGCCGTCGACAACCTGCCCTTCGCGATCCGGACCAGCGCGGCGATCGACCTGACCGTGCTGGCCGCCGCGGTCCGTGAGCTGATGCGGCGGTACCCGGTGCTGCGCACCACGTTTCCGGCCCGCGACGGCGTGCCCGCGCGCCACCTCGCGCCGGTGGGCGACCCGCCGGTGACCGGTGAGGTGGTCGCGCCCGACGACCTACCGGCCGCGCTCGCCGCCGCCACCCGGCGGGCCTTCGACCTCACCACCGACCTGCCTTTCCGGGTACACCGCTTCGCGCTCACCGGCGGCGGCAGCGTGCTCATGCTGGTCGGCCACCACATCGCGGTCGACGGGCAGTCCGGCGGGCGGCTGGTGCCCGAGCTGTGCCGGATCTACCAGGACCTGCTCGACGGCGGCCCTTCCGGCGCGGCACCGGAGGCGGAGCAGCTGCGCGAGGCGCCGCCGTCCGAGGGCAGCCTCGCGTACTGGACCGAGCGCCTCTCCGGCCTCGACCCGCGGCAGCTCGCCCTCGGCCGCGCGCGGCCCGACCCGGACACGCCGTCGTTCAGCGGCGGCCGGATGGGGCGCGACCTCACCGACGCCACCCGCACCGCCCTGCACGCGCTGCGCCGCCAGCTGCGGGTCACCGAAAACATGGCGCTGCTGGCCGGCTTCTACGCGCTGCTGGCCCGCCACGGCGCCGGCCCCGACCTCGTGGTGGCGCTACCGGTCAGCACCCGCGGCGACGCCGGCCACGCCGCGGTCGGCTACCACGTCAACACGCTTCCGCTGCGGGTGCGCGTCGACCTCGGCGCCGGCTTCCGCCACCTCGCCGGGCAGGTGCGCGACGAGCTGATCGCCGGCCTGGCACACGCGGACACCTCGTTCGAGAGCGTGCTCTCCGAGGTGCGGCTCGACGGGGCGGGGTGGCGGGCGCCGCTGTTCCGGCACATGTTCAACTTCCACCCGCCGGCCGTGGTCGGGCCGGCCGGCCACCTGCCGGACGCGGCGTGGCACCCGGTCGACGCCGGGCTGACCCGCCACGACCTGCACGTCGCCGTCTTCCACCGCACCGAGCGGCTGGACATGCAGGTCGAGTACAGCACCGAGATCCACGACCCGGAGTACATCGCGGACCTGGTCGAGCGGTACGAGCTGCTGCTGCGCGCGGCCGCCGCCGACCCCGACCGTCCACTGTCCACACTCGACCTGTGGCGCCCGCACGAGCGCGCGCTGGTCGTGCCGCCCCCGCCCGAGGACACCTCCGCCCTGCCGGGGGCGCTCGCCGCGCGGCTCGCCGAGCCGGCGGCACCCGCGCTCGTCGAGGTCGACGGCACGGTGCGCGACCGAGGGTGGCTCGCCGGCCGCGCCGCGAGCATCCGGCGGCACCTCGCCGCGGCCGGTGTCGGGGCGGGCGACGTGGTGGCCCTGGCCGCACCCCGCGGCGGCGACCTCGCGGCGGCGGTGCTGGCGGTGTGGTCGCTGCGCGCGGCGTACCAGCCGGTCGACCCGGCGCAGCCGGCCGCGCGCACCGCGGCCCAGCTCGACGACGCGCGGGCCCGCGCGGTGGTGCTGGCCACCGGCGAGCTGCCGGCCGGGGCGGCCGAGGGGCGGGCGGTGCTCCGGCTCGACCTGGTCCCCGAGGCGCATCCGTCCACTCAGGACCTCGTCGACGGGCTGCGGGCGAGCGGCGGCGACGACCTCGCGTACGTCATCTTCACCTCGGGCTCGACCGGCCAGCCGAAGGGGGTGGAGATCGCCCATGCCGCGCTGGCCAACCTCGTGCGCTTCTTCGCCGGCCACCTCGGGCTGCGCGGACACGAGCGGGTGCTGTGGCTGACCACGTTCGGCTTCGACATCTCCGCGCTGGAGCTGCTGCTCCCGCTCTGCCACGCCGGCACCGCGGTGGTGGCCCCGCCGGAGGCGCAGACCGACCCGCGCCTGCTGCTCGACCTCGTCACCCGCCACGACGTCGCGGTCGTGCAGACCACTCCGACGATCTGGCGCCTCGTCGCCAACCGCCTCGGTGACGAGCTGGCCGGCCGCACCGTCCTCTGTGGCGGCGAGCCCCTCTCCGCGACGCTCGCCGCGCGCCTGCTGCGGTCGGGGTGCCGGCTGTTCAACGTGTACGGCCCGACCGAGACGACGATCTGGTCCACAGTGGCCGAGATCGCGCCGGACGTCACCGACCCGGTCGGCGTCGGCCGCCCGATCGCCGGCACCGCCCTGCACATCCTCGACGCGCACGGCCAGCCGGTACCGCCGGGTGTCGTCGGCGAGCTGTGCATCGGCGGCACGGGTGTGGCCCGCGGGTACGCCGGCCGCCCGGAGCTGACCGCCGAGCGCTTCCGCACCTCCGGCGGCGTGCGGCTCTACCACACCGGCGACCTCGCCACCTGGCGGCGCGACGGCACCGTCGAGCTGCTCGGCCGGGCCGACCGGCAGGTCAAGCTCCGCGGGCGGCGGATCGAGCTCGGCGAGGTCGAGGCGGCGCTGGAGCGGCACCCGGGCGTGACCGCCGCCGCGGTCGTCGTGCAGGGCGACCCGCAGGGAGACGGCCGGCTGATCGGCTACCTGCAAGGGCCCGCGGCACCGGACGAGGTCGCCGCGCACGCCCGCTCGGTCCTGCCCTACTACCTCGTGCCGGCCGACCTCGTCACGCTGGACGCCCTGCCCCGCAACCCGAGCGGCAAGGTGGACTACCGCGCGCTTCCCGCCGTGGTCGCCACCGCGCCGGCCTCCGCGCGCGCCGAGACGTCCGACCCGCTGGTGGCGGAGCTGGTCGACCTCTGGACGGACCTGCTCGGCGCGCCCGACCTGGGTCCGCACAGCAACTTCTTCACCAGCGGCGGCCACTCGCTGCTGGCCGCGATCCTGGTGACCCGGATCGCCGGGCAGATCGGGCGCGAGGTGTCGCTGCCCGAGCTGTTCGCGGCGCCGACACCGGCCGAGCTGGCCCGCGAGCTCCGGAATGGGAGGTAGCCGAGTGTCCGCGCCAAGGGTGGTACCCGACCTGCTCCGCAACAGCGCCCGGCTCGCGCCCGACCGGGTGGCCGTCGCGGCCGGGACGCACGCGCTGACGTTCGCCGAGCTCGACGCGCGCGCCGGCGCGATCGCGCGGGGCCTGCGCGAGCGGGGCGTCTCCCGCGGCGACCAGGTGGGGCTGATGTTCGGCGGCGAGGCGTGGCCGGACTACGCGGCCGCGTACTTCGGAACGCTCGCCGTGGGCGCCACCGCGCTGCTGCTCGGTGACCGCTTCACCCCCGCCGACCTCACCGAGCTGACCCGCCGGCACCGGGTCGCGGGCATCCTCACCGCACCCGGCCGCGCCGCGCCCGACGTGCCCTGCTGGGTCGCCAGCACCACGACCATCCACGAGGGACAGTCCGAGGCTCCGTACCCCGCCGAGGCCGCCCCCGGCGACGCCGCGGAGGTCGTCTTCACCTCCGGCACCACCGCGCTGCCCCGGGGTGTGGTCGCCACCCACGCCAACGTGCTGCGCGCCCAGGTGGCGTGGCCGGCCGGCCCGCGCGGAAACCAGCCGTGCCTGCACGCGCTGCCGATCGGCTCGGTCGCCGCGCAGGTGGTGCTTGTCAACTGCGTGGGCGGTCAGCACACGCTCGTCGCGCTCCCCCACTTTTCGGCGCCCGCCCTGGCCGAGGAGGCCGAGCGCTGGCGGGCGAGCACCGTCTGCCTGGTGCCCGCCATGGGCCACTGGCTGCTGCGCACGCCGGGACTGACTGTGCCGTCGGTCAAGGGGGTCAGCTTCTCCGGCGCCGCGCTGCCGGTCGGGATCCTCGCCGACCTCGCGCCGGTCTTCCCGAACGCGGAGTTCTACAACTTCTACACCTCCACCGAGGCGTTTCCGGCGAAGGTGGCCACCCGCTACGACCCGTCCCGCCCGGAGTCGGTGGGCCGCCCGATCGGCGCCTGCGCGGTACGGGTCACCGCGCCCGACGGGACCCCGCTGCCGGACGGCGAGACCGGCGAGATCTGGCTCCGCTCGACCGACGCGCCGCCACGGCGGTTCCTCGGCGGCGACGGCGACGGCGGGGCCACCTTCCAGGACGGCTGGACGCGCACCGGTGACCTGGGCCATGTGGACGGCGACGGCTACCTCTACCTGGCCGGTCGGGTCAGCGACATCGTGATCGTGGGCGGCTTCAACGTCTCCACGTACCGCGTCGAGCAGGTGCTCGGCCGCCACGAGGCGGTCGCCGAGGTGGCGGTCTTCCCGGTCGACCACCGGGTGCTCGGCGAGGTGGTGGCCGCGCTGGTGGTACTGCGCGCCGACGCCACCGTCCGCGAGCTGCGCGAGCACGCCGCCCGCCACCTGTCCCCGCGCGAGCTGCCGGCGGTCCTCCGCATCGTCGACGAGCTGCCGCACAACGCCGGCGGCAAGGTGGTCAAGTCCGGCCTGCCCGCGCTGCTGGACGAGGAAGGCCCGGCCGCCTTCGTCGCGCCGCGCGGCGACACCGAGCGGGTCGTGGCACAGGTCTGGTCCGAGGTGCTCGACGTCGGCTCGGTCGGCGCCGCCGACGACTTCTTCGCGATCGGTGGCGACTCGCTCGCCGCCACCGAGATAGCCGCCCGGCTCGGCGCCCGCCTGGGCGCGCAGGTCGACGCGGTCACCATCTTCGAACGCCCCACGGTGGCCGAGCTGGCCGCCTCCCTGCATGGAGGAGACGCACGATGATCGCGGTCGAGACAGCGCTCCGCAAGCACCCCGACGTGATCGACGTGGCCAGCCGGGTCACCGACGGCCCGCCGGCCCGGCGCATCGTGGCGGTCGCCGCCCAGGTCCACTGTGCACCGATCGACCTGCGGGACCACGTGTGGGACACCGTCGCCGAGCCCGACCTGCCCGACGTGCTCGTGGTGCTCCCCCGCCTCCCCCGCGCCGACGACGGGAGCCCCCAGCTCAACTGGGACGCCGTCGCCAGCGGCGAAGGCTGCTCGTTCGTCCCGCTCGCGACGGGCACCGAGCGCGCGATCGGCGAGATCTGGGCCGAGGTGCTGGGCCGCACGCGCATCTCGGCCGAGGACGACTTCCTGTCCCTCGGCGGCGACTCGATGACGGCGACGCTGCTGCTCGACCTCACGAACGACCGCCTGGGCACGACCTTGACCTTCGACGAGCTGCTCGCGGTCCGCGACCTCCGCGAGCTGGCCCGATCGATCGACGCCCGCCGCTGACGCAGCCAGCCGGCGCCGCTCAACGGCGCCGCGCCGCGCGACCGCGTCCGGGTCAGGAGCTGGTCAGGCGTTGGGCTTCGGCCTCGTCCATGGCTTCGATCTCGGCGAGCAGCAGGTCCTCGACGGCCTCGGCGAGTGCGCGGACCGTCGTCGCGCGAAAGATGAGGCGGAGCGGCACCTCGAGGCCGAGGCGCGCGCGCAGGCGGGCGGCGACGCGGGTGGCCAGCAGCGAGTGCCCGCCCAGGTCGAAGAAGTCGTCGTGCGCGCCGATCCGCTCGACGGCGAGCACCTCGGACCAGACCGCGGCGATGAGCCGTTCCGCGTCGGTGCTCGGCGGTTCGCCAGGTGCCGCGGAGGTGGCGACGTCCACGGGTGGCAGTGCGGCGCGGTCGAGCTTGCCGTTCGATGTCAGCGGCAGCGCGCCGCGCACCGCGAACGCCTCCGGGTGGAACGCCGCCGGGAGCAGGCCGGCCAGGTGTGCCCGCAGGTCCGCGGCGCCCGGCGGGGCCGTCCCCGGCTCCAGCACGAGGTGCGCGACAAGGCGCCCGCCGTCGAGGGTCACCGCGGCGTCGCGGATGCCGGGGTACCCGGTAAGGGCGCCCTCGACCTCCTCCGGCTCGATGCGGTGCCCGCGCACCTTGAGCTGGTGGTCGGTGCGGCCGAGGAACTCCAGCGCACCGTCCGGACGGGTCCGCACCCGGTCGCCGGTGCGGTAGTGCCGCACGCCGTCGAGGTCGACGAACCGCCCCTCGGACAGGTCCGGCCGCCCCAGGTAGCCACTGGCCAGGCCGGGGCCGCCGAGGTAGAGCTCGCCGGGCACGCCGTCAGGCACCGGGCCGCCGTGGCGGTCGCGCACGTGCGCGCAGGTACCGGCGATCGGGCGGCCGATGGGTGGGCGGCGGCCCGCGTCCGCGGGCGTGAGGCGGGCGGCGGTCGCGATGATTGTCGCTTCGGTCGGGCCGTACGTGTTCCACAGCGCGACCCGGTCGCCGAAGCCCTCGAACCACCGCGCCAGCACGTCCGCGCGGGCCTGCTCGCCGCCGATGACGACGAGGCGCAACGCGTCCGGCCACGCGCTCGCGGGCAGGCTGGTGACCAGCTCGTGCCAGTACGCGGTCGGCAGGTCGAGCACGGTCAGCGCGCGCCCGGCCGGCGTGGCCAGGAAGTCGGGCAGCTCGGCCCGCGCGACCGGCGGTACGACGAGGGTGGCGCCCCGGCTGAGGCACGGGTACACCTCCTCGCCGAACGTGTCGAAGCCGGGCGAGGAGAGCTGCAGCACCCGGTCGCCGGGCCCGATGCCGTACGCCTCGGCCATCCACTCGACGCGGGTGGCGAGCGCGGTGTGGCCCACGGCGACCGGTTTGGGCGCGCCGGTGGAGCCGGAGGTGTGCATGACGTACGCGAGCCCGTCCACGCCGTCACCGTCCCCGCGCGTCGACGCCCGCCGCGGGTGTGCCGGGTCGAGTGGCAGGTATGCCGCGCCGGCGCGGAGCACCGCGAGCACGGCGACCACGAGGCCGGCGCCGGGCTCCCGGCGGACTTCGACGAGTGCTCCACTGTGGACCTCTTTGGACTCCCGCTCGGCCCGGTCGACAAGCTCGGCGTAGGTGAGCCGGCCGTCCGGCGCGTCGACAGCGATCGCGTGCGGCGTCGCGGCGGCCTGCGCCCAGATCCGCTCGACCACGCCGGTGACCGGTGCCGGGCGGGCGCATGCGGTCTCGGCCGGCGCCTCGGCCGCGGCGAGGCGGGAGTACACGGTGGACAGCCGGGCGTCCGGGTCGGCGGCGGCCAGGTGCAGGAAGGTCTCCAGGCGGCGCAGCAGCAGGGCGATCGTCGCGCTGTCGAAGAGGTCGCTGCGGTACGAGGCGATGAGCGTGACCTCGTCGCGGCCGGCGAGCACGTCGACAAGCAGGTCGAACTTCGCCCGCGCGAGCCCCGTGTCGAACCACCCGACGTCGAGCCCGGGCAGCGCCAGCCCGCTCGCCTGGGCGGCGTGGTAGATGAACATCGTGTCGAACAGCGGCGTGCGGGAGGGGTCGCGGCGCAGTCCGAGGCGGGCGGGCAGCTCTTCGAGGGGTGCCTTGCGGTGCTGGTACGCGCCGATGAGTGTGGCCTTGACCCGGCCCAGCAGCTCGCGCACGGTGGGATCGCCGGACAGGTCGCCGCGCAGCACGACCGTGTCGAGGAAGAAGCCGACGAGCGGCTCCAACTCGACGCGGTCGCGGGTGTCCACCGGCGAGCCGACCGCGATGTCGTCCTGTCCACTGTAGAGGCCGAGCAGCGCCAGGTACGCGGCGAGCGAGGTCATGAACGCGGTGGTGCGGCCGGCCCGGCAGAGGGTGCGCAGGTCGGCGGCGGCCTGTGCGCTGCGCAGCGACTCGGTGCCGCCGTCGGTGGTGGGCGCCGCGGGCCGGGGCCGGTCGGTGGGCAGGTCCAGCGGGCGGATGCCGGCGAGCCGCTCGGTCCAGTACCGCAGCACCTCCTCCCGCCCGGCGTCCGCGGCGGCGCGCTCGTCGCGCGCGTAGTCGGCGTACTGCACCGGCAGCGGCGCCGGGTCCGCGATCTCCCCGCCGACCCGGGCGGCGTACCCGGCCGCGACCTCGGCGCCGAGGATGCCGATGGAGATGTCGTCGGCGACAAGATGGTGGGTCACGACGCAGAGCACGTGGTCGGCGGCGGCGATCCGGAGGAGCGTGGCCCGTACCGGCGGGGCGGCGGCGAGGTCGAAGGGCTCGACGATCCGGGCGGCGGCGATGTCGGCCGCTTCCTCCTCGGTGGCGTCGAGCCGCTCGACCGGGAGCCGCCAGTCCGGCAGCACCTCCTGGACCGGCCGCCCGTCCCGGGCCGGAAAGCGGGTCCGGAGCGCCCCGTGCCGCCCGACCGCGTCCTGGATCGCCGCGCAGAGCGCGGCCACGTCGAGCGGGCCGCGCAGGCGCCAGCTCATCGGCACGTGGTAGTCGTCGCCCACCTGCCCGAGAAACCAGATCCGCTCCTGCGCGGTGGTGAGCGGCGCGGTGGCCGGCGGTGACGTGCTCACCGGGCCTCCTCGACGGCGGCGGCCAGGTCGCTGACCGTGGCGGCGTCGAAGTAGGTGCCGAGCGGCAGGTCGACGCCGAGCCGCTCGCGTACCCGCGCCGCGGTGCGCACGACCGTCAGCGAGTCGAAACCGGCGTCGAAAAGGTCGTCGTCGGGGCCGACGCGCGGGTCGTCGAGAACCTGGCGGACGATCTCCAGCACGGCGGTCGTCGTGTCCTGCCCGGTCATGCGTCCCCCGTTTCGCGGCAACGGCCTCGCGCCCGTACAGGTCGTCCGGCGGCGCCTCGGGCACCTCGGCGTCGAACCGGGACAGCGTGCCCAGCCGGAGGCTCACCGCGGCGAGGGCGGCCATCGCGAGCGCGAACACCAGGTACATGAGGCCGATGCCGCGCCCATCGCCGGTGCCGATGAGCTGCCCGACGGTGCCGGCGAGCGGACCGCCGGCCGCCATCAGCGGCTCGAACAGGCGCGGTCCAAAGGGGACGATGACGGCAAAGCCGAGCGGCAGCGTCGACCAGGCGACGATCGTGTTGAGCGAGAAGACCCGGCCGTGGAAGCGCTGCGGCACGGTCACCTGGACGATCGTGGCGTAGATGGCGTTGACGACGGTCAGGCAGAGCGAGGTGCCGAAGATCCCGATCGCCACCGTCAGCGTGGCCGGCCGCAGCCCGGTGAGCAGGCAGCACGCGGCCATGGCGAGAGTGCCGAGGAGCAGGCCGCGCATCCGCCGCCTGCGCGGACCGCCCCATACCATCATCGCCAGCCCACCGAGCAGGACGCCGAAGCCTCCGCCGAAGGCAACACGCCCCACAGTGGACAGATCGGCGAACGATAGCACCAGCGGGGACGAGAGCAACAGTAGCGGCGACAAGAAGATGTTCAATGCGGCGAAGAACAGCAGCATCGACCGGATGCCGCGGTGGCTGAGCGTGTATCGCAGGCCGCCGGCTATCTCCTTGAGCAGGCTCTCCCGCCGCCGGTACGCCATGGTGGCCGGGAAGCGCACGAGCAGCACGGCGACGATCGCGAACGCGTAGCTCACCACGTCAAGCACGAGGATGCCGGTCAGGTCGATGGTGGCCAGCAGGCCCACCGCGACGAGCGGGGCCACGAACTGGGCCACGCCGGTCGCGGTCTGCACGACGCCGTTCGCGTGGCCGAGGTAGCGCTTGGGCACGAGCTGCGGCACGGCCGAGAAGAACGCCAGCCGCTGGAACGTGAGCGCCACCGACAGCGAGGCCAGGAGCCCGTAGATGGCGGCGGTAGGCAGGTTGCCGGTCCACAGCAGCAGCCCGAACGCAAGCTGGACACCCAGCGCGGCCGTGTCGGCGGCGAGCATCACGCGGCGCCGGTCGTACCTGTCGACGATCCCGCCGGCGAGCGGCGCGATGAGCAGGCCGGGCAGGAGGCCGACGAGGAAGAAGACGGCGAACCGGGTGAGCGAGCCGGTCTCCAGGTAGATCCAGAGCGGGATCGCGAAGTCGGTCAGGGCCGCGCCGGTCATCGAGACCAGCTGGCCGAGCATCACCCACAGGAAGCGTCGCATGCTCGGCTCGGGTCCACTGGGGACGGCGGCGCCGGTCGTTTCCGACACGCCTTGCAGCCACCAGCCGGTCCGTGCCGGCACCGGTGTCCCACCGGCGACCGCCGGGTGCACGCTGGTGACGATTTCCGCCAGCTCCTCGGCCCGGTACTTGAGGAAGAAGTGCCCCGCCTCGTCGAGCACCACCAGCGCCGTGCGGTCGGTCAGGAAGTGCCACTCGCGGAAGCGCTCGTCGTACCACTCGGTGGCCGGGTCGCGCTCGCCGGCGACCGCGATGATCGGGCAGCGCAGCCGGGTGGCGCCCGTGTCGAGCAGCCGGGTGAAGTACTCCTCCGCCGCCTCCGAGTCGCGGCGCATGTTGCGGACGATCTGCCGGGCCTGCGCGGGGTCGACGTCGGCGAGGTCGACGCCGAGGCCGGCGAGCCAGTTGACGTAGTGCTGGTCGCCGCGGAGGCGGTTCATCGCCCGGGACAGCGCGGCGACCGCGCCGGCCCGCGGGCGGGCGAAGGGGAAGATCGCGCCGATGTACGTCGCCTCGACCTCGCGGCCGGCCTCCTCCAGCCTGCGGGCGACCTCGACGATCAGCGCCGAACCGACGCCGCAGTGCCCGTAGAGGACGATCGGGCCGCTGACCCGGTCGAGGACCTCGGCGGCGCAGCGGGCGGCGAGCACGTCGAACGGCAGGTGCTCCTCGTCAAGCCCGACGTCGTGGCCGGGGATCGCGAGGGACCACAGCGCGTACCCGTCCGGCAGCGCGTCGGCGAGGGGCTGGTAGACGATCGCGCTGCCGCCGCCGTACGGGACGCAGACGTAGCTCAGCGCGGGCGGCTCGGCCGGCTCGGCGGTCAGCCGGTGCAGCAGGTGCCGGGGGCGCTCGGCGGCCGGCTTGTCGAGCAGCGCGGCCAGCGCGCGCACGGTCGGCGCCCGGAACATGTCCATCACCGCGACGCCGGGCGAGCCGGCCGGCAGCTCGCGGCGCAGCCGGGTGACCACCTTGATGGCCAGCAGCGAGTGGCCGCCGATCGCGAAGAAGTCGTCGTCCGCGCCCACGCTCTCCACGCCGAGGACGGCGGCCCAGACGCCGGCGACCAGCCGCTCGGTGGCGGTGCTCGGCTCCGCGCCGCCGGCCGGCGCCGTGCGCCGCGGTGCGGGCAGCCGCTTGCGGTCGACCTTGCCGTTGGCGGTCAGCGGGATGCGCGGCACGGCGGTCAGGTAGGTGGGCACCATGTAGGCGGGCAGCCGGTCGGCCAGGTAGCCACGCAGGTCGTCGACGTCGAGCGGCGCGCCGTCGCGGGGCACCGCGTAGCCGGCCAGCTCCCGGGCGCCGCGCTGGCCGAGTGTGACGACGGCGCAGTCGACCACGTCCGGGTGCCGCCCGAGGTGCGCCTCGATCTCGCCCAGCTCCACCCGGTACCCGCGGATCTTGACCTGGGAGTCGGCCCGGCCGAGGAACTCGATGGTGCCGTCCGGCCCGCACCGGGCGAGGTCGCCGGTGCGGTAGAGGCGCTCGCCGGTGCGCGCGTGGGTGACGAACGCGGCGGCGGTGCGCTCCGGGTCGCGCCAGTACCCGGTGGCCAGCCCCACCCCGCCGATGTGCAGCTCGCCGGCGACGCCGACCGGCGCGTCACAGCCGGAGCGGTCGAGGATGTGCAGCGTCTGGTTCGCCATCGGGCGGCCGTACGGAATGGACGTCCACTTCGGATCGACGTGGGCGATGTCGTACCAGACCGACCAGATGGAGCCTTCGGTGGCGCCGCCGAGGCTGACCACCCGTACGCCCGGCGCGAGCGCGCGCAGGCGGTCCGGCAGCGTCGGCGGGATCCAGTCGCCGGAGAGCATCACCAGCCGCAGCGAGCGCAGGTCGGCCCCGCTGTGCTCGGCCTGCTCGGTGAGGAGCTCGGCGAGCGCCGGCACCGAGTTCCAGACGGTGACGCGCTGCTCCTGGACGAGCCGGGCCCATGCCGCCGGGTCCTTGTCCTCCTCCGGCGCGGGCATGACGAGCGTGGCGCCGGCCGCGAGCCCGCCGTACACGTCCTGTACGGACAGGTCGAAGCTGAGCGCGGAGAGCGTGATGATCCGGTCGTCCGCCGACCAGCCGAGGTGCTGGTTGACGTCGCGGACGGTGTTGAGCGCGGCCCGGTGCTCGATCATCACGCCCTTCGGCGCTCCGGTGGAGCCCGACGTGAATATGACGTAGGCGAGGTCGTCCGGCTGGGCGGGGTCGGGGCGGCCGGCTCCCCCTCGCCGCGCGTGACGACGATCGTGGTGCGGCCCTCCACGGTGCGCCCGGGCTGGGTGAGCGCGACCCGGCAGCCGCCCAGGTCGAGCAGCTCACGACGGCGGGCCTCGGGCAGGTCGGCGTCGATCGGCAGGTACGCCGCGCCGGCCCGGCTGACGGCCAGCACCGCGACGACCTGCTCCCAGCCGCGCGCCATGACGACGCCGACGAGCTCGCCCCGCCGCACACCGGCCTCGGTGAGCCGGGCGGCGGTGTGCTCGGCGGCCGCGACGAGGTCCGCGTAGGTCAGCGCGCCGCCCGGGTGCCGCACGGCCACCCGGTCGGGGTCGGCCGCCGCGCGCGTCCACACCGGACGGTGCAGGCAACCGGGCGGGCCGAGGTCGGTGGCGGTGCTGTTCCACGCGTCGCGCGCCGCGCGCTCGGCCGGCGTGAGCAGCTCGTGCGCGGCGACCGGGGCGTGCGGGTCGGCGGTGACGGCGTCCAGCAGCGTGACCAGGTGACCGCCGAGCCGCTCGATCCGCACGGCGTCGAAGAGGCCGCGGTTGTATACGACCGAGCACAGTAGACCGTCGCCGGCCTCGCTGGCGTACAGCTCGAGCTCGAACCGCGTGCTCGGCAGATCGAAGTCGAACGGCGCGAACGCGGTGCTGCCGCGCCCGTAGTTCTGGAACGCGAACACCACCTGGAACAGCGGCGACCGGCGCACGTCGCGGTCCACGCGCAGCTCGCTGACCAGCCGCTCGAAGGGGACCTCCGCACGGTCGTACGCGTCCAGCGCGCTCCGCCGGGTGCGGTCGAGCAGCTCGGCGAAGCTCGGCCCGCCGGAGAGGTCGGCGCGCATCACGAGCGTGTTGACGAAGAGGCCGACGATCGGCTCCAGCTCGGGCAGGTGCCGGCCGGCGACCGGCGAGCCGACGGCGAAGTCGTCCTGCCCGCTGTACCGGCCCAGCACCGCCTGAAACCCCGCGAGCAGTGCCATGTAGAGGGTCGCGCCCCGCTCGCGGGCGAGCGCGGCCAGCCGGTCGCGCAGCGCCCCGCCGATGCGGAACGCGTGCGTCGCGCCCCCGTACGTGGGCGGGTCCGGCCTCGGCCGGTCGGTGGGCAGGTCCAGCGGCGGCAGGCCGGCGAGCCGTTCCCGCCAGTACGCCAGGTCGCCGCTGCCGGCGCGCTGCCGCTGCCAGGCCGCGTAGTCGGCGTAGCGCAGCGCGGGGGCCGCCGCCGGCCGGCCACCGGCGAGCAGCTCGGCCAGCTCGCTGAGCAGCAGGTCAGCGGACCAGCCGTCGGCGACGAGGTGGTGCACGGCGAGCACCAGCACGTGGTCGCCGCCGGACAGGTGGACGAGCATGGCCCGCAGCAGGGGTGCCCGGGTGAGGTCGAACGGCTGGGCGAGTGCCGCCGAGATCACCTCGCGTGCGCCCTCCTCGGTGGCCTCCACTTCGGACACCGGCACGCTCGCGTGCGCGACCAGCCGCAGCCGGGGCGTGCCGTCCGGCCCGGCGTGGAAGGTGGAGCGGAGCACCTCGTGCCGGGCGGCGAGGTGGTCCAGCGCCGCCCGCAGCGCGGCCGGGTCGAGCCCGCCGGGCACCCGGACGACGACCGGGATCGTGTACGCGGCCGTGCCGGGCACGAACTGCTCCATGAACCAGAGCCGCTCCTGCGCCCACGACAGCGGTGGCGGCTCCCCCGCAGGCAGGGGCGGGATCACCGGCGCCGCGGTGCCTCCCAGCCGCTGGGCCAGCAGGGCCTGCTTGGCCGCCGACAGGCGGGACCGCCGTTCGGCGTGCTCCTCTTCGCGCATGGTCTCGCGTTGCACCGTTCCCCCGTGGTGTCTGTGCGATCAGTCAGTGCGGCCGGTCACTCCAGGCGCAGGTCGGCGATCCGCTGGTGCGGGTCGCGGACGAGCTCGCCCAGCACGTGCCGGTATCCGGTGACCAGCCGGACCATCTCGTCGCGGTCGTAGATGAACGGGTTGTACCGGACGAACACCGCCCGGCGGTCGTCGCTGATCGTCAGGTTGGGCTCGCCCTTCTTGGCCCACAGCGCCGCCTTGTCGCCCACCGACTCGGGCAGTGCGCGCGGCCGGCCCGGCATGCGGGTCTCGGTGAACCCGGTGTCGTGGTCCGCCGGCCCGTCCGGCCGGCCCTGCGCGTTGCCGGGTGGCGCCGAGATGAACCAGGCGTGGTAGAGCGGCAAGTACGGCCACGGGCGCATCCGCTCGAAGTCGGGGTTTACCGCCGGCGCGATCTGCTTGAACGACGCGTTGTGGCGCAGCGCGCCGAAGACCGCGCCGCGCACCTCGCCGAGCGCCTCGCGCAGCGTGCGGTGCGGCGGGATGACCGTCGGCACGTACAGGTTGTGGGTGAACTGGCCGATCAGCTCGCGGCTGCCCGGCGACTCGCGGCCGAAGGTGGCGCTGCCGATGACGACGCGGTCCCAGCCGGTGAGCGCGCCGAGGAGCACGCGGTAGGCGCCGAGCAGCAGCACGAACGGCGTCATCCGCTCCTGCCGGGCCAGCGTGCCCAGCGCCCGGGCGAGCGCACCGGGAAGGGTGATGCCGAGGTTGGCCTCGGCCTGCACGTCGAGGCCGGGGGTCAGCGGCGCCATCGTGAACGGCGAGCGGTCCGGCAGCGGCGCGAG
Source organism: Phytohabitans houttuyneae (assembly GCF_011764425.1). NCBI lineage: Bacteria > Bacillati > Actinomycetota > Actinomycetes > Micromonosporales > Micromonosporaceae > Phytohabitans > Phytohabitans houttuyneae. Next base: position 515,486 of record NZ_BLPF01000001.1, read on the forward strand.
GTGGCGCCTCCAGTACCCGGTCCGGCGGGCCAGCTCCTCGTCGCTCCACTGTGGAGCGGCGAGCGCCTGCTCGTAGGTGACCTCCAGTGGGGCGAGGGGCGGCCCGGCGCCGAGGCGTGCCCGGTACGCCGCCATGAGGTCGCGCAGGAAGACACCCGTCGACCAGCCGTCCGCGATGACGTGGGTCATCGCCACCGCCACCAGGTGGCTGGTCTCCGATCGGCGCACCAGCGTGACCGTCCACAGCGGACCGTCGCGCAGGTCGAAGTCGCGGTGGCTCTCGTACGCCAGCAGACCGGCCAGGTGCGCGGCCCGCCGGGCGGGTGGGTGCGCGGAGAGGTCGACCACCCGCACCGACGGCTCCAGGTCGTCGGCCACGCGGGTCAGCGGGTCGGCCTCGATGGTGGCGAACACGGTGCGCAACGCCTCGTGCCGCCGCGCGACATCCGCCACGGCCTGCCGGAACGCGTCCGCGTCGACCGGCCCGGGCAGCTCCATCGTGTTGAACACGTTGCAGCCGATCCGGCCCGGGCTGTCGGGCGCGAAGCAGTACACGTACTCCCAGACGTTCTCCTGGCTGCGGAGCAGTGGAGTCCCCGTCAACGTCATGGCGTGAGACTCATCGATCTCCAGAGCAGTGTCAACAACCTTCCGGCTGATTTTCGATATCTCGACGCGGAGCGCTAGAGTCGTGGCCTCGGCAGTCGCCGCACGGGGTGGTGATCCGGCTTGTTTTCGCTGGGAAATGCGTGCCTGGTCGACGCGGCCAGTGATGAGAAAGTTTCCGGAAATCGGCTCGCCGTAGAGGTCGACGCGGTGGCCAGAGCGCTCGACGCCGCCCCACCGGGGGTCGTGATCTGCCCGGTCGTCAACGAGGTGGCCGCGATCGTGCGGTACCTCGGCGCCGCGCGCGCCGGCCGGCCGGTGCTCCTGTGCGGGCCGGACTCGGTGGCGGTGCCGGTGCGCGAGCTGGTCGGCACGTTCGCGCCGGCGGCGGTGCTGGGTGCCGGGGCGCGGCCGCCTGCGGGGTACGCGGCGGAGAGCGGCGCGTGGGTGCGCCGGACGCCTCCCGAGGTCCTCCCGCATCCGGACCTCGGCCTGCTGCTGGCCACGTCCGGCTCCACCGGTCGGCCACGCCTCGTGCGGATGTCCCGGGCGAGCGTGGCGGCGATCACCACCTCGATCCGCGGCGCGCTCGGCATCGACGGCGGCGGCGTGGCGGTGACGACCATGCCGCCCTACTACACGTTCGGGCTCAGCGTGCTGCACACCCACCTGCAGGCGGGCGGCACCGTGGTCGTCACCCGCCAGGGCGTCCTGCAGGCGGACTTCTGGCGGGCGGTCAACCGGCACGGCGTCACCTCGATCGCCGGAGTGCCGCACACGTACGAGCTGCTGCGCCGCCTGCCGTGGCACCCCGAGCGCAGCCCGACCGTCCGGTCGCTGACCGTCTCGGGCGGCCGGCTCCCCGACGACCTGGCCACCCGGCTGCACGAGCTCACGGCCGGCGGGCTGTACGTCATGTACGGGCAGACCGAGGCCGGCTCCCGGATCTGCGTGCTCCCGCCCGGACGGCTGCCGGAGAAGCTCGGCTCGGTGGGGCCGCCCATCCCGGGCGTGCGGCTCAGCGTCGAGGCGGGCGAGGTGGTCTGCCACTCACCCGGCGTGATGATGGGGTACGCGGAGACGGCCGCCGACCTCGCCCGCGGCGACGACCTCGGCGGCGTCCTGCACACCGGCGACAGCGGCCACCTCGACGCCGACGGCCACCTGTGGCTGCACGGGCGGTTGAGCCGGATCGGCAAGGCCTTCGGCGTGCGGGCCAACCTGGACGCCGTCGAGCACCTCGCGGCGCCGTTCGCCGTCGCCGCCGCCGTACCCGCCGGTGACCGCATCCGCGTCGTCTGCGAGACCGCCGACCGGGCGGTGCTTGCCCAGGTCGTGGCGGTGGTGACGGGCGCGCTGGGCCTGCACCGCCTCGGCGTGCGGGCGGAGGGCATCGACCGCCTTCCCCGCCGCCCCAACGGCAAGATCGACTATCACGCGCTGGACGGCTGAAACTCCGTTGCGGTGACCCCGGGCGGCGGCAAGACTGCCCGACTGTGAGCGAACATGTCGCGATTGTCACGGGCGCCAACCACGGGATCGGCGCGGCGACGGCCACCGCGCTGGCGGCCGCCGGCACCGCTGTGCTGTGCGCGTACTGGCGGGTCCGCGACGCCGAGGACCCCGGCGTCCCGCAGGCCTACCGCGACAACCGCCTGCGCGATGCCGACCACGTGGTCGCCGGCATCGAGGCCGCGGGCGGCCGTGCGATCGCCGTCGAGGCCGACCTCACCGACCCCGCGGCGCCGGCCCGCCTCTTCGACACGGCCGAGGAGCTGCTCGGCCCGGTCGACATCCTGATCAACAACGCCACCGGCTGGGTGCAGGACACGTTCACCCCGGCCGACACCGACGGCCACGGCCGCGCGATGCAGCCGGTGAGCCACGCGACGTGGTCGCAGCAGTTTGCGGTCGACGCCATGGCCCCGGCCCTGCTGATCGGCGAGCTGGCCCGCCGCCACGCCGCCCGTGGCGCCACCTGGGGCCGGATTATCGGCATGACCTCCGGCGGCGACCTCGGCTTCCCGACCGAGGTGTCGTACGGCGCGGCGAAGGCCGCACAGACCAACTACACGATGTCCGCCGCGTCCGAGCTCGCCGCGCTGGGCATCACCGCCAACGTGGTGCACCCCCCGGTGACCGACACCGGCTGGGTGACCGACTCGATCCGCGAGGCGGTGGCCAGCGCCGGCGGCCTCTACCACGTCGCCACCCCGGACGAGGTCGCCGCCGTTATCGCCTACCTTGTCTCGGACGCCGCCGGCCTCATCACGGGCAACGTCATCACCCTCCGCTGAGCGCCGGGCGTCAGTCGACGGTCGAGCAGACGACCGTGTTGACGGTGAAGCTGGCCGGGACGCCGCTCTGCGTGCCGCGCGCCGCGAAGCCGAAGCCGACCCGCTGGCCGGGCTCAAGGGTGGAGTTGTGCTCCTGGTCGCGGGCGCTGACGATGCCGCTCGGCGAGATCAGCACAGCGTTCCAGAACTCGGTGACCTCGACCCCGTCGTCCATCGGGAAGAGGAACGTCCAACCGGTGATGGTCACCGTGCCGGCGTTCTCCACGACGTTTTTCGTGGCCGGTGGCGCCGCGGCGGTGTCATGCTGCACTGATGGACAGCGAGGAGCGTGCGCGTGGCGGTCAGTGAGGCGGTGGAGGCGGCACCCACCCGGCGGTGGGGGCGGGTCCTCCGGTTCGGCGCGGTCCTGACCGCGATCCTGCTCCTGCTCTTCGGCGTCCCGTGGTGGACGCTCGTCGCGTCGGGCGCCGGCTGGCCGGGCGGGTTGACCGCCGCCGGCACGGCGCTGTTCGCGGTGGCGCTGCTCACGTTCCCGGCGCTGATGGTCCTCGGCCACGGCCCGCGCCGCATCGACGCGGCGGCTGTGGCGGGCGACACCATGCTCGGCGTGATCTGGGTGCTCTTCGTCTGGGCCATCGCCGGCAACCTGCTGCGCCTCGTGCTCGCCGCCGCGGGCGTCGCCGACCCCACCCGCTCGCGGGTGGTCGCCGCCGCGGTCCTGGCCGTCTCCGCCGTGCTGGTGGTCTGGGGCTGGGTCGAGGCGATGCGCGTGCCGAGGGTCAAGCGCGTCGACGTGGTCCTCCCCCGCCTCGGCGCCGGGCTCGACGGGCTGCGGGTCGTCCTGCTCACCGACACCCACTACGGCCCGCTGGACCGGGCACGCTGGTCGCGGCAGGTCACCGAGGTCGTCAACGGCCTGGACGCGGACATCGCCTGCCACACCGGCGACATCGCCGACGGCACGGTCGCCCAGCGCCGCGAGCAGGCCGCCCCGCTCGGCGACGTGCGCGCCAGGCTGGCCAGGGCCTACGTGACCGGCAACCACGAGTACTTCGGCGAGGCCGAGGGCTGGCTCGGCCACATGCGCGACCTGGGCTGGGAGGCGCTGCACAACCGCCACCTCGTGGTCGAGCGCGGCGGCGACCGCCTGGTCGTGGCCGGCGTCGACGACCGCACCGCCGCCGGCTCGGGCCTGCCCGGCCACCGCGCCGACCACGCGGCCGCGCTGGAGGGCGCCGACCCGGACCTGCCCGTGCTGCTGCTCGCCCACCAGCCGAAGCAGGTCAGCGCCGCGGTCACGCACGGCATCGACCTCCAGATCTCCGGACACACCCACGGCGGCCAGATCTGGCCCTTCCACTACCTGGTGCGCCTGGACCAACCCACGGTCAGCGGCCTGTCGCGGCACGGCGACCGCACCCAGCTCTACACCAGCAACGGCACCGGCTTCTGGGGCCCGCCGCTGCGCATCTTCGCCCGCAGCGAGATCACGCTGCTCACCCTCCGCGCCGCTTAGCCCTTTCACATCCGGGCTACCGCGATGTCCGCGGTTGGTCCGGACCGTTGCTCCCGCGGCCTCACCCTCCGCGCCTGGTCACGGTCGCCCCCGCCGCGGCAACGCGCCGCGGGCCACGTCGGCGCGTGTTCCGCGCCGACACCGGCGAGGTGGTGCGGACGCGGGTGGGCACCGGCCGCGGCAAGCAGTGCACGGTGCCGCGCGGGCCGCGGGGCCTCGACCAGCATGCGGTCCTGCCACAGGGCGTGCACGGTGGTGGCGTTGGTGCGGGCGGCGGGCGGTCGGCGCCACAACGCGCGGGGCGAGGGCGTTGGAGGGGATGTTGGTCTTCGAGCGGGGTGGCCGCTCGTGATCGTGGACATTGGCTGCCCTTGAGGGACTCAACAGCCCCTGGAGGGGCGGTAAGCGTCCACGATCTGTTCGACAAGGCCGTAGTCGACGCCGGTCAAGGGGTGGTGAGGCCGCGCGCGGTGGGTGAGGTTCGCGGGCCGGGGTGAGGGTGACCGGGGGCGGAGGGCGAGGCCGCGGGAGCGACGGTCCGGACCACGGCGGACGTCGCGGTAGCCCGATGCGTTCTTCGGTTTGTGCTCTTGGAGAGCGGCCGCACTTCGGACAGCGCGCTCGCCCGAAAAGGCGGTCGCCCCGCCCCGCTCGTGGCGGGACGGGGCGACCTACCCCAGAAGCCCTGTCTAGAGCTCGCGCACGCGCACGTTGCGGAACTCCATCAGGTCATTGGTGCCGTGGTTCTGCAGCCCGATGAAGCCGCTGACGAACTGGCGCAGGTCCGTCGACGGGTCGCCCGCGCGGGACGACTGCTTGCCGGGGGTGTTGTCGAACTCGTTGATCACCACGCCGTTGCGGATGATCGTGTAGTGCTGGCCCTCGACCTTGATCTCGTAGTCGTTCCACACGTTCTTGGCGGTGGCGCCGGACTGGGCGAGGGTGTTCGGGTCGAAGTTGTACACCGAACCGGTCTTCTGCGGTTCGCCGGTATCGCCGTCGTAGAGCTGGATCTCGTGTCCACAGTAGATCGCGACCCACGCCTGCGAAGTGGCCGCCGAGCCGATCGTGCCGCAGCTGCCCGGAGGCCGTTGCGCCAGTGGGGTGCGCGGGTCGGGGAAGCGGACGAGGACGCCGCTGTTGGCCCGCGTGCCCTCCGGTGACACGTCCCGGAACTGCAGCTTGATGGAGTAGTCGGCGAACTGCTGGTCGGCGTACCAGAGCATGCCCAGGCCGCCGATGGTGCGTATCGTGCCGTCCGGGCGTACCTGGAACGAGCCACCCGGTGCCTGGCGCCAGCCGGACAGCGAGTACGCCGTGCCGTCGAAGATGCTCTTGTAGCCGGGGACCGAGCCGATCGCGGACTGCGCGCCGGCCCGCCGGAGCACGCCCGCCTCGCGGTTGTCGATCACGTGCGCCGCGGTGAGCTCGGCGAGCACCTCGTCGAGGTGGTTGACGAACTCGTTGTGGTTCGGCCAGTTGGCCTCGTCGTCGATAAGGTCGTTGATCGTGCAGCCGCCGCCGGCGACCCGGTTGGCGACGCCCGTCTCGACCTCGAGGAGCTGGACGGTCGGTCGCGAGTCCGGTGCCACGCAGCCGGCGTTGACCGCGATCTTCGAGGAGACGGACTGGCCGTCGGCGTACGTGACCTTCAGGGTCGCCTCGAACGTGCCGTACCGCTTGTAGGTGTGGGTCGGGTGGGGCGCCGTCGACTTGGCGGTGCCGTCGCCGAAGTCCCACTCCCACGCCACGCCACCGGCCTTGGCGGCCGAGAACGAGACCGTCCGCGGCTGGGCCTGCGCGATGGAGCGGGCCGTCGCCAGGCTCGGGTGCGGGGTGGCCGGTCCGCCCGTGTACACGACGCGGCTCAGCTTCTGGCGAGCGTGCAGGCTGAAGAAGCCGTCCGCGTAGTCGAGCAGGTACAGCGCGCCGTCCGGGCCGAACTTCGCGTCCATCCAGGAGTCGAGCTGGTTGTCGCCGTTGCCCACCTGGATCATCGGCTTGAGGTCCTCGGCGAACGCGGGCGCGCCCGCCTGCGGCACCGTCTCCGGGTTGACCGTGATGGCGACGCGGTTCTGGCCGTTGGACTGGTCACCGATGAACCACTTGTTCTCCCAGTACTCCGGCCACGCCACGCCGCTGTTCGTGTTCACCTGCGAGCGGTGGTAGGTCGGGCCGTCCATGACCGCCTGGCCGCCGCCGGTCAGGTACGGCTGCGTGTAGGTGCTCTCGGACTGCACGTACGTCGGGATGCCGCTGCCGTCGCTGCGCTCCGGGAAGACCGGGCCACCGCCCTGCGGCGAGTACCAGATCATGTTGTCCCGGACCGGCGGAAGGTTGACGAGACCGGTGTTGCGCGGCGACTCGTTCTTCGGGTTGTCGCAGTCGTACCAGCCGGTCAGCACCGTCGCGTCGGTGTTGGACCGGTCGCGGTACGGCTGCCGGTTGCCCATGCAGTACGGCCAGCCGTGGTTGCCCGCGGACGTGATGATCGTCGCGGTCTCGTACTTCGCCGGGCCCAGCTCGGGGCTCGGCGCGCCCGCGTCCGGCCCGACCCACGCGGCGGTCAGCCAGTCGTTCTCGGCGTCCCAGGCGATCCGGGCGATGTTGCGCACGCCCATCACGTAGATCTCCGGCCGGGTCTTGCCGCCGCCCTCCTCGAGGCCGGTGAAGAGGTTGCCGTCGGGGATGGTGTACGTCCCGTCGGCCTCCGGGTGGATCCGGATGATCTTGCCGTTGAGGTCGTTCGTGTTGCCGGCCGTGCGGCGGGCGTCCTGGAAGGAGATGCCGGCGAACTCCTGGGTCCAGTTGTTGCCGGAGTAGCCGTCCGAGCCGCCCGAGGAGTTGCTGTCACCGCTGCCGATGTAGAGGTTGCCGGACTCGTCGAACGTCATGCCGCCGCCGGCGTGGCAGCAGCTGTGGATCTGCACGTCCCAGGAGAGCAGGTCCTTGCGGCTGCTCAGGTCGATCGTCGACGCGGCCGCGTTGTACGTGAACCGCGAGACCGTCCGCTTGCCGATCCGCTTCTCCCGGTCGATCGAGGCGTGCGGCATCCAGTACACGTACATCCAGCCGTTGTCCGCGAACGCCGGGTCGAGCGTGATGCCGAGCAGGCCCTCCTCGTTCTTGACCAGCTCGCTGCCGCTGCCCCGGTTGCCCATGACCTCGAGCGTGGTCAGCAGCTTGACCTGCTTGGTCTGCGGGTCCCACTGGTGGATGGTGCCGCAGCCCTTGCCGACGTTCGGGTTGCTCCAGTCGACGATCGGCCCGCTCGCGCAGGCGGCCTTGCCGACGTAGAAGACCCGGCCGTTGTTCGGTGCGATGGTCAGGCCGTGCGGCTCACCGATCTGGTCGAGCTGCCCGGTCTGGTTGGTGGTGGTCAGGCGCTCGCCGCGGTAGTTGGCCGCGATCGTCGCCTGGCAGTCGCCGCGCACGAGCCCGGCGGTCCACTGCAGCGCGCCGAGCAGGTGGCTCTGGAACCGCGTGTCCGAGGTGTAGCTCGCCTCGGTGCGCCCCATGCCGGTGTAGAAGGAGCGGCCGCCGTCGTAGTCACGGCACCACGAGATGGGGTGGAACGCGCCGTTGCGGCTCAGCCCCGGGTTGTACGTGTGCTCCTGCACCTGCGCGACGGTGTGTACGCGGCCGACCGGGCTGGGGTTCCAGTTGATCCACTGGTCGGAGCGCTTGGCCGTCAGCGGGAAGCCCTTGTTGGCCGGGTGCTGGCGGTCGGTGTAGCTGACCACCGCCTCCTGCACGGTCGCCTCCGGCGGCGGCCCCGCGTCCGGGCCGATCAGCCACAGCTCGGCGAGCTGGATGATCGGCTCGCCGCTGTTCGCGGTGATGTTCAGCCGGAAGTACTGGTACGCGGTGGTGTTGGTGAAGGTGAACTGCCGCGTCTCGAACCGGCCCGCGAACGTCTCCCCGGTGCGGGTGTCCAATGTGGTCCAGTTCTGCCCGTCGGTGGAGCCTTCGAGGGTCCAGTCGCGCGGGTCGCGCCCGGGGAAGTCGTTGGCGGACGTCAGGGCGTAGCGGGACACGACAACCGGCGCGCCGAGCTTGGCGATGACCCAGCCGGTGCGCGCGAACGTCAGCCACTTGGTGCCGGTCGAGCCGTCGATGAGCTGCGCCACGCCCTCGTTCGGCGTGTTCTGGGCGCTGGCCGTGGCCTCCACGATCTTCTCGGCGTTGGGCAGGCCCGCGGCCGGCCGGGTGCCGATCAGGCCGGTGAACCACTCCGAGCTCGGCTGCACGCGGGCCGCGTCGTGCACGCCCAGGAAGCCGCCGCCGCCCTTGATGTACGCCTGGAACGCCGCTTCCTGCTTGTCGTTGAGCGTGACACCGTTGGCGGACAGGAAGACCACGCTGCGGTACCGGGCGAGGTTCGTGGGGTTGAACACCGCCGGGTCCGAGGAGTCGTGCACGTAGAAGCCGTTGTCCCGGCCCAGCCTGCGGATCGTCGCGACGGCCCGGGTCACGGGGTCGTCCTGTTCCGCCACGGGACCGTGGAACACCAGTACGTTGACCGCGCTCCTGCCCCAGGTGGGGGCAGGTCGACCGGTGCGGGAGCGGCGGACGCGGGTACCGACAGCACGCCGAGCGCCAATGTGGCGACCGACGCGAGCGTCACCGCGCGCCTCCAGATGGGTCTCATCTCGTTTCCTCCGGGATCAACCGTGGTTTCCGTGGGCGGGCGCGTCCTGGCCGCCGCCTGCCGGGGCGGCCTGGACCGGGTTGGCCGGTGCGTGGCCGGCGTGCGCCGTCATCGCGCCGTTCTCGTCGAGCACGTGGAATGTCGTGGACATGCCGAGGTCGGAGTGGAACTGCATGTGGCAGTGGAGCATCCAGTGGCCGGGACCGACCGACTCGCCGGCGATCACCCGGGCGCCGAACGTGTCGCCGGGCCCGACCGTCTTGTTGTCGATGATCGGTATCGAGTTGGCGAGCGCGCCGGTGCCCTCGATCACGCCGGTGCGGGTGTCCGCCCAGGAGTGGCCGTGCACGTGGAAGGTGTGCATGTCGTCGCCGATGCCGATGACGAGGAACTCGACCTTCTCGCCGAGCTTCGCGACCACGCAGGTCGGGCCGGGCACCGGGTTCTGCTCGTCGCAGGTGTCGGCCTCGCTGCTGCGCCGCAGGTTGATGGTCTGCCGGTCACCGAAGGCGAGCACGTACGTGCGGTCCGGGCGGGGGTCGCCCTGCCGCCGCACGACGAGCCCGCCGAACAGGCCCGAGCGGATGCCCGGCGTACCGTGCGGCCCGCCGACCACGTGGTCGTGGTACCACCAGTAGCCGGCCGTGCCCTGCGCGCCGGTGTTCGTGTTGCGCGGCTGCGCGTACCAGATGTAGGTGCGCGACCCGCCCGGCGGCACGAACGAGTTGCTGTGCACGGTGCCGTCGGACATCTGGGTGTACTTGACCCCGTGCGTGTGCAGGGACACGCCGATCGGGTGGTTGGGGTCGAGGCGCAGCTGCTCCAGCGTGGCCTGCGGCACCTGGTTGTGCAGCGTGATCGCGAGGCACTGCCCTCGATCATCTCGATCAGCGGCCCCGGGTACGAGGCGGTCTGCGGCGTGAGCCCGTAGCCGAGCCGGATCTGGTTGGTCACCGGGTCCTTGGGCAGCTCGACCGCGTACAGGTCCATGCGGCGGTCGATGACGGAGCAGCCGCCGGGGCGCTCCCCGGCCGGGGCGACGGCCGCCGCGTTGACGGCCGTCACCCCCTTGTCAGCGGCGGCGGTCGTCGATCCGCCGACCCCGCGGTCGCCGGCGCTGGCCAGCCCACCCGCGACGGCGAGCGTCACGAGCAGCACCGCCAGGACCAGTCCCCTTCGTGTGTTCACGGTCCTGTCCAATCTCTGTAATGCCGGCCCGCGCTCGCGCGGGCGGTTCGAGCGCCTGGAAGCTCTCACGGTGTCAGCGGGGCGATCCGGATGTTCCGGAAGCTCACGATGTCGGTGGCACCGTGGTTCTGGAGTCCGATGTAGCCGGTCGGGTGCTCACGCCCGGCCCCGCCCGGGTCGTCCGCGCGGGGCGGGTCGAAGACCGCGGCGGGGTCGTTTACGTACTGGTTGATGAGCACGCCGTTGCGGAACAGCGAGTAGTGCTGGCCCACCACGCGGATCTCGTAGTCGTTCCAGGTGCCCTTCGGCGTCACGCCCGCGCCGGCGAGGTCGACCCGGTCGAAGCCGTACACCGAGCCGCTCTTGTACATGTCGCCGTCGGCCCGGTCGAAGATCTGCAGCTCGTGGCCGTACTTGATGGCGACCCACTCGGGGCGCGGCTCCTGCGGGTGCTGGTGCACCTGCGGGAAGCGGACGAACACGCCGCTGTTGACCCGCCCGTCACCCGGCGCGTCGTCCCGCCACTGGAGCTTGAGCGAGAAGTCGCCGTACTCGCGGACCGGGAACCACAGCATGCCGAGCCCGTCGACCGCCTGGCTGGTGATCGAGCCGTCGGCGTTGCGCCGGAAGCCGCCGGCGCCGACGTGCTCCCAGAGGTTGTACGAGGCCGGCGTGCGGTCCAGCAGCGGCAGGTACCCCTGCTTGTCGTCCGGCTTGCCGACGCCCGACTCGCGGGCGGTGCGGACCAGCGTGTTGCGCTGCTGGTTGGTGATCAGGCCACGGCGGTGCAGGTTGTCGCTGACCTCCTGCACGTGGGCGATGAAGTCGGCGGGCGTGGCCCACGGCTTCTCGTCCTCGATCAGGTTGTTGATCCAGCAGCCGCCGGAGACCGCGCGGTTGGGCACGCCGCTGTTCTTCGTGCCGATCCACACGGTCGACCGCGTGTCCGCCACCCGGCAGGTCATCGGCTGGGCGCCGCTCTCGACCACGTTGAACGCGGTCGAGCCGGTGGTGGAGACGTTGCCTGCCCGGTCGGTGGCCCGGTAGCTGATCGTGTGCTGCCCAGGGGTGTTCACCGTGACCGGTCCGGTGTAGACGATGTAGCCGTGGCCGTCGAGGGCGTACTCCACGCGGAGCAGCCCCGAGCCGCCGGTGTCGGCGCCGGTGAGCGTCACGGTGGCACTGCCCACATAGGACCAGCTGCCGTCGAGCTGGCCGGCGATGGTGGCGTTCACCGTCGGCGGTGTCGTGTCGCCCGGCGCCGCGACCACGGTGAACGAGGCCGACTGCGCGGTCGACGTGTTGCCGGCCTTGTCGGTCGCGCGGTAGCTGACCGTGTGCTGGCCGGGCTGGTTGACGGTCACCGGTGCCGTGTAGGCGGCGTACGGCTGGCCGTCGACCGAGTACTCGATCCGGTCGACGCCGGAGCCCGCGTCGGTGGCGGTGACCGTGACGGTGGCCGCTCCGACGTACGCGCCGTTGCCGTCCCGCTGCCCGGCGACCGTCGCGTTCACGGTCGGCGGGGTGGTGTCCTGCGGCGGTGCCACGACGGTGAACGACACCGACTGGGCCGCCGAGGTGTTGCCGGCCTCGTCGGTGGCCCGGTAGCTGACCGTGTGCTGTCCCGCGGTGTTGACGGTGACCGGCGCGGTGTACGCCGCGAAGGCCCCGCCGTCGAGCGAGTACTCCACACTGTCCACACCGGACTCGGTGTCGCTCGCGGTGAGCGTGACGGTGGCGGCGCCGACGTACGCGCCGCTGCCGTCCTGCTCGCCGGTGAGCGCGGCGGTCACGGTCGGCGGGGTGGTGTCCGGCTCCGTGTCGTCGACGACCGTGAGCGAGATGGTCTGCGGCGTCGAGGTGTTGCCGGCGTTGTCTGTCGCGCGGTACACGAGCGAGTGCTGGCCGGGCTGGTTGACCACGACCGGCGCGGTGTACGCGGTGTAGGGCTGGCCGTCGAGCGAGTACTCGATGGTGTCCACACCGGAGTCGGCGTCGGTGGCGGAGATCGTCACCGTCGCCTGGCCGATGTAGTTGCCCTCACCGTCCGGCTCGCCGGCGATCTGGGCGCTCGCGGTCGGCGGGGTGGTGTCCGGGTCCGGCTCGTCGACGACCGTGAACGCCACTGCCTGCGGCGTCGAGGTGTTGCCGGCGTTGTCGGTGGCTCGGTAGTTGACCGTGTGCTGCCCGGGCGCGGTGACGCTGAGCGGCGCGGTGTACGCGGCGTAGGCGGCGCCGTCCAATGAGTACTCCACCGTGTCCACGCCGGACTCGGTGTCGGTGGCCGAGATCGTCACCGTCGCCGTGCCCACGTACGCGCCGTTTTCGTCGCGGTCACCGGTCACGGCGGCCGTCACCGCCGGCGCGGTGGTGTCGGGGTCCTGCTCGTCGACGACCGTGAACGACACCGACTGCGGCGTCGAGGTGTTGCCGGCGACGTCGGTCGCGCGGTAGCTGACCGTGTGGTTGCCCGGCGCGTTGACGGTCACCGGGCCGGAGTACGTGCCGTAGGCGCCGCCGTCGAGCGCGTACTCCACCTTGTCCACACCGGACCCGGTGTCGGTGGCGTTGAGCGTGACCGTGGCGGCGCCGATGTAGTCGCCGTCGCCGTTCCGCTCGCCGGTCACCTGCGCGGTCACGCTCGGCGGCGTCGTGTCCTCGGGGCCGCCGGTCACCACGAGCAGGCCGACCATCGTGCCGTGCCCGGGGATGGCGCAGAAGTAGCGGTACGTGCCCGGGGTGAGCACGACGTCCACTGTGTGCCGGCCGCGGTTGGCGTCGAACGGGTCGGCGAGGATGTTGAGGTTGACGTCGCTGTTGTACGCCGGGTTGCCCGTCTCGAACGTGAGCGTGTGCTGCATGCCGGTGGTGTTACCGGTGGCCTGGCTGTTTTCGAAGACGATGGTGGTCGGTCCCGCGACGGCGGTCGTGGGGGCGGAGGCGTAGGCCTGGGTGCTGTCGCCTGCCGTCCAGGTGAGCGTCTGGGCCAGGAGCTGCTGCGGTGCCTCGGCGGCCCCGGCGTCGACCGGGCGCGCGCTGACCGGCGCCGCGGCGAGGACGGAGCTCACCAGCAGGACGGCGACCGCCGCGACCACGGTGAGCGGCCGGCTCGGCCCCCGAGGTGGTCTCTGGCGACCGCGCCGCACAGGGATGAGTGGCATGTCCGACACAACCTTTCGCGAGTCTTCTACCGGCGGACGCGCACGATCGACGGTTCGCGTTTCGCGGGCAGCGTCAGCCGGCCCACGGTGCCGAGCCAGGCGGTGTCGGCCGCCGGCCCGAGCGCGGGCAGGGGTGTCTTGGGTGGTGAGTGGAGCGTTGTCGGCGGATGAGCGGGAGTGCGGGCCCGACGGAAACGCGGAGCGGCGCGAAGCGCAGCGCAGCGTTTTCGTTGGGTGCAGTTGCGCGGCTACGGAGTCCGACCACAACGGCGAACGAGCGCCGAGCGGCGGAGCGTGGTTGGCAATGGAGCCAGCCCGGTGACCGCCGGAGAGCCGACGCCGGAAGCTGACGTGGTGCGGCCAGGGCGCGCGCCGACGCGCCTATCGACAGCAGGCTATGCCACCGTCAAGGAGGTGCCACTCCCCCGGCAAGGACACAACCCTCGGACGTCGAGGCCACCGCGCCGCCGGTCACCTCGATGAGACTAACGTTGTCAGACCCTAACGGACTTGCCATCGAGATGTCTACATCTTCCGTTAGGACTGAACGCACTTTTGTTTCTTACGGCGAAAGCCTTGGCCGGGCCTCCGCGGTTGATCAGGGACCTCGTGAGTGGACACGCCGCCGGACACGCCCACCAACTCCCTGATCAACCGCGAACGCGGACCGCGAACGCGGACCGCGACCAGGGGCCGCGACCCGGCGTGGTCAGAGGGGGAAGTCGGCTAGTTCCTCGGCGGCGGTCTCCAAAGCCGTGTCGACGCCGTGCTCGAGCATCATTACGTAGGCGGGGTCGCCGGCGGCGGCGATGCGGCGGATGCCCTGGGCGGAGTCGGTGACCCGCTGGCGGACGGTCTCGATGAACGGGCCGAGCGGGCCGGTCCACCCGTACGCGTCGAGCATCAGCCGCAGCCGGGTGGGGCGCTGCTCGAAGGCGGTGAAGCCCTCCTCGCCCACCACGCGGCGGGCGTGCAGCGGCACCCAGGCGAAGGCGGTGAACGCCAGGTCGTACGCCCTGGTCACCGGCGAGGCGAAGTCCCAGTCGAAGAAGCCGGCCAGCCGCCCGTCGTGCCAGGCCGCGTTGTACGGCGCCGCGTCGTTGTGCCCGACGATCAGGCCCGGCCGCCAGGTGCCGCCCTCGCGCCACACCGCGTCGGCGGGCGGGACGAAGCCGGCGACCGCGTCGTGGTACTCGCGCAGCCAGCCGGCCACCTCGCGGAGCGCGTGCTCCCCGTACACCCACGCGGGCCACGGCCGCGTGTCGCCGACCACCTCGCCGGGCAGGTACGAGAGCACCTCCCGGCCCTGCTCGTCGAAGCCGAGGGCGCGCGGCGCCCGGTCGAAGCCGACGGCCTCCAGGTGGTGCAGGAGGGCGTGCACGGCGGGGGTCCAGCGTCCGGGTGACCGGCGCACGGTGTCGCCGACTCGCACGGCGCCACCGGTGCTGCCACCCGGGAGCCGCTCCTCGACGCTCATCTCGCCAGGCCAATGTGGTTGAGGTAGAGCACGATCCGCAGCTCCCTGCCCATAGTCGCGCGGCCGGCCCGACTAGCTTCAGGTGCCCCGGCTCCCCACCGCCGGCGCTCGGTGCCTGCCACTCGGTCCGCACCACAGATACTGCCCGTCGCGCGCCTCCGCCGCGAGTCCGGTCAGCCATGCGTGGCCATGACGGGGCCGAACGGCTCAAGCGATCCTCAACCGATTCTCAAGGGGGTGCCCCGGCCTCCAGCGGCCCCCGCCGGAGAATCGGCCCACATGTCCACACCACGGGGGTACGGTCTTGACACGTCTCAATGCACGCTATGTTTCGTCCACAGTGGCCGGTGTGCTCCTTGCCCTGGTCACGGCCTGTTCCGGCGACCCCGAGCCGCCGGCCGAGCAGGCCCAGCCCAACCTGGCCGGTGCCAGCTGCACGGGTGAGGCGGCCGGCGGTACCAAGGTGGCGTTCATCGGGGGTGACGGCGCCCCGCTGGTCGGCATCGAGCTGGGCCAGGGCCGCACCGGCGTCGTCCTCGCCCACCAGAACACGTCCGACCTGTGCGAATGGCTGCCGTACGGCAAGCGGCTCGCCGGCAAGGGGTACCGGGTGCTCGCATTCGACTTCGCCGGCGAGGGCGGGTCCGGCGACCCGGAGAGCCCGCTGTCGCTGGACGGCGAGGTGGTGGCCGCCGTCGAGCACGTCCGCTCCCGGGGCGCCGTCGACGTGGTGCTCATGGGCGCGTCCAAGGGCGCCACGGCGATCCTCACCGCGGCCACCTCGATCAGCCCGCCGCCGAAGGCGCTCGTGTCGCTCTCGGCGCCCGGCCGCTTCGACGCGATGGACGCGCTGGCCGCCGCGCCCAAGCTCCAGTCGCCCGCACTCTACGTGGCCGGAAAGGCGGACAGCCAGTTCGCCACCAGCGCCCAGCAGCTCTACGACGCGACCCCGGCCACCTCCCGCACGATCCTCCTCGTCGACGAGGGCGCGCACGGCACCGCCCTCCTGAGCGACGCCAGCGGCGCCACGGTCACCGAGGCGATCGAGACCCTGCTGGCCAGGAGCGCGCCGCCGGCGGCCTGACCGCGCTCGCTCCGCCCGCGGAGGGTAACGGAAACGGCCGGGTCAGAGGGGCCTGAGGGCGCAGCGCGGGCGCTCCCGCGGCACCACGGCGGCGTCGACCTCGACGCCGCCGCCGACGAGCAGGAAGGCGACGAGGGCCAGCCGGCTCCCGTCCCCGAACCGTCCGATGTGGATGACGATGGCGTCCTCGGCGAAGCTGACCGAGATCGCCGCCTGGTCCACATCGGACGGGCCGGTGCCATTCGCACACCGCTTGCCCTCCGGTGCGAACGTCACGTGCGCCGCCACCCCCGCCTCGCTGAGCCGCCGCTCCAGGCCGGCGGCCTCGCGCAGGTCACGGATCCGTACCGTCGCCGAACCGTCCACGTGCGACTGCACGGTCCACGCGGACCAGCCCTCGCCCGAGGTCAGCAGTGGCAGCCCGATCAGCGCGGTGAGGACGAGAAGCACGGCCGTGGACCCGGCGATCCACGGACCCGGGCGCGGATCGCCGCGTGTACGCCCGAGCAGAGCACCATCCCCCGTTGCCATGCCCCGTCCCATCGTCGTCGTCGCGAGCTACGTACCAAAGACTCTTTGACCCCCGAGCCGTTGCACCTCTTGCACGAATCAGAAACCCCCGCCGGTGGCGCGCTACCGTGGACGCCATGATCAGGAGTGGCAGATGAGGATCGGCGAGCTGTCGCGTAAGACCGGGGTCAGCGTGCGTGCGCTGCGTCACTACGAGGCGGAAGGGCTGATCGGCGCGGCCCGCGGCGGCAACGGGTACCGCGACTTCGGCGACGGCGCGGTCGAGGCGGTGCGGCAGATCCGCGGGATGATCGAGAGCGGCCTGCCGATCCGGATCGTCCGCGAGATCCTCCCCTACCTCGACGGCCCGGCCGCGCTGATGCCCGACGTGCCGTGCGCGTACATGATCGGCGAGGTGGCGCGGCAGCGGGACGTGCTGGACCGGCGCATCCGGGCGCTCACCGGCAACCGCGACGCGCTCGACGCGTACCTGCGCGCGGCCCGCTCGGCGGCGGCTTGACCCTCACGCTTACGTCAGGGTTCTAGCGTCCCGGCATGAACCTCCCCACGACCATGCGGGCCCTGCTCCAGGCCAGCTGGGACGGCCCGGCGGACATGCGCCTCGAGACCGGTGTGCCCGTCCCCGAACCCGGCCCGGACGAAGTCCTGATCAAGGTGTGCGCGGCCGGCGTCAACTTCGCCGACGTCATGCGCGCGCACGGCACGTACGAGGGCGGGCCGCGGCCGCCGTACATCGCCGGCTTCGAGGCGGCCGGCGAGGTCGTCGCCGCGGGCGGGGCGGTGACCGGCCACCCGCCCGGCTCGCGGGTCGTCGGCACCGGGTACGGCGCGTTCGCCGAGTACATGGCGCTGCCCGCCGCCGGCCTCGCACCCGTGCCGCCCGGCTGGACCGGCGAGCAGGCGCTCGGCCTGGTCCTCAACTGGGCCACCGCCCTGGCCGCGCTGCGACCGCTCGGCCGTCTCGCCGCCGGCGAGACGGTGCTGGTGCAGGCGGCCGCGGGCGGCGTCGGCCAGGCCGCGGTACGGCTGGCCAGGCACTACGGTGCCACGGTGATCGGCACCGCGTCGGCCGCCAAGCATCCGGCGGTGCGGGCGCTCGGCGCCGACCACACACTCGACCACCGCACGGTGGACGTCGCCGCCGAGGTGCTCCGGCTGACCGGCGGCGCGGGCGCCGACCTGGTACTGGAGTCGGTCGGCGGTGCGGCGTTCCGGTCCAGCCTGGCGGCCGCGCGCCGGGTGACCGGCCGCGTCGTGGTGTACGGGGTGGCCGCCGGCGACGCCGCCGTCACCAACCGGGAGCTCAACTTCACCCACCCGATCCAGCTGGTCGGCCTGCACATCGGCGTCCTGGCCGCGCACGCGCCGGCGATGTTCACCGAGCTGATGGCGGAGCTGGCCACGCTGCGCGCCGCCGGCGTGCACACCCCCGGCCGCCCCGCCGTGTACCCCCTCGCCAGCGGTGGCGAGGCCCTCGCCGAGCTGGCCGCCGGCACCACCGTGGGGAAACTCGCCCTCCGGCCCTGAGGTTTTCCGCAGGAGACCGGGTGGCCGGCCGCATGGTTGGCGGGCCGGCGCGTCCATAGCGTCGAAGTCATGATCCTGGCGGCACGCACCGATGTCCTGGCCCAGTCCCAACCGCCCGAGGGTGGCCTCACCGGGCTGGTCACCGACCTCGTCGAGCGGCTCGGCGGCCCGGGCGCCGGCCTGGCCGTGGCGCTGGAAAACCTCTTCCCGCCGATACCGAGCGAGGTGATCCTGCCGCTGGCCGGGTTCACGGCGAGCCAGGGCGAGATGAGCCTCTTCGGCGCGATCGCGTGGACCACGCTGGGCTCGGTGGTCGGCGCGCTGGCCCTGTACTACATCGGGGTGGCGCTGGGCCGCGAGCGGATCCGGGCCATCGCGGCGAAGCTGCCGCTGGTCAAGGTCGCCGACGTCGACCGTACGGAGGCGTGGTTCGCGCGGCACGGCGGCAAGGCGGTGTTCTTCGGGCGGATGATCCCGATCTTCCGCAGCCTGATCTCGATACCCGCCGGCGTCGAGCGGATGCCGGTGGGGCGGTTCCTGCTCTACACCACGTCCGGCAGCCTGATCTGGAACACCACGTTCGTGATGGCCGGCTACCTGCTCGGCGAGAACTGGCACTCGGTCGAGGCGTACGCCGGCGTGTTCCAGAAGGTCGTGATCGTGGCGTGCGTCCTGGCCACCGGCTGGTTCGTGTTCACCCGGCTGGCCCGCCGGCGGCGCGCGAAGGGCGCCCCGCAGCGGGCGTCCGAAAGGCGCGGAACGCTGTACGGCACACCGCGGCGCACCCCCGGCGACGGCGCCTGACCCGCGGACCGTCAGAGCAGCAGGCCGCCGGTCGCGCGGATGTTCTGGCCGGTGACCCACCGCCCGTCGGGGCCGACGAGGAACGCGACCACCGCGGCGATGTCGTCCGGGGTGCCCAACCGGCCCAGCGCGGTCATCAGCGGTGCCTGCGCCGTCCCCGGAGCGGAAGCCCGCGTAGCCGAGCACGTACGGGCGGAGCCGCGGGTGCGCGCGCCCGCTGAACGTCTCGCACGGCAGCGGGTGCGGCCGCGCCGGCACCGAGTGCAGCTGAGGCACGGCCCCATCATGCCCCCGGAGCGTTAGTGTCGTCGGGTGCCCGATGCCGTCGTCGTTCCCGGCCGCATGTTCGGCCCCGCCGCTCCCCTGCTCATGTACGCCGGCGACGTGGCTGAGCGCCGCGGCGCCACCGTGCACCGGCACAGCTGGTCGCAGGAGTCGCCAAGCCCGTTCGACCCGCCGATCGAGCAGTGGGTGTGCGACCAGGTCACCCCGCTCCTCGACCGGCTGGGCGGCCGTCCCCTGCTGATCGCCAAGTCCCTCGGCACGAACGCCGCGGCCGTCGCCGCCGAGCGCTCGCTGCCCGCCGTGTGGCTGACCCCGGTGCTCACCATGCCGTGGGTGGCCGACGCGCTGGGCCGGGCGACCGCGCCGTTCCTGCTGGTGGGCGGCACGGCGGACGAGCTCTGGGACGGCGACCTGGCCCGCCGGCTCACGCCGCACGTGTTCGAGGTGCCGGACGCCGACCACGGCATGTACGTGCCCGGCCCGCTCACCGACTCCGTCGCGATCCTGGGCCGCGTCGTGGTCGCCGTCGAGGAGTTCCTCGCCGCGATCGGCTGGCCGGCACCAGCCTGAAAGGCCTCAGAGCTGGGGAAACTGGTGGGTAGGGCGCTCGTCGGACTCGAATATCTCCACCGCGTTGCCGACAAGCCGCGGGTCCGGCGCGCCGACCAGCTCGACGTCCTTGTTCTCGTACGGGAACAGGTTCAGCAGGTGCCGCATCGCGTTGACCCGGGCACGCTTCTTGTCGTTGCTCTTGATGACCGTCCACGGCGCGTCGGCGGTGTCCGTGTAGAAGAACATCGCCTCTTTCGCCTCGGTGTACTCGTCCCAGCGGTCCAGCGACGCCAGGTCGGTCGGTGAGAGCTTCCACCGGCGGACCGGGTCGACCTGCCGGATGACGAAGCGGGTCTGCTGCTCGCGCCGGGACACCGAAAACCAGAACTTGACCAGGTGGATGCCCGACCGCACCAGCATCTGCTCCAGCTCGGGCGCCTGGCGCATGAACTCCAGGTACTCGGTGCGCGTGCAGTACCCCATCACGCGCTCCACGCCGGCCCGGTTGTACCAGGAGCGGTCGAACAGCACGATCTCACCGGCGGCCGGCAGGTGTGCGACGTACCGCTGGAAGTACCACTGGGTGGCCTCCCGCTCGCTCGGCTTCTCCAGCGCCACCACGCGCGCGCCGCGGGGGTTGAGGTGCTCCATGATGCGCTTGATCGTGCCGCCCTTGCCGGCCGCGTCCCGCCCCTCGAAGAGCACGACGAGCCGCGCGCCGGTGGCTTTGACCCAGTTCTGGAGCTTGAGCAGCTCGATCTGGAGCAGCCGCTTCTCGCGGTCGTAGTCGGCGCGGCTCATCCGCTCCTCGTACGGGTAACCCTCCCGCCACGTGTCGACCGGCTCACCGTCGTGGTTGACAAGCGTGGGGTCGTCATCGTCGTCGTCGACCACCCGGTAGCTGCCGAAGCGCTCCAGCAACGACTCGTTCGTGTCGGACATGCGATCACGCTACGACCTGTACCGGCCCCGCGCAGAGGGTCGGCGAAGCATGTTCACCCGGCGGCCACCTGCCCTCGGCTGGTCTTGACCTTGCCCTTTGGGAAAGGCACAGGGTCGTTCGTGCCGGCCGCGGTGGCCGGTACGAGGAGGATGGCGACGTGGAGCTGCTCACGATCGGGGCGTTCGCCCGCGCGTCGGGGCTGACGGCGAAGGCACTGCGCCTGTACGACGACACGGGACTGCTGCGGCCGGCCGCGGTGGACCCCGAGTCGGGCTACCGGCTGTACGAGCCGGCGCAGCTCGACCGGGCCCGCCTGATCGCGCGCCTGCGCCGCATCGGGATGCCGCTGGCCGAGATCAGGGACGTGTCGCGCCTTGCGCCCGCCGAGGCGGCGGCGGCGATCGGCGTGTACTGGCGCCGCGTCACCGCCGACACCGCCGCGCGCGGGCGCCTGGCCAGCCTCCTCGTCGACGACCTCTCCGGAAGGGGCTCGACCATGTCCGACCTGACCATCCGCCACGCCGTACGCTGCGAGGCAGGCGCCGCGCGGGACACAAACGAGGACGCGGCCTACGCCGGCGACCGCCTCCTCGCCGTCGCCGACGGCATGCGCGGGCCGGGCGGGGCGGCGGCCAGCACCGCGGCCATCGACGCGCTCCGCCCGCTCGAACTCGCCGACGCGCCCGCCGCCGACCTGCTCACGATGCTGGCGGAGGCGGCGGGCGAGGCGGACAGCGCGGTACGTGGCGGCGCCACCGCCGACCACCAGCCGGTGACCACGCTGACCGCCATCCTGCGCGCCGGCTCGCGGCTCGCGCTGGTGCACATCGGCGACACGCGGGCGTACCTGCTGCGCGACGGCGAGCTGACCCAGCTGACCCAGGACCACACGTACGTGCAGTCGCTGGTCGACCGGGGCACGCTCGACCGCGCCGAGGCCGCCACACACCCGCAGCGGGCGCTGCTGGCCCGCGCACTCGGCGCCGGCGACCACGTCGAGGCCGACCTGGCGCTGCGCACCGCCCTGGCCGGCGACCGCTACCTGCTCTGCTCCGACGGCATCTCCGCGTACGTCGACCGCGCGGCCATCGAGGCCACGCTCGCCGAGCCGGACGCCGACCCGGAGCGCGCGGCCGGGAGGCTTGTCGAGCTGGCGTACGCGGCCGGCGCCCCCGACAACATCGCCTGTGTCGTGGCCGACCTGGTCTCGTAACGCCGCGGCGGCATGCCGCATGGCCACTAGGGTGAGAGTCATGCGGGTGGTGATCGCCGGAGGGCATGGAAAGATCGCGTTGCGGCTGGCGGCGCTGCTGGCGGCGCGGGGCGACGAGGTGGCCGGGCTGATCCGCAACCCGGACCACGCCGGCGACGTCCGCGCCGCCGGCGCCGCCCCTGTGCTGCGCGACCTGGAGGCGGCCACACCCGAGCAGGTGGCGGCCGATCTGGCCGGGGCCGGCGCGGTGGTCTTCGCGGCCGGCGCGGGTCCCGGCAGCGGCGCCGCGCGTAAGGACACCGTCGACCGGGCGGCCGCGGCCCTGCTGGCCGACGCGGCGCAGCTGGCCGGCGTGCGGCGGTACCTGCTGATCTCCTCGACCGGGGTGGACCGCACGCCTCCCGCCGGCACCGACGAGGTCTTCGCGGCCTACCTGCGGGCGAAGGCCGCGGCCGAGGACGACCTGCGCGCCCGCGACCTGGAGTGGACCGTGCTGCGGCCGGGCCGGCTGACCGACGACCCGGGCACCGGCCGGGTGCGGCTGGCGCCGAAGGTCACGCGCGGTGCGGTCACCCGCGACGACGTGGCCGCGGTGCTTGTCGCGCTGCTGGACACGCCGGCCACCGCCGGAAGCACGCTGGAGCTCGTCGGCGGCGACACTCCCGTCGCCGAGGCGGTCGCCGCATCCCTGCGAGACTGACCGACCCGCCACCGTCCATGGTGGACGGCCGGCGGGCGCCGGGCCGCCGGTGGGTCCGCGGGCACGGCTCGCGGTGGTACGCTCCGTCCACGTTTCACTCGACAGGCGGTCCGACATGACGACACGAGTGATAAACCGTGAGCGGTTGGCCTGGGACGCGGCCCGCGTCGTGGTGCGGGTCCTCGGCTCCGACCAGGTGGGCCGGTGGCTGCACGAGCAGATGGCCGCCCGACTGGGCCCCGAGCCGGCGGCGGCGCTGGTCGACTCGAGGCTGCGCATGTGGGCGAGCACCCGCCTCGACGCACCCCAGGTGGAAGCCGGCATCTGGCGCGCCAAGGTGGCCGAGCTGCTGGCGGCCGACCCGTCGCTGGCCGCGCCGCTGCAGGAGCTGATGGCCGAGGCCACCGAGCGCCTGGCGTATGCCACCGACGTCCGCGTCCACGGCGAGGTCCCGCAGCCCCCGCCCGGCCCCCGCGTCATCGACCTGGATCAGCACCGGCGCTAGTCGTCGCCGGCCCGCGGCTTGTGGCGTACGGTCGGCGGGTGACAGACGGGAAACTGCTGCTGGTCGCCATCGTCGAGATGGCGGAGGGCCACGCTGAGGCCGGCCAGCGCTACGAGGACGAGGTGCTGGCCCTCCTGCCCCGCCACGGCGGCACGCTGGACAGGCGCATGCGCGCCACCGACGCACCGACCGAGGTGCACGTGATCCGCTTCGCCTCGCGCGCCGGCCTCGAGTCGTTCATGGTCGACCCCGACCGCCTCGCTCTCCGCGACAAGCTCGGCGACGCCGCCCCCACCACCCGCGTCATCGAAGTCCGCGACGTCTAGGCTCCGTTTTCGCGGACGGGGCTCAGCCACCCGCGGGCGCGGACGAGGCGCGGACGACGAGGCGGCAGGGCACGGTGTGGGCGCCGGGTTGGGTGGTGCCCTGTTGGATGGCTTGGAGCAGCAGCTCGGCGGCGGTGCGGCCGACCTGCTGGAGGTTGAGGTCGACGCTGGTGAGGGCGGGCCGGCAGCCTTCGGCGGTGGGTAGCCAGTTGTCGACGCCGACCAGGGCGATGTCGTCGGGCACGCGCCGGCCGTTGTCGCGGAGGCCGTCGGCGACGCCGCGGGCGACGGCGTCGCTGCCGCGGTCGTCGACCGCCTCACCGTCACGCCGTCCGACCGCTGGCTGGGCGCGACACCCTACGAGGCGGAGGCGGCCCAGCGCGGCACCGCGGCGAGCGCGACCCGGACCCTCGCCAGTGGACAGTCGGCCGTGACGGCGTCGGCGGCGCGCCCGGCAACGCCAACACGCTCACGTTCACGGTGGCCGCGCCGAGCGCCGGCACGTACGCGATGCGCGTCCGCTACGCCAACCCCGAGCAGTCCGCGGCCACCCACTACAACCCGGACCCGCTCGCCCGGCACGCGGACATCTCCGTCAACGGCGCGGCCGCGCAGCGGGTGCTCTTCCCGCACACGTTCCACGACAACAACTTCTGGGAGCTCACCGTGCCGGTGCGGCTCGCCAAGGGCGCCAACACCGTGCGCTTCTCCGCCGCCGAGCTGCCCAACTTCGACGGCGTGACGTACGCGTCGGAGACGTTCCCGGGCATCCTGCTGCGCTCCCAGTACGCCCCGTGATCGACAAAATCACGGTCGCTCCGTTCAGCGCGACAGTCCCCCGACCGCGCTGAGCCCGCCGCCCGGCGCGGCATCTCCCCCGCCGCGCCGGGCCCGTCCCGAGGAGGCACCCCCCGTGCGAACGCCCCGCGCATCCGCGGCGGCGCTGGCCGTGGCCGTCACCGCCACCGCCACCTGCGTCGCCCTCACGTCGGCGCCGGCGGCCAAAGTGGACACCCAGGTGAACGACCGGATCGCCGCGACGAGCGTCAGCAACATCACCGGCTGGGAGCTGTGGAACGAGCCCGACTACACGTGGAACACCCCGCCGCCGGTGACTTCAACGCCGGCTGGGTCCGCACGTTCCAGAGGGTCCGCGCGCGGGACACGCTCACGCCGATCGTCGGTCCGAGCACGGCCACGTACAACGAGTCGTGGATGCGCTCGTTCCTCACCCACGCGCGGAACACCAACACGCTGCCGGACATCATCTGCTGGCACGGCGAACGTTAGCGTCAACCTGCGCGCCGGGTACAACGTGATCCGCCTCGCGAAGGGTTCGCCCTTCTTCGGCGGCGGCACCGGCTACGCCGGGCTGGACTACATCGAGCTGACCTGACGGTCGGCACGCGCGGTGTGGCCGCCATCCGGGCGGTGGCGGCCACATCGTCAGGCGGCCGGCTGGCCACCCTGGACGTACTGCAGGCCGACCATGAACTCCAGCGCGGTGGCCGCGTCCCAGGTCTTCTGCCCCACGACGCCGTCCACCTCGAGGCGCGCCCAGGACTGGAAGGCCCGCACGGACGCGACCGTGTTGGGGCCGAACGTGCCGTCGACACCCTTCGGCGTCGTCTCCCACAAGCCGACCGCACCGTTGGTGAGGACCTGTTGCAGGCTCTTCACCGCCGGCCCGGTCGCGCCTTCGGACAGCACGGGCATGGGGTTGCCGTTGGGCAGCGCCTGCCAGGTGGCCGCGTCGACGACGCCGGTGACCGGCAGCCCCACCTGCTTCTGAAACTCTTTTGTCGCGGTCTCGGTCAGCGAGCCGAAGCTGCCGTCGACGACGAGTGTGGTGTTGGGTGTGCGCCGCAGCGCGCGCTGTGCCTGGCGGACGGCGTTGCCGCTGTCGCCCTTCTTGACGGTCGGCTGTCCCGGGTTGGACATGGCACGCTCCCTCTCAGTCGCTCGGCACGACGATGCGCTCGGTCTTGGTCTCGCCGACCACCTCGACGCCGTCGGTGCCGGTGATGCCGGCGAGGTCGAGCTCCACAGTGAACGGCACGCTGCTGATCGGCTGCGTGGGCCGCGGTCCGCCGCCGTCGCCGGTCGCGCCCACAACCTGGATCCCCCGGTACCCCGGGCGGCTCACGTACGTCAGCGGCACCAGCGAGACCTCCATGGGGATGGTCGTGATGCCGCTGACCACAAGGCGCGGCCGCGGTGGATGGATCATCGGTGTGATCACGTCGGCCCGCTCGAAGTCGATGAGGCGCTCGATGCGCGCGGTCGGATCATCAGAGTCCATGCGACCCACTCCCAGGCACGATCATCAATAAATGGCAATCTATGCCAGGGTACGGGCTGGGTCGTCCCGCGGGCACCCCTGCTCTGCGCGGAAACCTAGGCCAGGCGCACGAGCGGCAGCGGGTCGGCCTGCCCGTCCCACGTGCCGGTGAGTGCGGCCCCCGCCGCACCATCCGCGCCGGGCAGGCGCCGCACCACGGCCAGCTCCACCGCGTCCGTGACGATCAGCGTGGGGTCGCCGTCGACCACCCGCCGCACCGCCCCGGCGGCCGGCCCGTCGCCCGCGCCGGTGCCCGCCACGCGCATGGAGGGCTCGCGGCGCTGCAGCTCTCCGTCCACGTCGAGAAACTCCTCCGCCTGCGCCACCCGCCCGGACACCGCCTCGGCGAGCGCGGTGACGTAGACCGGGTCGCCACATGCGTCGTACACCCAGCGGCGGCCGAGCACCGAGTGCTCCGTGGTGCCGAGGAGGAAGTCGTCGCCATCGGCCAGCGGTGCGTCGCGGTAGGTCAGGGGCACCTGGTACACCGGGCCGTCACCGGCCCGGACCAGCAGCGTCTCCACGCCCACCGCGCCGGCCGGGTCGTCGAAGCGAAACGCCGCCACCCGCTCGACCTCGCCGGGCGGCTGCCCGTACCACGAGCGCGTGGGCAGCCACGCGGCCAGGAGCTCGAGCTTGGTGGGTCGCAGGGTCGCGCGGTGCAGCAGGGCCATGTGCCGACCATATCGGCGTGATCCCGGTGGATGCCCGCGGGGCGTACCGTCGGAGGGTATGGCCGACGCAGCAGAGGTCTACCGGGCCCGCCCGAGCGGCGCGGAGATCGCCGAGGTGCTCTCCCAGCGCGCCGTCGCCACGGTGGGCACGCTC
Source organism: Phytohabitans houttuyneae (assembly GCF_011764425.1). Lineage (NCBI taxonomy): Bacteria > Bacillati > Actinomycetota > Actinomycetes > Micromonosporales > Micromonosporaceae > Phytohabitans > Phytohabitans houttuyneae. The sequence goes on from NZ_BLPF01000001.1 coordinate 542,021, forward strand.
AACCCCGACGGCACGATCCACCTGGCGTACGTCATCTTTCTCCACCACGACGACCGCCTGTACTTCGAGACGTCGTCGCTGACCCGCAAGGCCCGCAACGCCGACCGGACCGGCCAGGCCACGGTTTTGGTCCAGGGCCGCGCGTCGACCGGCCGCAGCCTGATGGTCTCACTGGAGGGCACCGCGCGCCTCGTGCGCGGTCCGGAGGCGCACGACATCAACCACCGGCTGCGCGCGAAGTACATCCGCGCCGAGGCACTGCCCGACGTCGACCGCGCCTGGGGCCGCCTCGACGACGTCGCGGTCGAGCTCACCCCGCGGCGCCAGCGCTCGTGGTCCGGCGCCGTGCTGCACGCGGAGACCCAACGAGAGCTGGCTATGCCGTACGGCGGCATCTGGCTACCGGACGACTGACCTCCTCGCCCTACGGCACCGGGGTCAGCAGGAGCACCTCCCGGGTGGTGGTGGCGTCGCGGGTGACGAGGCGGTACGTGCCGGTGCCGGTGACCTCGACACGCCACTCCGCGCGACCGCCGAAGCGGTGGCCGGTGCGGGAGTCGACGATCCGGTAGAAGCCGTCGCCGGCGTGTACGAAGCGCCAGCTGCGGCCGAACCGTTCCGTGTTGCTGGGGTCGGTGATGAGCACGTCGCCGACCGGCTGGAGGCGGAACTGCTGGCACGCGTCGCCCCGCCAGGTGAACGTCTGCACGGCCGCGCCGCAGGCGTCGAGCACACGGCCGGCGATCTTGTTTTCCAGGCGGGACCAGCCGGCGTCGGTGGGTAGCGCGCGGAACTTCTGGCAGTCGTTGTCGAGCCAACCCCACTGGGCTACCCGCGCGCCGTCGGCGTTGACGCAGGCGGCCACCTCGGCGACCTTGTTGCTGTGGCGGTTGAGGACGCTCGACCAGCCGGCGCCGCGGTACTCCAGGCGCCACTGCTGGCACTCGTCGCCCTTGGCCGGCGCGGCCAGCCGGATGTCGGCACCCTCGTACCCGCAGGTCGGGTTGGACAGCACGCCGCCGGTGGCCCGGTCGACGAGCCGCACGTACGCGGGGCCGCGCCCGAAGCCGCGGTTGCCGCTGCGCGGGTCGCCCAGGCGCGGCCACCCGTCCTCCCAGCTGATCGGCCGCACCGAGCCCTTGGGCAGTGCCGCGTCGGCGGCGTCGTAGTAGTGGTGCACGTAGAGCGATGTCCCGTACACGTCGCCGCCGCCGGTGCCCTGGAAGCCGTTGTACCCGCGCAGCAGCACCGTCCCGCCGCCCCGCAGCAGCGGCACGCCGTCGCGGTCGAGGTACGGCCCGTGGATGCTCGTGGCCCGGCCGACGACGACCTGGTAGTCCGCGTTGACGCCGCGGCAGCAGAAGTCGAAGCTGGCGAAGAGGTACCAGTACCGTCCCTTGCGGACGATCGACGGCCCCTCGACCGCCGCGCCGCCGCGCGAGGCGAGCGGGTAGAGCGTCGTGTCCACTGTCGAGAGCATGCCCGTGGCGCGGTCGAGGCGGCGCATCTTGACGCCGTCCCAGAAGGAGCCGAAGGACATCCAGGGCACGCCGCGCTCGTCGAAGGCCACGTCGGCGTCGATGGCGTTGAAGTTGTCGGTGCCGCCGGAGCGCAGCACCATGCCCCGGTCGACCCACTCGTAGTCCGGGCTGTCCGGGTCCAGCGTGGCATTGGTCGCCAGGCCGATGACGGAGTTGTTGGTGCCGAAGGAGGAGGCGGCGTAGTAGAGGTGGTACTCGCCGTCGAAGTAGTTGAGGTCCGGTGCCCAGAAGTCGCCGGGCGTGATGCCCAGCTCGTCCACCACCCACTGCGGCGGCGTGGCGAACACGGTGCCGAGAAACTCCCAGTGCACAAGGTCCTTGGACCGGCGGATCGGCAGGTACGTGCGGGTGCCGATGTCGCCGGTGATGATCTCGTAGTAATAGCGCCCCTGCTTGAGCAGCGTGGGGTCGTGCGCGATCGGGTCGGGTGAGGCCGGCGCGGCCGAGGCGGGCGCGGGGAGAAGCACCACCGCCAGCGCGAGCAGGGCGGCCAGCGCGCGCCTCATCGGGGCACCGCCAGCCGGATCGCGCTCCACGAGACCGGCGGCAGCACGACCCGCAGCGTGCCGCCGTCGAGCGACACCAGCGGGGTGGGGTGCGGCACGACCCGGTCGGGATCGTCCTGGGTGTTGGTGGCGCGGATGTCGTCGTCGGCGAGCGTCCACGCCTCGGCGACGGCCAGGTCACCGGCGAAGAGGTGCAGGTCCACGGTCAGCTCCACGGGGTCGCTCTGGTCACGGTTGACGGCGAAGACGACCAGGTCGCCACTCTCGGCGTCGTGCGTGGCGACGGCGTCCACGAGGGACACCTCGCCGTGGCGCGCGGTCGCGTACGTGGGCGCGGCGAGCCGGGTGTGCAGCACGCTCCCCCGGGCCAGCGCGGCCGTCTTCGCAAACGGGTGGAAGATGGTCTGCCGCCACGCCGGCCCTCCGGGCTCGGTGCGGATCGGCGCGATGACGTTGACGAGCTGGGCCTGGCACGCGGCGGTGACCCTGTCGCTGTGCCGCAGCAGCGAGATCAGCAGGTTTCCGACCACCACCGCGTCGGCCACGTTGTACTCGTCCTCGATGACCCGCGGCGCGACCGCCCACTCGTTGGCCGGCTCCTCGGCCTGGAAGCGGGACAGGTACCAGACGTTCCACTCGTCGAAGGAAATGTTGATCTTCTTTTTGCTGCGCAGCCGGGCGCCCACGCTGTCCGCGGTGGCGACGATGCTGTCCACGAAGTGGTCCATGTCGACCGCGCTGGCCAGGAACGAGCCCAGGTCGCCGCCGTGCTCCTCGTAGTACGCGTGGCAGGAGACGTAGTCGACCACGTCGTAGGCGTGCTCCAGCACCGTCGCCTCCCACGTGCCGAACGTGGGCATCGACGAGCTGGAGCTGCCGCAGGCGACCAGCTCCAGGCCGGGCTCGGCCGAGCGGAGCGCGCGGGCGGTCGAGGCGGCGAGCAGGCCGTACTCCTGCGGCGTCTTGTGCCCGGTCTGCCACGGCCCGTCGAGCTCGTTGCCGAGGCACCAGAGCGTGATGCCGTACGGCTTGGCCGCGCCGTTGGCCCGCCGCAGCTCGGACAGCGTCGTGCCCTCCGGGTGGTTGGCGTACTCGTGCACGTCCAGCGCCTCCTGGACGCCGCGGGTGCCGAGGTTCACCGCGTACATGATCTCGACGTCGGCCTTGCCCGCCCACCGCGCGAACTCGTCGATGCCCACCTCGTTGGTCTCGATGGAGTGCCAGGCGAGGTCGCGCCGGCGAGGTCGCCGCTCGCGGGGGCCGATGCCGTCCTCCCACCGGTACCCGGACACGAAGTTGCCGCCCGGGTAGCGCACCATCGTGACGCCCATCTCGCGGGTCAGGGCGAGCACGTCGGTGCGGAACCCGTCCTCGTCGGCCAGCGGGTGGCCGGGCTCGTACAGTCCGGTGTAGACACACCGCCCGAGGTGCTCCACGAAGGAGCCGAACGTGCGGCGGTTGACCGGAGCCACGACCGCGGCCGGGTCGAGGACGCAAGATGCTACGCGCATGTCATCCCTTCGAGGGGTCACTTGAGGGCGCCGATGGTGAGGCCACCGCGCCAGTACCGCTGGAGCAGCAGGAACGCGACGATGAGCGGAACGATCGCGACAAGCGCGCCCACGACGATCACGTTGAAGAGCGCCGGTCCGGCGTTGCCGAGCGTCGCGGACATGTACCAGGTACGCAGCCCCACGGTGAGCGGGAAGAGGTCGTTGTCGCTGAGCATCACCAGGGGCAGGAAGAAGTTGTTCCAGGTGGCCACCATCGTGAAGAGCAGCACGGTGACCAGCGCCGGCCGCATCGCCGGGAGCGCCACGCTGCGGAAGACGCGCAGCTCTCCCGCACCGTCGATCCGGGCCGCCTCCAGCATCTCGTCGGGCACCGAGTCGTGCGCGTAGACCCGCAGCAGGTACACGCCGAACGGGTTGAGCAGCGACGGCAGGATCACCGCCCACACGGTGTCGGTGAGGCCCGCCTCGCTCATCAACAGGTACGTGGGGAGCACCAGCGCGGTCGCCGGCACCATGATGAGCCCGAGCAGCGTGGCGAAGAGCAGGTTGCGACCGGGAAAGCGGAGCTTGGCGAACGCGTACCCGGCGAGGGCCGCGATCGCGGTGGCGCCGACGCCGCTGACCACCGAGTACAGGGCCGAGTTGCGCAGCCACTTGACGTAGACGCCGCCGTCGTGGCTGAAGACGAGCGACAGGTTGTCGAAGAGCTTGAAGTCGCCGCTGAACCAGAGCGGCGCGGTGCTGAAGAGCCCGTCGTTGTCCTTTGTGGAGGCGACGAGCAGCCACCAGAACGGCAGCAGGAAGTACACGGCCATGAGCGCCATGACGGCGTGCGAGGCGATGCGACCACCGGTGGTCCGCGCGGGCCGGCTCACCGCAACCCGCTCCTTCTGCGGGTGGCGAAGAGGAAGATGTACGACCCGACGAACACCACGGCGCCGAGCAGGAACGAGATGGCGGCCGAGTAGTTGTACTGCTGGTACGAGAACGCCTGGTGGTACGCGTACACGTTGGGCGTGTAGCTGTTGGTTATCGCCCCGGGGTTGAGCGGCTGCAGGATCAGCGGCTCGGTGAAGAACTGGAGCGTCCCGATGATCGTGAAGATCGTGACGAGCACGATCGCCGCCGAGATCATCGGGGTCTTGATGCGCAGCGCGGTCTGCACGGCGCCGGCGCCGTCGATCCGGGCCGACTCGTAGACCTCGCGGGGCACGCCCTGCAGCGCGGCGTACAGCACGATCATGTTGTAACCGGCCCACTGCCAGGTGACGATGTTGCCCAGCGAGTAGAGCACCGTGCCTGACGAGAGAAAGTCCAGGCTCGTCACCGCGCTGAGCGGGCCGGTGTTGGGGCTGTAGAGGAAGCCCCACATGAGCGTGCCGATGACCACCGGCACCGCGTACGGCACGAACGCGGCCAGCCGGAACACCCGCGAGAACCGCGACGTCGCCTCGTCGATGAGCAGCGCCGCGACAAGCGCGATCCCGATCATCACCGGCGTCTGCACCGCGCCGAAGACCAGCACCCGCACCACGCCGCGGCGAAACTCGGGGTCGCCGAGCGCCTGCCGGTAGTTGTCCAGCCAGGCGAAGACCTCGCCCTCGACAAGGGTCGAGCGGTAGAGGCTCAGCTTGGCCGCGTACAGCATGGGCAGCAGCAGGAAGAACACGAGCAGGACCGTGAACGGGGTGACGAACAGCCACCCCGCCACGGCCTGCCGACCGACCCTGGGCCGGCGGGCGACGCTTGTCATGAGGCGACCTTGAAGCCCTGCTGTGAGGCGTACGTCGTGATGTTCTGCTGTGCGGTGTCGAGCGCCGCCGACCACGGTGTCTTCTTCTCGATGGCCTGGTTGAGCCCGGTGGTCAGCTGGTTGAAGTAGTAGCTGTTGAACGGGCTCCACTGGAACTCGCCGATCCCGTTGTACGCCGGCACGAACACCTCGTTGACCTTCTGGCCGCCGAAGAACTCGTACTCCTTGGTGAGGAAGTAGTCCCACTCGAGGATCGGCGTGGCGGTCGGGAAGAGGAACGCCTCGTCGATGCCGATCTTCCAGGCGTCCTTGTTGGCGCCGAAGATCTCCATCGCCACCTTCGTGGCCTGCTCGGGGTACTTGGTCTGGTCGGTCACCGCGAACGACGAGCCACCCCAGTCACCCTGCGCGCTCTCCCCGGCGCTCCACTGTGGAAGCGGCGCGGCCCGCCACTTGCCCGCCGTCGTCTTGGCCACGCTCGCGAGGTAGCCCGGGCCCCAGCCGGCGGCGATGTACGTGGCGTACTTGCCGCTGCCGAGTCCACTGTAGAAGTCTGTGGTGCCGTAGGCGACGGTGTCGGCGAGTCCGGTGTCGACGAGGTCATCCCAGTACGCCATCACCTTCTTGGCCGGGTCGTTGTTGAGCCGCACGCCGACGTTCGGCGACTGGGCGGCCGTGTACTCGAACGGCCGCGCGCCGGCCTGCCACAGCAGCCCGGTCAGGAAGCCGCCGTCGTTGGCGCCGAAGTCGGTGATGAAGCTGCCCGCCGAGGCGGCCTTGAGCTTCTGCGCGACCGCTTTGTACTCCGCCCACGTCGCGGGCACGGTGAGGTTGTGCTGCTTGAAGATGTCGTCGCGGTAGAGCAGTGCCATCGGGCCGGCGTCGACCGGGATCGCGTACACCGAGTCGCCGTTGGTGACCTGCTTCCAGGCCCAGTCGACGTAGTTGCCCTTGATGTCGTTCGCGCCGTACTTGCCCATGTCGACCAGGTGTTTGGTCAGCTGGAACGTGGGCAGCTCCTGGAACTCCAGCATCGCGACGTCGGGTGCGCCCTTGCCGGCCTTGAGCGCGGTCTGCAGCTTGGTGTACTGGTCCTGCCCGGCGCCCGCGTTCTCCCACTCGATCTGTATGTCGGTGTGTGTGCGGTTGAAGTGGTCGACCACGCCTTGGAAAGCCGGGTACCACGCCCAGACCTTGATCTTGACGGGACCGCTCGGCTCCTCGCTCTCGTCGCCGCCGCAGCCGGCGGCGACCAGCGTCAACGCGGCCAGCGCGGCCGCGATCACGGTCCGGACCGGTCGGCGCCGTCTCCGTTCTACACTGAGGTGCCTGACACTCATCGGTTCCCTCCGCGGGGATTCGAAACGTTTCATACGCGTGTTCAGGTAGGCCGGCCCGCGGTGCTGGCACACCAAGGGCCGGCCGTCGAGTCTGGTCAAACCCACACCCGCGGCACGCGTCGCGCGAGCGCGCGTGAGGGCTCGCCGTGGAGGTGGGTGGGCCACGGCCGCTGTGCTGCGGGAATGGGCTTTCACCCACCCCGTCCTGGTACGATTTTGCAGCGCTGCAAACAGCATGCACTCATCGACGATGGTGGGCAAGGGGTAACGTGCCGGAAACTTCTGGTCGAGGCGCTGCGGCGGACGGAGGGCGTATGCGACGAGGACGGGAGGTAACCCTCCGCGACGTGGCCGAGCTGGCCGGCGTCTCCAGCCGGACGGTCTCCAATGTGGTCAACGGGTACGCGAACGTCACCGAACGCACCCGGCTGCGCGTGCAGCAGGCGGTCGACCAGCTCGGCTACCGCCCCAACGTGCTGGCCCGCAACCTGGCCCGCGGCCGCTCCGGGCAGATCGCGGTGGTCGTGCCGTACCTGGACACGCCGTACTTCTCCGAGCTGCTGCAGGGCATCATCCGCGCCGCCCGGGTCGAGGGCTACAACGTGCTGATCGACCAGACCGACGGCGACCGCGAGCACGAGCACATGCTCATCAACCACGGCTCCAGCCGCCTGCTCTTCGACGGCGTCATATTCAGCCCGCTCGGCCTGTCGCAGGAGGCGCTCGCCGACCGCGACCCCGGCCTGCCGCTTGTCATCCTCGGCGAGCGGGTCAGCGACGGCACGTTCGACCACGTGGGCATCGACGACGTGGCGGCGTCCCGCCAGGCCACCGACCACCTGCTCGACCTCGGCCGCACCCGGCTCGCCGCGATAGGCGACCAGCCGTACGAGACGGGCGAGGCGGCCCAGCTGCGCACCCGCGGGTTCCGCGAGGCGCACGAGCGGCGCGGCCTCCGCGTGCGCGAGGACCTCATCATCGGTACCCCGAGGTTCAACCGTGTCGACGGCGCCACCGCGATGGCCCACCTCCTGGACCGCGACGACCCGCCGGACGCGGTGTTCTGCTACAGCGACCTCGTCGCGCTCGGCGCCATCCACACGCTGGTCGGGCGCGGCCTGCGGGTGCCGGAGGACGTGGCGGTGATCGGGTACGACGACATCGAGGACGGCCGCTACTCCAACCCGCCCGTCACCACGATCTCCCCCGACAAGGAGATGATCGCCACGACCGCGGTCGAGCGCCTCCTGCTCCGGATCGGCAGCCCCACTCCCCCGCCCGGCCTGGAGCTACGCGCCCCCCACCGCCTGATCGTCCGCGAGAGCACCACCGGCCGACCCCTACCATGATCGGATGAGGTCAGTACTCGTCACCGGCGGCTCCCGGGGCATCGGCGCCGCGATCGTGCGCGCGTTCGCCGCCGACGGAGACCGCGTCGCGATCCACCACCGGGCCTCGGCCGACCTGGCCGAGACGCTCCGGGCCGAGCTGCCCGGTGAGGGACACGTCGTCGTCGACGGCGACGTCTCCGACCCGGACGCGGTCAGCCGCTTCGTCGAGCAGGCGGCCAAGGCGCTCGGCGGGCTGGACGTCGTGGTCAACAACGCCGCGGTGTTTCCGCCGCACCCGATCGTCGCCACCTCGTACGAGGAGTGGCAGCAGGCGTGGCGGCACACCCTCGCCGTCAACCTCGTCGGGCCGGCCAACGTGTGCTGGTGCGCGCTGCGCCACATGCGGCCCGGCGGACGGATCGTCAACGTCACGTCCCGCGGCGCCTTCCGCGGCGAGCCGGACCAGCCCGCCTACGGCGCGAGCAAGGCCGGCCTCAACGCCCTGACCCAGTCCCTCGCGCTGGCGCTCGGTCCGCAGGGGATCGCGGTGACCGCGGTGGCGCCGGGGTTCGTCGAGACCGACATGACCAACGAGCACCTCAAGGCACCGCGCGGCGACGCGATCCGGGCGCAGAGCCCGTTCAACCGGGTCGCCCTCCCCTCGGAGATCGCTGCCGCCGTGCGCTACCTGGCCTCCCCCGAGGCCGAGTGGGCCAGCGGCGCCGTCCTGGACCTCAACGGCGCCTCCTACCTGCGCTGACCGCACGCTCAGCGAGGCGGAGGGCGGCCCGGGAGTGCCATCGCTCCCGGGCCGCCCAGTCCGTGGCTCAGCTGCCGTACACCTCGAAGGTGAACAGCGAGTAGCCCCACGCCGTGGCTCGGGTCGTGCCGTTGATCCGCACGTACCGGCCCGACGCACCAAGCGCGGTGTTGTCGTCCTCACCGCCATTGCCACCGGTCACCGACCGGACGGTCGTCCACGTCGTACCGTTCGCCGACGTCTGGATCTGATACGCCGATCCGTACGCCGCCTCCCACACCAACCGCACCCGGTCGATGTTGTACGTCTGCCCCAGATCCACCTGAATCCACTGTGGATCCGAGAACGCACTCGCCCACCGCGTCGTCGCCGACGCGTCCACCGCGGCCGACGCCGGGTAGGCCGCCGCCTCGACGCTGGACGCCGTGGCCGGCTTGTTCAGCGCGACGTTCGTGGGCTGCTGGGGTGGGGTGCCGCCGCCGAAGACCTCGAAGGTGAACAGCGAGTAGCCCCACGCCGTGCCGCGCGCCGTGCCATTGATGCGCACGTACCGGCCCGACGCACCCAACGCGGTGTTGTCGTCCTCACCGCCATTGCCACCGGTCACCGACCGGACGGTCGTCCACGTCGTACCGTTCGCCGACGTCTGGATCTGATACGCCGATCCGTACGCCGCCTCCCACACCAACCGCACCCGGTCGATGTTGTACGTCTGCCCCAGATCCACCTGAATCCACTGTGGATCCGAGAACGCACTCGCCCACCGCGTCGTCGCCGACGCGTCCACCGCCGCCGAGGCGGGGTAGGCGTCGGACTCCACGCTGGAGGCCGTCGCCGGCTTGTTCAGCGCGAGGTTTCCGTTCTGCGGCGGCGTGCCCGCACCGAAGGTGAACGCGTCGAGGTCGAACAGCGACCCGGCGCCACCGGTGAACACGAGGAACAGGTTCTGCGCGCCGGCCGGCGCGGTGACCGTGCCGGTGACGTCGGCCCAGGTCTCCCATCCTCCGGTCGGCGCGACCGTGGCCGTGCCGATGACCGGGCCGGTGGCCGAGCCGGTGCGCAGGGAGATGGTGCCGCCGACGCCGGCCGACGCGACCCGCGCGGTGAACGACGTGGTCCCGCTCAGGTTGTACGGGTTGAACGAGATCCAGTCGCCGTTTTCGATGTACCCGATCGCGCTGCCGCCATTGGCGGACGGCTTCGCCACGACCGTGGTGCCCGACTGGCCGCTGTAGTGCTCGGCCTGGCGGGTACGGGGCTGCATGACCGCCTGCGGCGAGGTCACCGGCGTGGTCGAGCCGACCGGCGTGTACTCGGCGACCATGACACCAAAGATGTTCGCGTTGGCGTCGTGCTCACCGTCCACAGTGGTCTGTATCGTGCCCGAGCAGCCGGTCGCACTGGTCATCGGGTGGCCGTGGCTGTCGTGCCCGAGGATGTAGTTGACCCGCACCCGCGAGCAGTCGATCGTCGGCGCGTTCGGGTCGGTGACGGTCACCTGGAAGGGGATCGCGTCGCCGAAGTTGAACAGCCGGCCGTTCAGCGGCTGGTTCAGCGCCACCGTCGGTCGCCCGACCCCGATCACCACGCTCGCCGTCGACGTGCGGCCCGTGCTGTCCCGCACCGTCAACGTCGCCGTGAACTCACCGTTTGTCGTGTAGGTGAAGGACGGGTTCGCCGCCGTCGAGTCGGTACTGCCATTGGTGGTGAAGTCCCACGCGTACGTGATGGCGTCACCGTCGGGGTCGCTGGAGCCGGCCGAGCTGAACTGCACGGTCAGCGGCGCGTTGCCACTCGTCGGGTTCGCCGAGGCGGACGCGACCGGCGATCTGCCGCCACCGGAGTTGTACTCGATGCGGTACAAGGCGGAGTTCGCGTCGCCGCCGAACCAGCCGGTGCCGTAGTCGAGCACGTAGAGCGCGCCGTCCGGTCCGAACTCAAGGTCCATGACCTGGGTGCCGGTGTACGCGGGAACGCCTCGATCGTGCCCACCCCGCCGGACGCCGTCACGGTGGCCGACTTGATCCAGCGCCGGCCGAACTCGCCCAGGAACACCCGGCCGTTCATCGCCGCCGGGAACTTCACGTCCGAAGCGAGCGTGGAGCTGTAGTTGTAGACGACGCCACCCATCGGCGACAGGCTGCCGCAGCACAGGGCGGGCGGGTCCTGGCCGCCGCCGTACGGCAGCCACGCGGCCTGCGACGGCGGCAGCTGGGTGAGTCCGGTGTTGTTGCGCGAGTTGTTCACCGGACCGCCGGTGCAGTTGAACGCCGCGCCGGAGGGACCCGACGGGAACGTGAAGTCGATGTACGGGGCGTTGTAGTTGGAGCAGTACGGCCAGCCGTAGAAGCCCGGCTGGGTGATCCGCTCGAACGACACGGTGCCGGCCGGCCCGCGGGTGGGGCTGCTGGTGCCGGCGTCCGGCCCGTAGTCACCGAGGTACACCGCGCCGGTCGCCTTGTCGACGCTCATCCGGAACGGGTTGCGGAAGCCCATCGCGTAGATCTCGGGGCGGGTGTTGGCGGTGCCGGCCGCAAACATGTTGCCGGCCGGGATGCTGTACCCGCCGCCGGTGTTCGGCCGGATCCGCAGCACCTTGCCGCGCAGGTCGTTGGTGCTGCCCGAGCTCCGCTGGGCGTCGAAGGCGGGGTTGCGGTCCGCGCGCTCGTCGATCGGGGTGTACCCGCTGGAGTCGAACGGGTTCGTGTCGTCCCCTGTGGACAGGTAGAGGTTGCCGGCCGCGTCGAAGTCGATGTCGCCACCGACGTGGCAGCACATGCCCCGGCTGGTCGGCACGTCGAGGATCGTGACGGCCGAGTTGGGGTCGAGCGTGAAGTCGGCGTTGACGGTGAACCGGGAGAGCCGGTTGACGCCGTTGAACGGTGCGAACTGGGCCGCGGTGCCGGTGGCGGGCGCGTCGCCGGGCGGGGTCGACAGCGGCGGCGCGTAGTACACGTAGACCCACCGGTTGGTGGCGAAGCTGGGGTCGGCCTTGATGCTCTGCAGCCCCTCCTCGTCGTGCGTGTACACCGGGAGGGTCAGCGCCACCTTGGTGTTGCCGGCCGCGTCGGTGTACCGGATGGTGCCGTCGCGGGAGGTGTGCAGCACGCCGCGGTTGGGCAGCACGGTGAGGCCCATCGGCTCGCCGACCTCGCCGACGCCCTTGGCCAGGTTCACCTGGTTGTAGCCGGCCTGCGGCGGCTGGCCGGTCGAGCAGTTGCCGGTGCCCTGCGCCGCGTACCGGATGCCACCGAGCAGGTGGGTGCGGAAGTTGGCCTCGCTGTAGCTCTCGATGGTGTGGCCCATACCGGTGTACCAGGAACGGCCGCCGTCGAAGCCGCGGCACCACGCGATCGGGTGGTCACCGCCCATCGACCCGCCGGTGTAGGTGCTCTCGTCCAGATTGGCCAGCACGTGCACCTGGGAGCGCGGGTTGGTGCGGTAGTTGTACCACTCGTCGTGCCGGTTCCAGGTGACCGGGATGCCGGCGGTCGACGGGTGCGTGGTGTCCTCGATCCGCACCGTGGCGTTCTGGTTCGCCGGGTGGCTGGCGAAGTACGCGCCGACGAGGTTGCCGTACCACGGCCAGTCGTACTCCGTGTCGGACGCCGCGTGGACGCCGGCGTAGCCGCCACCGGCCCTGATGTAGTTTTCGAAGGCGGTCTGCTGTGTGGCGTTGAGGACGTCCGCCGTCGTGGAGAGCCAGATGACCGCCTGGAAGCGTGCGAGGTTGGTGGCGTTGAACTGTGCCGCGTCCTCGGTGGCCTCGACGGTGAAGTTGTTGGCGGCACCGAGCTGCTGGATCGCGGCGATGCCCGCCGGGATCGAGTCGTGCCGGAAGCCGGCGGTCTTGCTGAAGATCAAGACGTTGAAGTCCGCTGCGGCCTGTGCCGGGACCGCCGTGAAGCCGACGGCAGCCAAGATCATGGCTACGCAGAGGGCCAATCTTCGGAACATGATCGGGGGTCTCGCTTCCTGTCGTACGACTTGCAGACAGGCGTGCGCCGATCACGCCACGACACCGACCGGCCCTCCCTACCGCCGTGCGGCAGTGCCCAGAGAGCGCTTTCGCGACATCGTGTCGAAATATTGCACCGATATCGATGTACCAGTCAATAGTCAGGGTGGCTGGTAGGCATAGTTTTGTCAGTGCGGACAAAAGTGTAAGCCGCGCCTACAGTGGACGCGGCCGCTGCCACCGATCGGAGTGAACATGATCCAGGACCACGAAGACCACCTGCGCCGCGCGATCGCGCTCGCCAGCGAGGCGCGGGCAAGCGGAAACCCGCCTTTCGGGTCGCTGCTCGTGGGTCCGGACGGCGAGGTGCTCGTCGAGGAGCGCAACACCTCCGTCACCGGCGACGACATCACCGCGCACCCCGAGCTGAAGGTGGCCCGGTGGGCGGCGCGCGAGCTCGATCCGGCGACGGCGGCGGGCACCACGATGTACACGAGCTGCCAGCCGTGCAACATGTGTACCGGTGCGATCGAGCGTGCCGGACTCGGCCGCGTCGTGTACGCGCTCTCCGGCGAGCAGCTCATGACCCTCAAGCCGGGCGGCGGCTTCCCGCCGGTGCCGCAGGAGGGTCCGGCCCTGTTCGAGGAGGCCCGCGCGGCGGTCGACGGCTACTACACCTGACCCGCTCCCGGCTTCCTGCAACAGTTGGCCCGCCCAGCCGCGTCCCCGGTCCGAGGAGGTGGTCATGGACGGCGACGATGCCGCCTTCGAGGAGTTTGTCCAGTCGCGCTCCGCGGCGCTCATGCGCTTTGGCTCGGTCCGGCCTGGTCGCGGGTGCTGCGCAAGGACGACCCCGAGGGCTACGTCCGTACCACCACGGTCCGGCTGCACATCAGCCGGTGGCGGCGGCCGCGCCGGGAGCGCCTGGTCGGTGAGGCGCCCGACCGCGGCCGGCCTGAACGAACCGGCGCCACCGCCGAACGGACCGTCGTCACCTGGCCGGACCCGCGTGGCGGCTCGTACCTGCTGGACCTGAAGGCCATCCGGTATGGCCGCAGAGAGGGCGGCGGCGGGATGCACACCGCGCCGCCGCAAGCTATCCCGCGGATGGCGGATCCGGTGGGACGACCGACGCCGGTTGGGTCGGCGGCGCCGCGGTCTGGAAGACCGCGGCGCCGCAGGACCTGAGCGGCGGGTTAGTTGTTGTAGAACATCGTCGGGAACCAGCCGTAGCCGAAGATGGCCGGTACGCGGATGTCCCAGTAGACGACGGTGAATACGCCGAGCGCGACCAGCAGCGCGCCGGACACGACCGCCGCGCGGCGGGAGGTCGCCGACAGCCAGGTCAGGAAGCGGCCGCGGGTGACCGCCACGAGCAGGGCGAAGATGGCCGTGACGATCACGACGTTGCCCAGTGACTGCAGGACGAACGCGCCCGCGCCGTACCACGGGTTTCCGTTGTCGGCGGCCCAGTGGAACAGCTTGTTGAACAACGGGTACGGCCGTCCGATGAGGAAGCCGCCGATGAGCGCGCCCAGCGTGACCACGCGCGCGGTGGGGCGGCCGGCGAAGATGTCCGGCAGCGTGCCGAGGGCGGCGAGGCCGAGGTACGTCAGCGCGAGGCCGATGATGCCGAACACCACCGAGGACTGGATGATGCGGACCGGCATCTCCCCCACGGTGTCGGTGGAAAGCTGGGGCAGGCGGTCGCCGATGAGAACGCCGACGAAGCCGTACAAGGCGGAGACGGCGACCATGCCGGCGGTGAGGTAGCCGACGGGGCGCAGGATCGTGCGTACGCCGCCGGCCGTCCGCGCGCGGCTCGCCTGGCTCATCGGCCCGATGGACGCGGCCATCGCGATATTGCACGCGGTGAACGTGCCGGCGAGCCCGGACACGAATGCGAACAGCAAGCCGGCGGCGGTGCCGGCGATCGCGGTCTCCTTCGCGTCGTGGCCGAGCAGGGTGTTGGCGACGTTGTCCCCGATCGTCGAGTCGACGAACTCGTACGACCACAGCACCGCGAGCGCGATGCCGGCCAGGACGCTGAAGACGATGATGCGGCCGGAGCTCGCGCTCTCGGTCCGCGGGACGGGGTGCGGACAGCTGGCGTCGCGGTCATTGGCACCTACCTGGAAATTGGTCCGCCGGCGAAGTCGCCTCGAATGCCGGAAAACATAACGACATTCCGCGGCGCATCTCATCTTCCAGCTTGCGAAAGCATTCCGGGTTCATAAACATCGCCGCTTCGGCCCCGACAAACAGGAGAACGGATATTCTCCTGAAAAGTGGACTATTCGCCCTGAGGTAGGTGTCCGATGACGGGGATGGATCATCCGCCTTCCGGTACCGGGCCGGCGACGGAGCCAGGGCGCTCGGCAGGGCTCGGAGTGCTGCTCGCGGCGTGCGTCTCGGCGCTGGTCGTCAACGCCAACACGTCCGCGGTCACGATCCTGCTGCCCGCCATCAGCGACGACGTCGGCACGCCTGTCGAGCAGCTGCAGTGGGCCGTCACCGGGTACATGCTCGTCGGCGCCGCCGTGATCGTCACGTCGGGCGCGCTCGGCGACGTGCTGGGGCGGCGGCGGGTGTTCGTGGCCGGGCTCGCGCTCTTCGTCGCCTCCTGCGTGCTGATCGCCTTGTCGCGGCAGGGCGCGGGCGTGATTGCCGGGCGGATGATCCAGGGCGCGGCCGGCTCGACGATCCTCGCCTGCGGCATGAGCCTGCTGTCGGTCGCCTCCTCCGGCGCGGCGCAGATGCGCGCGATCACGTTGTGGGGCGCCGCCTCGGCGGCCGGCGCCGCGGCCGGCCCGCTCGTCGGCGGCGTGCTCGTCGACGCCACGGGGTGGCAGGGGCTGTTCTGGATCGACGCGGCCATCGCCGCCGCGTGCGTCCCGTTGACACTGTCCACAGTGAAGGAGTCGCGCGATCCGCACCGGCCAC
Organism: Phytohabitans houttuyneae; assembly: GCF_011764425.1. NCBI lineage: Bacteria > Bacillati > Actinomycetota > Actinomycetes > Micromonosporales > Micromonosporaceae > Phytohabitans > Phytohabitans houttuyneae. The sequence continues at coordinate 557,667 of NZ_BLPF01000001.1, forward strand.
GGTCGATCGACCTCGCCGGCACGGCGCTGATCGCGGTCGTGCTCGTACCGCTCGTGCTGGCGCTGAGCGAGGGCAGCGACTGGGGCTGGCTCTCGGCGGCCACGCTGGTCTGCCTCGCCGTCTCGGTCGCGGGCGCGTTCGCCTTCGTGGCCGTGGAGCGCAGGGTCAAGGCACCGATCGTCGACCTGCGCCTGCTGCGCAACATCGTGCTGGTCGGCGCGACGCTGGCGATCCTGCTCGTCGCGGGCGCCATCAACGCCCTCATGTACCTGCTCAGCCTGTACTTCCAGAACCCCTCGGCGTTCGGGATGAGCGCGCTGGAGGCCGGCCTCGCCACGCTGCCGGCCGCGGCCGCGATGATCGCCATCACCCCGGTGATCACGCCACTCGCGGTGCGGATCGGGCCCGGCCGGGCGGTGGCGCTGGGGTTCGCCCTCGCCGCCGCGGGCTTCGCGGTGCTGGTGTTCGTCACCGAGTCGTGGACCTACCTGGGATTCGTCGCTCCCCTTGTCGCCATCGCGGTGGGCCTGGGCCTGGCGAACGGCCCCGCGTCGTCCGCGTCGACGGCGGCGGTCTCGGCGGACGAGGTCGGGCAGGCCTCCGGCATCTCGAACATGGCCCGGTACATCGGCGGCTCGCTCGCCGTCGCGGCCGCCGCGACGGTCTCCACCGCCGTCACCGATACGCGCCGGGCCGAGGGCGACCCGGCGGACGTGGCGCTCGCCGCCGGCCTGTCCCGCGCGTCGCTGCTGCTGGCGATCGTGTCGGTCGGCGGAGTCGTGCTCGCGGTGCTGCTGCGGCGCCACCGCGCGCGGAGCCTCGACCGGGCCGCGGCCGCCGCGGGGGCGGTCCACACGATCCCGAGCCGCTGACGCCGCCGACCCCCGCGGGGTGATTCACCCACCCGCACGGGTGACGCCGGCCGGCGCAGGGCAGCCGCGGCGGACCACGCCTTCGGATACTGTCGCGGTGAGCCGCAGCCGTCGCCGATCCGCGGGCGAGAGACAGCCACTGCAGCGGTGGACCCACGTCGCCACCGTCCTGTCCGCGATCACCGCGATCGTCGCGGTTGTCTACACCGGACTGTCCTTCCACTCGACCCAGGCGCAGACGCGCATGGACATCAACGGCGGCATCTCGGACCGCCTGGAGGCGGCCGCGCGCAACCTCAGCGCCGAGGGCCCGTCCGCGCGGGAGGCCGCGATCCGCGAGTTCGGCAGGATCGCGCGCCAGTGGCCGGACGACCAGCCCGACGCGATGCGGCTGCTGGCCTCGTTCGTGCGGCGCCACACGCGGCCCACCGTCTCGCCGCCGGGCAGGCCCACCTGCCCGGACCGCGCCGTGCCCGTGGACGTGGCCACGGCGCTGGAGGTCATCGGCTCCCGCGACCCGGCGCACGACGGCGACGGACCGATCAACCTCTCCGGCGCCTGCCTCAACCACGCCGACCTCGCCGGCGCGGACTTCACCTGCGTCAACCTGGACGCGACCCACCTGGAGGACGCCATGCTCGAGTCGGCGACGCTCGTGGGCGCCTGGCTCACCGGCGCCCGCCTCGCCGGCGCGAGCCTGTACGAGGCACGGCTCGGCCACGCGCGGATGGACCGCGCGCTGCTGCACGCGCCCGGCGAGGAGGGCACGCTGGTGGAGCGGGCGGACCTCTCCGACGCGGTGCTCACCGGCGCGGACCTGCGGGGCGCCTACCTCGCCGGTGCCAACCTCGACCGGGCGCGGATCGCCGGCGCCGACTTCCGCGGCGCCGACCTGACCGGTGCGCGGCTCGGCACCCATCTCGGCGGGGCCGACTTCACCGGTGCGAAGGGCGTCGACAAGGGTGCCGCGCTTCGCGAGCCGGGCCCGCCGCGCCCCTCGCCCTGCGGTTGAGGCGCCGCGGTATCACACGGGAGAGAAGGCGTTCGGCGCTTCGGCGAACCCGGGACCGGCCGCCCGCACCGTGCCAACATCCTTTACGGGCAACGCTTTTGAGGCTCGGAAGGAGAAAAGACAATGACACAGACCAACGAGTCCTTCATTCCCGCCGGCGACGAGCCGGACCTCCCACTCGTACGGCGGCGTACCGGCGAGAAATGCCCGGAGAGCGGCAAGTGGCAGCCGGTGGGCTTGGGCGGTCGGGGACGCCAGTACTTCGAGAAGGGCGAGACCTTCCCGCGGTTCGAGGGCGCGTCCGTGGAGTGGATCGGTCCGATCCAGGAGTCCGCCGCACCCTGATCCGATCAGGGGCCGGTACCTTCCAGGTCGGCCGGGCTAGCCTGTGCCCTGATCTCCGACAGGAAGGTACGTGATGCTCGACGACATGCCCACGCTGCGCGGTGCGGTGGCCACGTACCGCGCAGCGGCCACGGCAGCCGGCGTCCCCTGGCCCGACGGCGACGAGCGCGCCGGCTGGCTGTCACCGGAGGCGCTGCGCCGGACCTTCGACGTCGACCGCATCCCGGAGCAGGCGATCTGGCTCAACTCCGAGGCCCTGCCGTACGAGCGGATCCTGCCGTGCGGCGCGCACCCGCTGCCCTGGACCGACCCGGCCGAGCTGCTGGACTACCTGTCCTTCGCGGTGGCGACCCCGTTTGCCTGGCGGCACCAGCTGCCGATGTTCTTCATCGACCACGTCGTCTTCACGTTCGTGCTGGCCGGCGAGCACCAGGGCGAGGTCTGGCGCTACCAGATCGACCCCGACGACTGGAACCCGCTGCGCGCCGCACCGAGCCTGGCCGCCATGTTCACCGAGTGGACGAAGGGCTTCGCGGTGGACGTGTACCAGCGGTCGCCGTACGACACCTGGCTCCACATCGGCGCCGACGGCCGCGAACCGGTGGCCGCGCTGCGGGAGCGGGGCCTGGACCCCTTCGCCTTCCCGGTGCACATCTCGGTGTACGACAACGGCGACCTGATCCGCGCCCGGCAGCGCGAGTGCGGCGTCGACATCGACCGGGCCGACAGCCCGGAGCACCAGGAGGAGCTGCAGGACGCGATCAGCGCCGCCCGGTCCTCCCTCCACTCCTGAGCCACACGCCGCGGCGAGCTGTACGACGTCGTCGTACAGCTCGCCGGTGGGGCGGGGGGTCAGATCACGTCAAAGACGACGACCATGCCTTGGGCGGCGTACCGGACGCCCGCGTCGTCGAGCAGGAACGACAGCAGCGCGTACCGGCCGGGGGCGAGGTTCGGCTGGATGATCGTCGCGAGCGAGGGGTGGATGACCGGCATGCCCTGCGGCAGCAGGCCGATGAAGGGGTTGCTCGGCGGCGCCTGGCCGCTGTCCACCGCCTGGAAGAACTGCTGGATCTCCCCGGGCGTCGCGGTCGCCGTGACCGGCCTGATCACGGCCTCCTGGATGCGGTCCGAGAGGTTGGCCACCAGCGTCGACGTGCCCTGGCGGACCGTGGCGGGCGCCCGGAAGCGCATGCCGTCGGCGGTGTTGACGATCTCGATGGTCGCCCGCGGCTGCGCCGGCAGGCAGGACTGCCACTGGTTGGTGGCGGTCAGCGGCCGTACGCCGACCGACCCGGTGGGGTTGGACAGGATGTCCCGGTAGTTGATCAGGTAGTAGGTGCCGGGCACCAGGGTCTGCGTGAAGGTGGCCGGCCGGCCGACGATCGTCGCGACGCCACCGAGCAGCGTCGACTGCTCCTTGACCGCCTCGCCGGCCTCGATCCGTTCCTGCCCCTGGCCGGCGAAGGCGACCCGCAGCAGGCCGACGAAGTTGTCGAGGTTGACGCCGGGGTCGAGCCGGAAGAGCCCGAGCACCACGCCGCTCGGGTTGGTGGTCGTCACCTGGAACGTGCGTATCCCTGACGGGACAGAGTCCGGCGACGTGAAGCCTGTGGTGCTGCCGCTCACCGCGACCGGCTGGCACTGCGTGCCGCCGCTGGCCTCGGCCGCGGCCTGCGCCGGTGGCGCGACGAGCGCTCCCGCGACGATCGCCGCCAGGAGCGCGGCGCTGGCTCGGACTGCCGTCCGCATGTCTACCTCCGTGAATGTGTCGGCAATAATCAGATTGTGGTTATGGCCGTCCTCGAATTTCCTGCGCGAACGTCGCAGCCGAATGGCTCACCTATCATTGCGAGACGATCTAGGCACGGGCAACACCGCGAGGGCCCGGGCGTGGGTAGTGTGGACTACCCGATCAAGTAGTGGACCAGGGTCAATATGGCCCGATAGTCTCGCTATAATCCGCCGTTCTCGTTTCAAAATCTGTTGGTCTCGTGTCGATGTAGTGCGGCCACTTGCGGCGGGCCGATCGAAAGGAGAATTTCCGATGACGATTCTGAGGCGGCTGGGCAGACGGCGCCTGGGAGGTGCCGTGGCCTTCGCCGCAACGGCGGCCCTGGTGGGATCGCTGGCTGGCGCCGTGTCGGCGGCACCGCAGGCGGCGACGTTCGACCTCGACAACGGGAACGCCCTGATCGGAGTCATCTATCCGAAGTTCGACACCGTGGCGCGGGACGAGCACTTCGGCCGTCCGATGCTGTTCGGCGGGGACAGTGCCCTGCTGATCGAAATGCCATTGTTTGACGCGCTGTCCCCATATCACCCGACAGCCGTTGGCATTTTCTCGAACCTCGGCCGCCGCCCCGCGGCGGAGCACACGACGCGCAACAAGAACATTGCCGTCATCTACTCCGCTTTCACGTCGCTCAACGTTGTGTTTCCGCAGTACAAGACGCGATGGCTGGAGATGATGGAGACGGCGGGGCTCGATCCCGCCAACACGGCCGAGGACCCGACCACGCCGAGCGGCATCGGCATTCTCGCCGCGAAGAACGCCATCGCGTCGCGCAAGCACGACGGCACCAACCGGGCCGGTGACGAGGGCGGCCAGAAGTACAACCGGCAGCCGTACGCCGACTACACCGGCTACAAGCCCGTCAACAGCGCGTACGAGCTGCGCGACCCGTCCCGCTGGCAGCCGAACACCGTGCTGAAGAGAGACGTCTACACGGTCCAGGAGTTTGCGACGCCGCAGTTCGCCCTCTTGAAGCCGTTCACGTACGACAGCCCGAAGCAAATGCCGGTGTCCCGGCCGGCGAACAACTACTACCTCAACCGCAAGGGCTACCGGGCCCAGGCCGACGAGGTGCTGAAGGCGTCGGCGGCACTGGACGACCGCCAGAAGATGAGCGCCGAGCTCTTCAACGACCTTGTCCGGCCGTACGGCGCGGTCGCCGGCCGGATCGTCATCGGGGGCCAGCTCAGCACCGAGGCCGCGGTCCACTATGTCGTCACCGGTGCCATCACCGGCCTCGATGTCACGACCACGTCCTGGTTCTACAAGCGCAAGTTCGACTCGGTGCGGCCGTTCAGTGCGATCCACCACCTGTACGGCGAGAAGAAGGTGACGGCGTGGGGCGGCCCCGGCAAGGGCACCGTCAACGACATCCCCGGCGAGGAATGGCAGGGCTACCTGAGCACGCTGGCGATCGGCTCCCCCGAGTATCCGTCCGCGATCGCGGCGCTCTGCTTCGCCTACGCGCAGCAGGCACGCCGGTTCATCGGCACCGACTCGCTGCAGATCTTCGTGCCCCTCACCAAGGGCTCCTCGCTGGTCGAACCGGGGATCACCCCGGCCAACGACATGACGTTGCAGTGGGGCAACCTGACCGACTGGGCCAACGACTGCGGCAAGAGCCGGGTCTGGGGCGGCGAGAACTTCCCGGGCTCCGTCGAGGCGTCGAGGCAGTACGCGACGAAGATCGGCGACCTGGCGTACGAGTTCGTGCAGCGCAAGGTGAACGGCGGCTGAGTTTCAGCCACTCCGACAGCGAGCTGCCGGCGGTCTTTCGAGACCGCCGGCAGCTTTCGTTTTCGAAGAGGTTCGCTAGGCGAGGGGTACCACCATCGCGGCGGGCCAAAGGGCGCAGATGCCGACCACGGCGATCTTTCCGGTCTCGCCGCCGTCCGAGCCGGGCCCGTCCAGCACGAGCATGTTCCAGGCGAGGGCCGGCTTGACGGGTGTCTCGACCGGGGGCGCCGGCGGCGCCGCCTCGCCGTACTGCCAGTCCAGCGCGTCGTGCCGGCTCCGCGTCACCGTGGGGTTCGCGCAGCGCCGGCCGGCCCGGAGCATCGGTTTGTCGGTCATGCCCGCTCCTCGAGTTCCTGTGCGAATGCCAGCCAGGCGCCGGCGCACGACCGGGCCAGCTCGGCGACGGACTTGCGCCAGTGCGGCGGTACCGCGTCGATGAGGTCGCCCCACTCGGTCGGTTCGATGACGTGGCCGTCGACCCACCGGACGAAGGCACGGCCGTTCTCCGCGTACTTCACCGCGGGGTCCCGGATGAGGTTGCCCCGCACCGAGGGCCAGTGGGTGCTCTGCCGGGCGGTGCCCGTCCTGCGGCGCAGCACTGTCACGGAGGCATCGGCGGACGGCGGCCGTTCCTCGTCGGCGGGGCGCCGCTGCTGCGGGACGGGGTCGCGGCCGGCGCGCAGGCGCTCGCGGACGTCGCGCGCGGTGCCGACGGAGACGCCGGCCTCCTGGGCGATCGCGCGCAGCGGCGCGTCGGGCTTCATGGCGATGACCTCGCTCGCCCGCCGGCGGCCGGCCGAGCCGTCGACCGGGCGGACCCGGCCGTCCCGTCCCACGCGGATGTCCGCCCGCTCCGCGGGGAGAAACAAACGGCGCCGGATGGTGCTCACCGTGGTCGGCGACAGTCCGGTCGCGGCCGCGACGGCCCGATCCGACCATTGTGGGTACAGGCCGAGAATGCGACTCGCCGCGGCTTCCCTGTCCGCGGGCGAAAGCGGCAGTCCATGTTTGATATTTGCGTCGACGGAAAGCAGAAACGCCTCGCCGTCATCGCCTTCGAAAAACTGGACGGCAATTTTCTCCTCGCCGCGGAGTTTTGCGGCCCGCAGCCGGTGCATTCCGTCGATGACCCGCATTGTGCTGCGGTGCACGAGAATCGGAGGAAGGTCCTGCGCGGCCGCCAGCAGCTGCACGTGCTCTGGACTCTCACCGGCCAGGCGGGGTGAATCGCCAGGTAAGAGCGAGGATATCGGCACCAGGACCGGCGGCGCTCCCTCCCGGACGACCGGACGCTCCGCGCGCACCTCACCACGCGCCGGGAATACCTTGCTGGATGAGTTGCTCTCTACGGCCAGGGGCTCTAGATTGCTCCACATTCGACACTCGCCTATCAGCAGGTAGTATCCAGTGCACCTTCCCTCACCTATCATGCGAGTGACTCTGGGCGCGGGCAACACTACTGGGCGTCCAGCGTGAGTAGTATCGACTACTCGATCAAGTAGTGACGAGGACGAATCCGGCTCGGAAATACAGCGGGAATTGGCACCATTGTACGGTCAGGCGTGTCCACTTGTGGTCCCACGGGCCCATGCTTCGATGAGCTCGGCGGCCTGGTGGCGGTTGAGCCGCGGATCGCACAGCGAGGTGTAGTGGCGCTGCAGCTCCTCCTCGTCCACCACGGGGCCACCGATGCACTCCGTCACCTCGTCGTCCGCGGCGACCTCGATGTGCAGCCCGGCGGCTTCCTGCCCGGCGGCGTCGAGGATGTCGCGGAACCGCACGGCCTCGGTGATCACGTCGGCCAGGTAGCGGGTCTTGAGCCCGGTCGGCAGCTTGACCGTGTTGCCGTGCATGGGGTCGCTGAGCCAGACCGCCTGGTGTCCCGCCGCGGCCACGCGCGAGACGATCGGCGGCAGGGCTTCCAGGATCCGGTCGCGGCCCATCCGCGCGATGAGCACGAGGCGGCCGGGCTCGCGCCGCGGGTCGAGCACCTCGCACACCCGCAGGATGTCGTCGGGCTTGGCCTTCGGGCCGACCTTGCAGCCGACCGGGTTGACGACCGACGAGAGCATCGCGATGTGCGCCTCGTCCGGCTGGCGGGTCCGCTCCCCCACCCACGGCAGGTGGGTCGAGCCCAGGTACAGCTCGTCGGTGTCCGGGTCGCGGCGGATCAGCCGCGACTCGTAGTCGATGACCAGTGCCTCGTGGCTCGACCACGGACCTTCCGGCATGGCGGTCGGGCGGTCGCCCTGGCGGTACGTGCGCATGACCCGCTGCACCTGGTCGCTGGCCTCGTAGGCCCACACCATGCGCCGCGGGTTCGCCTTGCGCGTCTCCGACGTGGCGATGTCGGAGTTGATCATGTGACCGCGGAAGGACGGGATCCGGACCGCGTCGTACCACTCGGTCGCCGCCGACCGGGGCTTCGCGAACTGACCGGCCATGCGGCCCACCCGGACCACGCTCCGGCCGGTGAGCTCGCTGAACCTGTCGCCCAGCCAGTCGATCGTCTTCAGCTTTTCCGAGGTGTGCCGGGGCGTGCACTCGTAGAAGCTCTCGGCGCAGTCGCCGAGCTGCAGTACGAGCGCCCCCGGCAGCGCCTCGCGCAGCCGCCGGACCTCGGCGGCTGTCACCAGTGGCGGTGCCTCCGCCAGCGCGCGGCAGGCTTCGTCGTACGCGGGGTGGTCTCGCCAGTCCGGTTGCTGTACCGCCGGCACGCGCTCCCACGGCCCGAGTTGGATGAGGTCCGCGATGGAGCCGGTTTGCTGCATCTTTCCTCCAGTCGACAGGTGGGCGAGCCGGCCCGGGTGTCAGGCCTGGACGCCCTTCGCTTCGAGCATCGCGACCGTCCCGGCGATGTTGCCGGCCTCGTGCATGTCCTCCTCGGTGACGTCGACGCCGTACCGGCCGGTGAGCGCGACGGCCACCTCGACAAGCACGAGCGAGTCGAGGTCGAGCAGGTCGAAGGAGGTGTCCGCGGTGGTGCCCTCCGGGGCGCCGTACTCGCAGGTCATGAGCTTCAGAAGCTGGTCGGTCAGGGTCTGCGTCCGGGTGGTCATCAGGTGGTTCGCCTCGCTCTCTGTGTGTGTGGGTGCCGAAGAATCGGCGGTGACGTATTGGTCAGGCCGCGTTGAGGTCGGGCCAGGTCAGCGCCGCCGCGCCCCAGGTCAGCCCGCCTCCGAAGGCGGTGAGCAGGACCCGGGACCCGGTGGCGAGGGTGCCGGCGGCCGCCGCGTCGGAGAGCGCGAGCGGCACCGACGCCGCCGAGGTGTTTCCGACGCGGTCGACGTTGACGACGGCTCGTTCCTCGGGAAGGCCGAGCCGCTGTGCCAGCGCCTTCAGGATGCGGATGTTGGCCTGGTGCCCCACCAGGTGATCGACGGAGCTGGTCGGCCAGCCGATCCGTTCCAGCAGCGCGGAGGACGAGTCGCCCATCCGGGAGACCGCTTCGGCGAACACCTTCTTGCCCTGCATGGTGAAGTAGCGGTCCTGCGCGTCGGGTTCGCCCGGTGTGGCCCGCTCCCGCGAGCCGCCGCCGGGGATCATGATGAGGTCCTGCCGCGAGCCGTCGGAGCCGAGGTCGACGCCGAGGAGCACGCCGGGCCGGTCGGCGTCGGGCACCGCGGCGAGCACCACCGCGCCGGCGCCGTCGCCGAAGATGACGGACGTCGTGCGGTCGGCCGGGTTGAGGATCGTCGAGTAGGTCTCGGCGCCGATGACCAGGACCCGCCGGGCCTGGCCCGCGATGATCTGTGCCGACGCGGTGGCCAGGGCGTAGATGAACCCGGAGCAGACCGCGGCCACGTCGTAGGCGGCGGCGGTGCCCAGTCCCAGCCGGGCCGCCACCTGCGGCGCGGTGGCCGGGCAGGGGTGGTCGGGCGTGGTGGTGGCGACGACAACGGCGTCCACGGCGCCCGGCTCCAGCGGCAGGTTCGCGGACTTCAGCGCGCGGTGGCCCGCCTCGACGGCCAGGTCGCTGGTGGCGACGCCCGGCGGGGCCCAGTAGCGGCTGCGGATCCCGGTCCGGGTCGTGATCCACTCCTCGGATGTGTCCAAAGTGGTGGATAGTTCCTCGTTGGTGACGCGGCGGGGCGGCAGGTAGCTGCCCAGGCCGACCAGTGCGGCGAAGTGCGCCATGAGCAATGCCCCTCGTACGGTGGGTGTCGGGTCCGGGTCAACCGGCGGTTCGGCCGCGGACGCGGCGGACAACGGCCGCCGGGTCGCCGTGTGCGGTGTTTCCACGCCAGGCCACGTGGTGGTCGGGGCGCAGGAGCACGAGGTCGCGTTCCCACACCTGCCGGGCGGCGCTGTCGGTCACCACCGTGTGGTTTATCGGCAGGCCCTGCGCGGCCGCCGCCTCAAGGAGCGGGGTCGCGCTGCCGTCGCCGGCGAAGTCGACGAGCGTGAACCCCGGGGCGAAGCGGTCGTAGATCGGCTTGCCGTCGCCGAGCACCAGGCTGGGCGGGCGGCTGCCCGGCCAGGTCGTCGGCGTGTACTCCGCGGGGCTCCACGGCGGCGCCGGCGAGTCTTCGTGGCAGATCACGGGCGAGCCGTCGTAGCGGTAGCCCAGCTCGATCCCCCGGTACTCGTTCTCGCCGCGCTCGGCGTTGATGAAGGCGGCGACGGCCTCGGGTGCGGCGCCCTCGCGCAGGCGGCGCCCCGCTTCGAGGTGCACGCCGAGGTGCCGGTGCGAGGTGTGCATGTTGCGCAGGCCGACCGGGCGGCGTTCGACCTCGTAGCTGTCGAGCAGGTCGGGGCCGCCGAAGCCCTTGAGGATGGCGGCGATCTTCCAGGCGGCGTCGACCGCGTCACCGATCCCGGTGTTCATCCCGTAGGCGCCGGTCGGGAACATACGGTGGGCGGAGTCGCCGGCCAGCAGCACCCGCCCGGCACGGTAGCGGTCGGCGAGCATGAAGGCCGGGCGCCAGCGGGACGTCAGCAGCACCTTGTCGATCTTCACCTCGACGCCCAGCGTGCCCAGCAGGTACGCCGCCGGGTCGGCCGGTGGGGTGTCGAACTCGGCCGCGTCCATGCCGTTGACGTGCGCGGTCCAGGTGTCCACCTCGTCCTGCGCGATGATCGTGTACCGGAACGCGAAGTAGTGCCAGAACCGCCCGTGCCGGTGCAGGCTCTCCAGGTCGCGGCTCTTGAAGTGCACCATGAAGGCGCCCGGCAGGCCGGGCACGTCGAAGCCTTCCTCGCCGATGCCGACGGCCGTCCGCACCTGGCTCGAGGCGCCGTCGCAGCCGAGCACGTAGCGGGATCGCAGCGGGACCCGCTCGTCGGTCATGACGTCGACCAGGTGGCTGGTCACGACGTCGCCGTCCTGGGTGAGCGAGTCGAAGCGCAGGCCGGTCCGCAGGTCGACGAGCGGGTCGCGCTGGCAGTGCGCGCGCAGGACCGGTTCCAGGTCGATCTGGGAGATGCGCTGGCCGGGCTCGGTGGGCTGGGTGCCGTCGTTGCGCTCGGCGATGCGCTGCCACTCCTGCGCCACCGACGGGAGCCGCCACGTGGTGATCGGCGCCGCGGCGAGGCCGGCCGACCAGATCACGTCCGCCCGGTGCTCCGGCGTCACGCCCGCGGCGCGGACGTCGCCCGCGACCCCGAGCTCCCGGAGAAACTCCATGCTGCGTGCGTTGACGTAGTCGAGCTTGGGATGGACCGATGTCTCGAAGCCCTGGTCGACCAGGACGCTGGGCACGCCCTGCCGGGCGAGCGCCAAGGCCGCCACCATGCCGACAGGGCCCGCGCCCACGATCAGGACCGGTACCGGATCCACGATTTCTTACCTCCCGAAGTGGTGTGGGGCGGAGGGACCGCCCCACACCGTTCGCGGTTGTTCAGTGCGCTTCGCTGAGCGTCCGACCCGTCCGGTCCCGTCCGTTCAGGCCGCTGGCGGCAATCGGCAGCTCCGCCTCAGCCCGGGCCGGGATGACGGCACCGGTCAGGGAGCGGACCTGCATCTCGGCGAAGGCGGCGTCGTTGCGCTCCGGGCTGGTGAGCGATCCGATGAGGCCGAACAGGAAGCCGAGCGGCGCACCGACGAGCCCGGGCTCGAAGTCGATGAACTTGAAGTCGGAGTCCGGGAACAGCGCGGTCGGGTCACCCGACACGCCGTTGGAGAAGAACACCATGACGAGGGTCACGGCCATTCCACCGTAGACGGTCCACATCAGACCGCGAGTGTTGAACCGCTTCCAGAACAGCGAGTAGATGACGGCCGGCAGGACGCAGGCGGCGCCGAGGTCGATCGACGTCGGGATGAAGATGTGCGTGAGCTGGGTCATCATCACCATGCCGAAGACCAGCGCACCGATACCGAAGATCAGCACGTAGCGCCGGACGTCCTTGAGCTCGGCGGCCGCGTCCCCCTTCTGGCCGCGCGCCGCGCGCACGTCCCGTACGAAGGAGGTCACGCCGTTGAGCAGCAGCACCGCGAAGATGGCGCCGACCGACAGCAGCGCGATCGCGCCGAGCAGGCCGCTTGCCCACGAGCCACCGAGGTCATCCACAATCTTGGGCAGGGTGATGTCGCGGTGGGCGCCGACCTTGCCGATGGCGGCTCCGCCGAGGATCGCGACAGCACCGAGACCGATGATGACCATGCAGGCCCAGAACCCGACCGTGATGATCGCCGCCCAGCCCGCCGTCTGCCGGGCCGCCCGTCCGCTCCTCGCCACGAAGAAACGCATGAACAGGAACGGCATGCCGATGGAGCCGACCGCGATAGCGAACGCCTTGGACAGGTGGACCCAGGGGTCCTGGGTCGAGTTCACCGTGGCGCCCTCGCCGAACAGGCGGCCGGTCTCCAGCAGGTCGCCGCGCGGACTCGGCGCGGCCTTCGCCTCGGCGTCGTTGAGCAGGTCGGCGAGGTTCAGCTTGTACTTGGCCAGGATCGCCACGGTCAGCACCAGGACGAAGCCCATCATCAGCGAGACCTTGAGCACCAGCACGCGGGTGACGCCGGGCATTCCGCCCAGGTAGACCAGCGCGATGGCGGCCAGGCCGACGATGCCGACCACGGTGCCCACGACGGGCGCGTTCACCGTGGGATGGGTGGTGAACATCCGACTCGCGACGAAACCCATCGAGCCCACCGCGATGACCGTGAACATCCCGAAGATGGTCAGGGTGAGGACCGCCGACGCCATCCGCGCCTGCCGCGGCTGGGCGCGTACCGCGAACAGGTCGCCGATCGTGTACGCGTTGACGTTGCGCATCGGTCCGGCGTAGATCAGCACCGCGAGCACCGTCGACATCACGAAGGCGGTCAGCAGCAGGATCGCGTCGAAGCCGTTCAGCGCGACGTGCCCGACGATGATGATCACCGTCGAGTACATGATGCCGCCGGCGACGTGCGCCATGGCGTTCTCGCCGATGCCGATGTTTCGCCCGGCGAGGAGGAAGTCGTCCCGGTTGCGGATCCGCCCGCGCACCGCCATGACGAGAGCGAACGCCGCGACCGCGAGGACCAGGACGATCCCGGTCGCGATGGCGGGTTCCGCCCACGTGTTGTCGATCGGCGGTGGCGGCGGTGCCGCGAGGATGTCGCTCACCGCAGGCCCCCTTCCAGGTCAGCCCGGATCCGCTCGCTGACCGGGTCGAGCCGGGTGCTGGCGTATCTCATGTACGCCACGGTGACGACGGCGACGAGCGCGAACGACAGGATCAGGAACAGCAGGCCTACGTTCATGGGTCCGCCGAGCCCGGTGCGGTAGATCTCCGGCACGAAGGCGGCGAGCGCTATGCCGACGAACCACCAGCCGTAGAAGATGACGCTCGCCCAGACGATGAAGGTGTTCGACCGGCGGCGCAAATCCTGGAACTGCGTGCTCTCGTACGCCGCGACATATCGTTCGCTGGCGGCTGCCGAGTCCGTTGGACCCATGACACCTCCTCAGTTCAGGACACTGTGGGTGACGGCGCCCTGACGTGGTGGTCAGTACTGCGACAGTCTCAGGCACCGCGGCCGGCGTACGGCATCGCCCATTCACGGTATGTCTGGCCCGCGGAGCGAAAATGGCGTGCCGCGGGACTTGAATCGCGTGAACGTGCGATGTCCACAGTCGACGCGCACGCCGGATCGTTTAGCGCATGAGGTCGGCGCTGAAAACCAACGCCTGGACGTATGACGACTTCACGAGTGGTGAGCTCGATCCCGCCCGCTGGACGGTCATGTCGATCGCCGGGGCCGACGGCCAGACGCACACCTACCAGGACCGCAACGCGCGGGTGCACACCGGTGACGGGCGGCTCGAGCTGACGGTCAACCCGTTCACCCGCTTCCACGACAGCGACCCGAGGCAGAACAACGCCAAGCAGATGTACCGGTCGGTGCGGCGCTTCACCGCGCCGCCGGCGGGCGAGCTGGCGTTCGAGGTCGACATGGGCGTGCGCACGTTCGGCCAGATCCCGTACGACCTGCTCGACGCCTTCGGCACGGTGAACCTCTTCGACCTGGAGACCGGCGTCGTGCTCAACGCGGCCGCGACCAACGACACTGTCTACGCGGTCGTCGAGAGACTGGTCCTGCCCGGCGTGACCCGCCCCGACGACTACTACATCCACCGGGTGGTCCTGGACGTGCCGACCGAGCCGGGGCTCGTGCACGCCTACACGGTCACCTACCGGGCGGAGACGTCCGAAGTGGAGTTCCGGGTGGACGGCCGGCTCGCCTACTGGACGCGGCTGCCGGTACCGGTGACCGGCTTCACGGCCGGCATGGCCCTGTTCTCCGCGCGCAGCATGTCCCGCTACACGCGGGCGCAGCGGGAGCACGGGCAGGGCGCCGCCGGTTCGTGGGGGCCGTGGCGGGTCACGACCAGCGTCAGATGAGCACTTCGCCGCCGTCGATGTTCAGGTTGATCCCGTTGATCGAGCGGTTTTCCAGCAGGAACGCGATCGCACCGGCGCAGTCGTGCATCGTCACCGGCCGCTTGGTGAGGGCGCGGGACACGGCCGCCTCGCGGGCGGCGGGCTTGTCACTCCAGAATGGAGTGTCGGCGACGATGCTCGGGTGCAGGGCGTTGACCCGGATCGGCGAGAGCTCCACGGCGAGGGTCCGCACCAGCGCACCGATGCCGCCGTTGGCTGTCGTCACGGTCGTGGATCCCGGGTACGGCCGGTGGCTGGCGAGGCCGCCGACAAGCACGACAGCGCTCTCGTCGGTCATCCGCGGTGCGAGCGCGTGCAGGACCGTCGTGTAGCCGGTGAGCTTCACGGTCAGCAGGCGGGTGGCGTCGAGCGGGCGGTACTCGCGGACCGTGTTGTAGTCCCGGTCGAGCGCCGCGACGACGAGGTGGTCGACGCGGTCCACATCGGCCAGCGCGTCAACGATCCGCTCCGGGTCGGCGAGGTCCAGGGCGATGCCCCGGGTCTGGCCGCCGATCTCGTCGGCGATGCGTTTGGTCCGGTCCTCCGAACGGCCGGTGATGACCACGTCGTCTCCCCGCTCGGCGCACGACTGGGCGAAGTGGCGGCCGATTCCCGAGGTACCGCCGATGACGACGACACGAGTGCGATCCGACATTGACAGTTTCCTCCAGGTGTAGGTGGTGGACGCCGCTAGCTTTCCAGCTCGGCCAGGACGTCGGCCATGGACAGCGGTACCGCGCAACGGTCCGCGGCGTAGCGCAGCGCCATGAGGTGGTCGTCGAGCGACAGGTCGGCCAGCGCGTCCGCCACGAGGAAGGGCTGGATGTCCCGGCTGAACGCGTCGAACGCGGTGATGAGGCAGCCCATGTGCGCGTACACGCCGCAGACGATGAGCTGGTCGCGCCCCGCCGCGCGCAGCCGCTCCTCCAGGTCGCTGCGGAAGAACGCGCTGTACCGCCACTTGGTCAGCACGGTGTCGCCCGGCTCGGGCGCGATGTCGTCCGCGATGCCCCGGTCGGCCGGGTCGACGCTCATGCCGGGTCCCCAGATGTCGTGCAGCAGCCCGCGGTCCTGGCGGCTCATGCCGCCCGGCTGGGCGGTGTACAGCACCGGCACGCCGGCCGCGCGCGCCGCCGCGAGCAGCTTCATCACGTTGGCGACAAGCTCGGTCAGCGGCGACTGCCCGGCCGGAAACGGGCGCAGGAAGTACCGCTGCATGTCGTGCACCAGAATGGCGGCCCGGTCCCGTCGCGGGCGCCAGCTCACCGCCGTGTCCGGCAGGTCGCCGGCGCCCGGCATGGGGTACGGCGCGATCGGGCTCATGGCCATGGTTCGCCTCCTGTTCTGTCCCGCGACGTCATACGTGCAGGGCGGCGCCGCCGTCCACGTAGAGGTCGTGCATGGTGACGTGGCCGGCCTGGTCGGACACCAGGTACGCGACCGCCTCGGCGACGTCCCGCGGCTGGGCCACCTTCCGCAGCGGGATGCCGACCTTGTACGCCGCCGGCGTGCCCTCGATGACCGCCGTGAAGTCGGCGCCCTCGCCGAGCATCGCGCGCAGCATGGGCGTGTCGGTCGAGCCGGGCGAGACGACGTTGCACCGGATGCCGTAGTCCGCGAGCTCCAGCCCCAGGCACCGGGTGAACTGGGCGGAGGCGGCCTTCGAGGCGGCGTACGCGGCCATATCGGTGCGCGGCACCCCGGCGGCGTTGGACGCCACCGTGACGATCGCGCCACGGCGCCGCTGCACCATCCGGCGGGCCACCGCCCGCGACATGTGGAACACCCCGCCCGCGTTGACCGAGAAGGTGTCGCTCCACTGCCGGTCGGACAGCTCGACCACCCGGCCGGTGAAGAGCACGCCGGCGGCGTTGACGAGGATGCCGATCGGCCCCAGCTCGACTTCGACCTGCCGCACGAGCGCGTCGACCGCCTGGCTGTCGCACACGTCGACGGCGTAGCCGCGGGCGGTCTCCCCCTCGGCCTCCAGCTTGGTCACGACGGTGGCGAGCGCGTCGGCGTTGCGGTCCACGGCCGCGACGCGTGCTCCCGCGCCGGCCAGCACACCCGCCACCGCTTCGCCGATGCCCTGTGCCGCACCCGTGACAAGCGCGACGGTCGACTCGATCCCGGTCAGTTCCATCAGGCACTCCTGCTGGTCGTGGTGGCCTGCTCGGCGTCGTACCCGAACAGCCACGCGTGCTGGTCCAGGCCCGAAGACCTCCGGGCGGAGGTGTCGCGGCGGCGTTGTGCGTCCCCGTCGACAAGGTGGAAGGTCTCCGCGTTGGCGCGGGACTGCTGCTGGATCCGCGTGGTGCGGGGCAGCCGGAGCTCGGCGTACCGGCGCAGGGCCTCGTCGAGGCCGTCCGGGCCCGCGCCGGCCAGGCAGGCGGCGAGCACGACGGCGTCCTCGATCGCCTGGTTGGCGCCCTGCGCCTGGAACGGCAGCATCGGGTGCGCGGCGTCGCCGATGAGGGTCACCCGTCCCGCGCTGAGCCGGTCGATGCCGTCACGGTCGTGCAGCGCCCACCGGCTCACCCCGTCCGCCGCCTTGATCAGCCGGGCGACGTCCGGGTGCCAGCCGGCGTACGCCATCGCGAGCTGGGTGGCGTCGCCCCGCGCCGACCACGACTCCTCACGCCAGTCCGAGGCGGGCACGGTCGCGCCGAAGCTGACCTGGCGGCCGGCCGAGACCGGGTAGCAGACCAGGTGCTGGTCCGGTCCGAACCACAGCTGCACCCGGGGGTTGGTGAGCAGGTACGGCACCCGGTCGGCCGGTACCAGCCCCCGGTAGATCGTCTGCCCGGAGTAGCGCGGCGTGTCGGTGACGATCTGCTCGCGGCAGACCGAGTGGATGCCGTCGGCGCCGACGACCAGGTCCGCGTCGACCGTCGTACCGCCGGCCAGGTGCAGCCGCGCCGCGCCGGCGTCCTGGGTCACGGTGTCGAGGCGGGCGTCGAGGTGCACCCGGTCGGGCGGGACGAGGGAGAGCAGGGCGCCGTGCAGGTCCGCGCGGTGTACCGCGAGATAGGGCGCGCCGAAGCGGACCTCGCACTGGCTGCCCAGCGTGGTCTGCTGCAGCAGCCGGCCGTCGTCCCACCTGCGCATCTCGATCGCCTCCGGCGCGACCGCGACGGCGCCCAGGTGCTCGCCCAGGCCCAGCCGGTGCAGCAGCCGGGTGGCGTTGGGTGCCACCTGTACTCCCGCACCGACCTCCATCAGGCGCTCGGCCTGCTCGTAGACGTGGCAGTCGATTCCGGCCCGGTGAAGGGCGGCGGCGAGGGTGAGGCCGGCGATTCCGGCCCCGACCACGGCCACCCGGATCTGCGGCATGTCGTTCCCGTCAGTGAATTCGTGCCCGTCAGTAGTAGAGGAGCGCTTTGCCCCAGTCCTCGTCGGGCCCGAACAGGCTGCGCGGCTTGACCACGTCGGACATGCCGGTCAGCGCCTCGTTCGGCACCAGCGTCCCCGGCGCGAGGCCGGCGACGTCGCTGTCGACGCCGTACGCGGCCTTTATCGACGCGGCCAGCTCCGCCTCGGCGGCGGCGCGGTGCTCCTGGGCCACCTCGATCTCGATGCGCAGCGCCGCCGGCTCCGCCCGTGCCCGCCAGAACACGACACCGTAGGTCTCGGGCAGGGAGAAGACGAGCTCCTCCAGCCGGTGCTGGGTGACCTTCGCGGCGCCCACCTGGTAGCCGAACGCCGACCGGCCGAGCACCCGCACGGTGGGCAGCTGCCACCCGCACGCGCAGTCGTCGTACGAGACGGACACGTTGTCTTCGAGGTTGTAACGCAGCAGCGGCATCGCCTCGCGGTACAGCGGGGTGACCACGAGCTGGCCGTCGCCCTCCGCGCTGACGTTGCCGGTCGCCGGGTCGTACACCTCGAACAGTGCCCGGTCGGACCACAGGTGCATGCGCCCGTTCTGGCACTCACCGGCGAGGCTGCCGGTCTCCGTCGAGCCGTACTCCTCGATCACCGGGACGCCCCACAGCCGGCTGATCCGCTTGCGGCGGGCGTCGGTGAGCGGCTCGCCGCCGACGAACAGCGCGCGCAGCGCGGGGAAGTCCACATCGGACCGGTGCCCGGCGGCGGCCGCCGAGGCGGCCCAGATGAGGCACTCGGTCGGCACCGACCAGGTGAGCGTGACGCCCAGGTCGTGCATGACGCGGACCACGCGGGCGTACGGCATGGCGAGCGACCGGTTGTCGCCGGGCACCACTGTCGCACCGTGCAGCCGGCCGGCGGCGTGCGCGAGGTGGCCGGTCAGCAGCAGCGCGTACGGCGTGCGGACCAGGAACACGTCCTCGGCGGAGATGCCGATCCACTTGCGGGCGAAGCGCTCGGCCAGGTCGGTCCAGTCCTCCGCCGTGTAGTACGAGGGCGTGGGCCGGCCCGCAGTGCCGCTGGACTCGTGGTAGGTGGCCAGCCGCTCCTTCGGTACGCCCAGCATGCCGAAGGGGTAGTTGTCCCGCAGGTCCTGCTTGGTGGTCAGCGGCAGCGCGGCGAGGTCGGCCGGCGTGGTGGGCAGCGCCGTCGCCGACTTCAGCCACTTGCGGTAGAAGGGCGAGCGGGCCGCCCAGGTGACCGTCTGCGGCAGCTGCTTCTCCTGCAGGCGCTGCAGGTCGTCCGGTCCCTGCCACTGGCCGAGCTGCGGCAGGTTCGAAGGTGCGTCGTCGGTCACGACTTCTCCTCTCTGAGAACGCTTACTCGGTCCCATACCGACAGGCTCCATGTGACAGCACTCGATGCGCGTTGTCCCAGGCGATCTGCCGCCACTGCTCGGCCGGTATCCGCAGCGCCTGGAACTTGGCCAGCTCCACCGAGGGTGCTGGAGCGGATACTCGGAGCCGAACACCACCCGCCCGGCGCCGAGCCGGCTGACTGCCGCCTCGGCCACGCACGTGTAGCCGCCGGAGGTCTCCAGCAGGATGTTGGGCTCGTCCCGGATCAGGGTCAGGGCGTAGAAGTCGATGTTGCCGATGCCGCTGTGCCCGAGCACGAAGTTCACCTGCGGAAACTGCCGGGCCAGGCCGACCAGGTCGGCCACGCCCGCGCCCCGTCGCTCCAGGCAGACGGCGTACACCGGGTGGGCGAACTCCGCCGCCACGCCGACGAGCGCGGCGACCCGCGGGTCGTCGAGTCCGACGCCGTGGACGGCGGGCGAGACCTCCAGGCCGCGAAACTCGGCGGCCCTTTCCCGGTACGCCTCGGGAGGGCGATGGGGGTTGGCGAAGAAGAACGGGACCAGGCGGCCGTCGGTGCCCGCGCAGGCGGCGAGCACCGCGTCGTTGTCGGCGTCGGTCTCGATGTGCCCGCCCTCGATGAGCTGGCGGGACAGGCGGTCCAGGTCGATGGTGCCTCCCGCGCACACCACCGCGCGGTCCAGACCGCACTCCTCCAATGTGGACAACAGTCGCTCCCGGGCGCCCGGCCGAGGTGCCAGGCGCACGTGGAAGTCCAGCACGTTCCCCATCGCCGCGCCGCCTACTTCTCGATGCAGAACTCTTCGATCGGGTACCCCACGTGCCGCTGCTCGACGGGCAGGTAGCCGAGGACCTTCGTGCCTTCGGTCAGCTCGGTCACGTTCAGCACCGACGCGCCGGGGCCGAGCACGCGCACGTGCCAGTCGTCCTGCACGATGAGGTTCACCTTCACGCCGGACGGCGAGACCGCGTCGATCGCGAGCAGCGGCCGCGTCTCGATCTTGACTCGGCCGACGGTGATGACCCGCGACTTGCCGTTGGCGTCGACGGCGAGCACCCGGCCGCCGGAGACGAGCTCGCTGAGGTAGTTGGTGCGGCCGTTGGCCGACAGCGTGTACGAGTGCAGCGCGCCGGCGTTGACCCGGAAGGGCCGGGTCGGCATGTACGGCAGCGGGTGGGTCTCGCTGCAGCACAGGATCATGCCGGTCGAGTGCGAGCCGACGAGGATGCCCTCGTCGAGGCCGAAGTTGGAGCAGGTGTCGACGCAGGCCCGCTCGCCCATGCCCACCCGGCGGATGCCGGTGACCTCGAGCTCCACCAGCGACAGGTCGGCCGCCTTGGTGACCGCGGCCGCCTTGAGCTCGGTCGCCTCGCCCACGCGGCGGGGCGCGAGCATGACGCCGTCGGAGCCGTGCTCGAGCACACCGAAGACGATCTCGCCCTCTTCGACGTCGGCGACCTGGGTGATGATGCTGCCGTCGGCACCGGCCGCGGCGGCCAGCACGATCTCCAGCGGGATCTTGGTGGGGTCGCGGAAGTAGAGCAGGCTCCACCGCTCGTGGCGGGCGGAGCGGCAGGCGTCCTCGAGCGTGTCGGCGTCGACGATCTCCACGTACCGGCCGAACTCCACATCGGGGTACTGCAGCGCCAGCGCGGCGGGCTCACCGTGCCGGTCCGGCTCGACGATGACCAGGTCGGCGGGCTCCAGCTTCTCCGGCAACGGCAGGTTTTTCGGGAACAGGACCTTCTTGACCGTCGGGGGCAGTGCCTCCAGGTCGGCCGGGTCGGACGCGACGATGGCGTCGACCCTCTGGTGGAGGGCCTCCTCGACGATGGCTTCCTTGGCGCCGTTGGCGTTGCGGATGTCAAGCCAGCACAGCTTCACAGGTGTCTCCTCAGCGGAAGTTCGGGGAGTCTCAGGACGTAAGGGCGAGCCGGTCGTCGATGTCGTACCGGTCCGGCACGTGCCGCGACTCGTGCACGACCCGTGCGACCGTCGATGCCATCCAGCCCGGTTGGTCGGCCTGGAAGATGTTGCGCCCCATGGCCACGCCGGCCGCGCCGCCGCGCAACGCGTCGGACACGTACGCCAGCACGGTCTCGGTGTCGGCCGCGCGCGGGCCGCCGGCCACGATGACCGGGATCGGGCAGGCGCGCACCACGTCCGCCATCAGCTCGGGCGTACCGGCGTAGTCGGTCTTGACGACGTCGGCGCCGAGGTCGGCGGCGAGCGTGGCGGCGTGCGCGAGCAACTCCGGCGCCCGCGAGTTGCTGATCTGCGGGCCGCGGGCGTACACCATGGCGAGCAGCGGGACGTTCCACCGCTCGCACTCCTCCGCCACGGCCGCCATGTCGCCGATCTGCCGGGCCTCCTGCAGCGAGCCGAGGTTGACGTGGACGCTGACCGCGTCGGCGCCCAGCCGCAGCGCCTCCTCCACGTGGGCGACCAGGTACTTGGCGTCCGGGTCCGGCGCGTGCCGCGTGCTCACGCTCAGGTGGACGATCAGCGACATGTCGCCGAACCAACCGTGGTCGACGTGGCGGAGGCTGCCCTTGTGCAGCACCACGGCGTCGATTCCGGTGCCGGCCAGCTCGCCGAGCAGCGAGTTCAGGTGGCCGCCGCGCAGCGGTCCGTCGGTGACGGAGTGGTCGAGCGGCACGACGAGCAGGCGCCCGTCGCCGTGCCGGAACAGGCGTCGCAGGCGCAGGCCCCGGGCGAACGAGGCGTTGTGTAGAGCCACTGTGTCCTGCCTCTCTCAGACGGTGGCGGGTCGGCCGGAAGGCGCGGCAGTGAGGTCTGCCGGATCCGGCCGGTCGAGGTGGAACTCGCGATGCAGGGTCTCGACGGCGTCGACGGTGCGTTCGCGCGGCACGATCACGGACAGCCGCATCTGGGACGTGGAGATCCAGCTCGTGGGAATCCCGGCCGCGGCCAGCGCCGCCATGAGCCGGGCGGTGTACTCCGGGCGGCTGAGCAGGCCCATCCCGACCACCGAAACCTTGCCGACGTTCTCGTCGAAGTGCACGCCGCCGCCGAACGAGGCCGTGACCTCGTGCAGGGCGGCCCGTACCGCGTCCGCCTGGCTGCGGCGGATGGTGAATCCCATGCGGAACTCGTTCTCGTACGGCCCGGAGCGGGCAACCAGGTCCACCACCGTCCCGCCGGCGGCGAGCACGGCGAACACCTCGGGCGCCAGGTCCCGGTGGCTGTTGCGGCAGTGCACCAGCACGCGCGCGACGTCGGTGTCGTGGGTGACCGCCACGACGGCGCGCCGGGTCTCCAGCGGCCCGACGTCGCCACGGTCCACAATGGTCGTTCCCGGCTCCTGCGATGCCGCGTTACGCACGCGCACTTCGACCCCTTCCATGGCGGCAAGTTCGATGCAGCGGGTGTGCAGGACCCGCGCCCCGGCGAACGCCATCTCCGCCATCACGCCGGGCTCCACCCACGGCAGGCAGCGGGCGGCGGGCAGGATGCGCGGGTCGGCGCTGTAAACACCGTCCACATCGGTGTAGATCTCGCAGGCCGACGCGTGCAGCCGCGCGGCGAGCGCGACCGCGGACGTGTCGGAGCCACCGCGCCCGAGGGTGGCGATGTCGCCGGCGCGGTCGACCCCTTGAAAGCCGGTGACCACGGCGACCTCGCCGGCCTCCAGCGCGGCCCGCACGCGTACGGCGCCGATCCGCGAGATGAGCGCGTCGCCGTGCCGGTCGGTCGTCTGGATGCCGGCCTGGGGTCCGGTCAGCGAGATCGCCGGAACCCCCAACCCGTTGAGGGTGAGGGCCATGAGCGCCGCCGACTCGGACTCCCCCACGGCCAGCAACTGATCCAGCTCCCGAGAGGGGCTCGACGCGCCGACGTCAGCGGCAAGCCGCAGCAGGTCGTCGGTCCGGCTGCCGCGCGCCGAAACGACGACGGCGACGGCAGAGCCGCGGCGCCGCGCTTCCGCGATGCGCAATGCGGCGTTGCGGACCAAGTCAAGGGTTTGCAGCGACGTACCGCCGAATTTTTGGACGAGCACATCCACGGTCTTTTCACCGCCCTCGTCGAACTGGTTGCGCTCGACAGTAAGTGGGCGTGCGCCTTCCCGGCTACGACAGGGGTGAGTAGTGGCGCTTCATTTCAGCCGTTTACGCCACAGCGCCACAGTGTTACCCCGAATACGGGATGGTGCCTTCACGTCATGTGCGACTCGTTTCGCCGCCGCAGTATCGAGACCGGAGTGGCCTGATCTCGGGTGAGGGGAAACGATATGTACGGGACGGATTCGAGCACGGCCGGCGCGGATGTTCTGGCCGGCCTCGGTGCGGACGGGCGCGCGTTCGCCCTGCTGTACCGGCCCGGCTCGGCCCGCGACGCGAGCGTGCAGGTCCTGGCCGGCGACGTCTGCCGCGTGGACAGCCTCGCCGAGCTGCCCCTGCCCGGCGACCCCGGTGACGGTGAACGGCACGACCTGCTCGTGGCGATCCCGTACCGGCAGGTCGTCGAGCGCGGTTTCGACTGCCACGACGACGGTGCGCCGCTGCTCGCGATGCGCGTGCGCGAGCAGGCCGCGATCGGCCGCGACGAGGCCCTGGCGGCACTGCCCGACCAGGTCGTACCGGTCTCCGGCGAGGGGTTCGACCTCAGCGACGAGGAGTACGCGGCGATCGTCAAACGGGTGGTCGGCGACGAGATCGGACAGGGCGCGGGGTCGAACTTCGTCATCCGCCGCACCTACGCCGCCCGGCTTGACGACTACTCGGTCCGCGCGGAGCTGGCCATCTTCCGGCGCCTGCTGACCGGGGAGCTCGGCTCGTACTGGACGTTCCTGTTCCACACCGGCGAGGGCACGTTCATCGGCGCGTCACCGGAGCGGCACGTCAGCATGGCGAACGGCATCGTCTCAATGAACCCGATCAGCGGCACGTACCGGCACCCCGCGACCGGCCCGGAGATCTCCGGCCTGCTCGACTTTCTCAACGACCCGAAAGAGGCCAACGAGCTCTTCATGGTCGTCGACGAGGAACTGAAGATGATGGCCCGGATGTGCGTGTCCGGCGGCCAGGTGCACGGACCGTTCCTCAAGGAGATGGCCCGGCTGACCCACTCGGAGTACATCCTGACCGGCCAGAGCGACCTGGACGTGCGCGACGTGCTGCGGGAGACGCTGCTCGCGCCGACCGTCACCGGCAGCCCGCTGGAGAACGCCTTCCGGGTCATCACCCGCCACGAGACGGCGGGACGCGGGTACTACGGCGGCGTCCTGGCACTGATCGGCCGCGACGCGGCGGGCAGCCGCACGCTCGACTCGGCGATCATGATCCGGACCGCCGAGATCGGGGCCGCGGGCGCGCTGCGGCTGGGTGTCGGCGCCACGCTGGTGCGCGACTCCGACCCGGAGTCCGAAGTGGCCGAGACACGCGCCAAGGCGGCCGGCATGCGCGTGGCGCTCGGCCTCGCCGTCGACGGCACCGGCCGGTCGAGCCGGTCCACTGTGGCGAGGGCACACCCCTCGCCGGCCACCGATCCGCGCGTACGGCTGGCACTACAGAGCAGAAACGCCACGCTGTCACGCTTTTGGCTCGACGGGGCACACCGCCGGAGCCCGGACCCCCGGCTGGACGGGCGGCGCGTGCTGGTCGTCGACAACGAGGACCTCTTCATGGGGATGCTCGGTCACCAGCTGCGCGCGCTCGGCCTACGCACCACGATCACCCGATTCGACAGTCCACTGTATCCGGAGGGGTACGACTTCGTGGTGGTCGGGCCCGGGCCCGGCGACCCCTGCGACACCACGGATCCGCGCATGGGCACGCTCCGCGCGCTGACCCGTGACCTGCTCGCCGGTACCGTGCCGTTTCTGGCCATCTGCCTCGGCCACCAGATCCTCGCCGCCGAGCTGGGCCTCCCGATCGCGCGGCGCACGGTGCCCAACCAGGGCGTGCAGAAGCGGGTCGACCTCTTCGGCCGGCCGGAGCTGGTGGGCTTCTACAACACCTACACCGCCCGCGCCGGAGACGACGTCATCCCGTACGGGCGGGGAGGTCGCATCGAGGTCAGCCGTACGCCCGAGACGGGTGAGGTGCACGCCTTGCGGGGTGAGGGCTTCCGGTCGGTGCAGTTTCACCTCGAGTCGATCCTCACCCAGCACGGCCCGCAGATCCTCGGCGACCTGCTCGTCTCGTTGCTCGGGGACGGCGTCAGGCTACGCGGCGGGAGCGAGCGAGAGCCAGTCCGCCGATAGCCAGGCCGACCAGCGCCAACACCACGGCCACGATGGCGCCGCCGCGACCGCCGCCACTGCCGACACCGCCGTCGGAGCCGGCCAGCGCGATCACGGCGGCGACCATGCCGACCAGGGCCAGCACGATGGCCACGATGGCGCCGACCCGGCCGTTGCCACTCCCGGAGCGGCCGGCCGCGCGCAGCGACCAGCCGGCGACGATCACGCCGATCAGCGCCAGCGCCATGGCCACTGTGGACCCGGCACGCCCGGAACCACCGCCGGAGTCCTCGGCGAGCGGCACCTGCGCGGCGGCCGGTGCGGCAAGTGCGAAACCGCCGAGCAGGGCGGCGGCGGTGACGATGAGCAGACGACGCACGGACATGGTGCATCCTTTCGTTGCGTGGACGGGTACCGGTGCCAGCCTATTGACGGAAGTGATTGCTGGTCGTCATGCCGAAGTCGACCATTTCCCTACCGCCGGGACGGTACGCAAAGGCGGCGCTTCCTGCGTTTGCAGCAGGCGGCTACCGCGACCGCAGCAACCGGTCAGCGGTTTCGCGGAGTGACCAGCCCCGCTTCGTAGGCGAACACGACGAGCTGCGCGCGGTCGCGGGCCTGCAGCTTGGTCATCGCGCGGTTGACGTGGGTCTTCGCGGTCAACGGGCTGATCACCATCTGGTCGGCGATCTCGTCGTTGGACAGCCCTTGCGCCGCCAGGGCGACGGCCTCGCGCTCGCGATTGGTCAGCTCGGCCATCCCCGCGCTTGCCTCTGGGCCGAGCGGCTGCGCCACGTACCGGCTGATCAGCATCTTGGTGATCGACGGAGCGAGGAGGGCGTCGCCCCGCGCCGCGACCCGCACGGAGTGCAGCAGGTCGTCCGGCTCGATGTCCTTGACCAGGAACCCGGCGGCTCCGGCCCGCAGCGCGTGGAACACGTACTCGTCGAAGCCGTAGTTGGTGAGGATCACCACCCGCATGCCGGCCAGCTCGGGGTCGGCGGCGATGTGCCGGGTGGTCTCGATGCCGTCCATGACCGGCATCTGGATGTCGACGAGCGCGAGGTCGGGCCGGTGCTGGCGGGCCAGGGCCAGGCCCTCCTTGCCGTTGGCGCCTTCGGCCACCACCTGCATGTCGTCCTCGGCGTCGAGGAGCGTGCGGAACCCGTTGCGCAGCAAGGGCTGGTCGTCGAGAAGCATGATACGGATCATGAGATCTGCGCCACCGGAAGCTCGGCCTGGACGGTGAAGCCGCCCCCGGTGCGCGGCTCCGCGAGCAGCCGGCCGCCCAGCGCGGTGACGCGCTCCTGCATGCCCAGCAGCCCGACGCCGGGCACCGGTTTGGCGCCAGGTTTGGCCAGGCCGTCGTCGTCGATGCGGATGGCGAGGCCGTCCGGGCGGTAGTCGATGCGGATCGACGCGGTGGCGGCACCGGAGTGGCGCGCGGTGTTGGTGAGGGACTCCTGGACGATCCGGTAGGCCGTGCGGTCGACCGCGTCCGGCACGTCCTGCCGCTCGCCTTCGATGGTCAGCGTCGTGGTCAGGCCGATACCGCGGGCGCCGGCCAGCAGCTCGGGAAGGTGGTCGAGCCCGTGCGACGGCGACTGGCTGCCGTCGCGCAGCGTCTCCAGCGTGGCCCGCAGCTCGCGGGTCGCCTCGCGGCTGGCCTGCTGGATGGCCAGCACCGACTCGGGGACCACCTCGCCGCGCTTGCGGGCCAGGTGGACCGCGACCTCGGACTGCACCTTGATGATCGAGATCTGGTGGGTGAGCGAGTCGTGCAGCTCCCGCGCGATGTAGAGCCGCTCCTGCGTGGCGCGCAGGCGGGCGGTCTCCTCGCGGGTGCGCTCGGCCTCGTCCGCGCGCCGCTCGGCCTGCCGCAGCGCCTCGCCGGCGGCCGCGGCGGCGATCAGCCAGGCCAGCTCGAGGACGCTGCGCGCCTGGGCGAGCGCCTCCTTCGCGGCACCGTCCGCCGGCGACGCCATGATCGCGAGCGGGAGGCTGAACAGCATGGCCAGGCTGGCCACCAGCGTGACGATCCGGTGCCCGGAACGGACCGCCGCGTACACCGCGAAGAGGTAGGCGACGGCGGGCACGTCCAGGCCGATCGCGTTGTAGCCCAGCGCGCAGAGCCCGGTGACGATCAAGACGGGAATCGGCAGCTTGCGGCTGACACCCAGCACGAGGCCGCTGATGACCACGAGCAGGTAGCCGACCAGCGGGAAGTCGGTGGTCTGGTGATCCCCGGCCACAGCAGTGATCAACAGCACCGCCGCGACACAGACCGCGATGATCCAACTCCTGGCCTGAGTCCAGTAGCTGGACAGTCCCGTCCTCATGATGGCACTTTAGCCAAACTTCGGGGCGCGCGAATCCTGCCTGCGGACGAGTCCAATACTGCGGACACAGTACTTCGCTGTCCAACTGCCCAGGCGGTTGAACAGCTTATCCGGAGATCATTGTGACTCTACAATAGACACATCATTCCAGCCACCGAAGAGGAGACATCGCCCGTGGCTGCGGTCGCCCCCGAATCCTCGTCCTCGCCCCGGATCGCCTCGTTTCTGCTCGCCCGTCCCGTATGGCTGGTCGGCATCCTCGCCGCCCTCGCCGGCGCCGTCGTGACGGAGGCGTTCACGCTTCTCGCCCGCGTCGCCGGTGTGCCGATGCGCGCGGCCGGCGTCTGGGAGGAGCGCGCCCAGGACATTCCGGTGGGCTACATCGCCCGGAGCGTCGTGATGTGGTCGATCGGCGGGGTCGTCCTCGCGGTGGTGCTGGCCCGCTGGGGCAGGCGCCCCGCCCGTACCTTCGTGATCGCCACCGTGGCGTTCACCGCGCTGTCGCTCATGGCGCCGGTCTTCGCCCGCGACACGGCCGTGTCCACCCAGATCGTCCTGGCCGCGACCCACGTGCTCGCCGCCGCCGTGGTCATCTCGATCCTGGCGCGGCGGCTGTCCGCGCCGGATGTGGGCCGCTGACGTCAGCCGGCGTGCTGGCCGTGCGCGAAGGATGTGCTGACGCCGTCGTAGACGAGCCGCAGCATCATGCCCTGCTCCTGGTGCGGCAGGTTGTGGCAGTGGTTCATCCAGACTCCCGGGTTGCCGGCCTGGAACGCCACCTCCCAGACCTCACCCGGCCGCACGTCGAAGGTGTCCACCCACAGCGGGCTGCCGGAGTAGCGCGTGCCGTCGCGGGACAGGATCAGCACCGCGTGGCCGTGCAGGTGCCAGGGGTGCGTCTCGAGGCTGCGGTTGACCACCGTGTAGCGGACGACGTCTCCCTCGGCGACGAGCTGGTCGGGGACGGACGGGAAGCCGCGGCCGTCGACGGTCTGCGCGAAGGCGGGGCGGCCGTTGACCATGGCCACGGCCCGGTCCAGGACGATCGTGAAGTGCCGGTCGGCGTCGCCGCCGTCGAACGGCACCGCCGCGGGCTCGCCGTAGTGCAGCAGGTCGAGCTCGGGCCAGCCGGACGTGTCCGGCGGCGCCGGGTCGGTGCCGGTGTGGCCGGTGGGGCGCAGCACCACACCGCGGCCGGTGTCGTGGTCGAGCACGAGAGTCGCCGGGGTGTCCGGCATGGCCAGCACCAGGTCGTAACGCCCGCCGGCCGGTAGCCGCAGCGAGACCTCGCGCACCTCGCCGGGCCGGTTGAGGTCGCGGCCGTCGACCGCCGCCACCCGGAACGCCGCGCCGGCCAGCGCGAAACGGTGCGGCACCGAGTCGGTGTTGATCAGACGCAGCCGGACCGGGGTGCCGGGGCGGGCCGTGTGCACGGCGCGTCCCTCCTGGTCGCCGATCACCACCGTGCTGTCGAAGGTGTGCACCGGCAGCGTCAGGTCCAGCTCCTCGCCGGCCTGCTCCCGCGGGCGCACGACGAGCGTCCCGTACAGCCCCTTGCGCACGCCCGGGTGTGACGCCTGATGCGTGTGGTACCAGTACGTGCCGACCTGGTCGGCGCGGAACCGGTACACGAACTCGCCGCCCGGCGTGACCGGGTGCTGGGTGGCGCCCGGCGCACCGTCCTCGCCGCACGGGAGGTCGTAGCCGTGCCAGTGCAGCGTGACGCCGTCTTCGATGCCGGCGTTGCGCAGCGTCACCTCGACGAGGTCGCCCTCGGTGGCGGTGATCGCCGGCCCGGGCAGCTGGCCGTCGAAGGCCCACGCCTCGACGGCGCGCCCGGACGGGAGGTCCACAGTGGAGGTCCTGGCGGTGAGCGTGTGCCGCCGGACGGTGCCGCCCTCGGCCGGCGTGGCGGGCCCGCGCAGGTCCGCCACCGAGACGGTCGATCCGGCGGCGCCTTCCGGCCCGCCGCCGGTGACCACCGCCGGAGACGACCGGAACTGCAGGCCGACACCGGTGATGCCGGCGCCGGCCGCGACCGCTCCCCCGGCGATGCCGAGGAACCCGCGGCGGGAAAGCCGGTGGGGCGCCTCGTCCTGGTCGTCGGCCTCCGTGGCCGGTGCCGTCACCACGCGGGAGGTCAGCAGCGCGCCGGCGCAGACCGCGGCGATCGCGATCAGCGCCGTGCTCCAGGTCAGCGGGTATCCCGCGATGAACGTCACCACCAGGCCGGCCAGCGCCGCGTACCCGGCGGTGAGCAGCGCGACGAGGCCGCCGGACGGGAAGGCCTCGCCGGGCGCCCGCCGGGCGGCGCGCAACCTCGGCCCCGCGACGAGGACCGCGACAAGCGCCGCCGCGACGAGCAGGGGAAGGCCCAGCAGGACCTTCTCCTGAACGAACCACCAGCCGCTGCCGGAGAGCGTCGCGACGGTGGCGAGCCGGGCGAGTGTCGCGACGACCGCCGCGACGAGCAGCCCGAACGCGAGCCGGTGGCGCCGCAGGGCCGCTGTGACACCCGTGGCGAACCAGGCGGCGACACCGAGCAGCGCGACGACGTGGTCCAGCAGGATGAGTTGGACCGTGGTCATGACGCCGATCGCGCCTAGCCCGCCACGGAGCGGGCGCGCGTGGGTGCCACGGTCGCGGTCTGCTCGCGCCCCTCGTTGAGGATGGTGCGCAGCACGTTCATCATGATCAGACCGTTGAGCGCGTGCAGGCCGAAGACGAACTGCCCGGCCGCCGTGGTGTCGCCCGTGTCGCCGAACGCCCTGGCGACGATAGCGATCACGGGCTGCAGGACACAGAGCCCCGCCACCAGACCGGACAGGCCGATGAGACGGCCGGGCATCCGGGTGACCGCGGCGACGATCGTCAGCACCACGGCGAGCAGCACGGTGATGTATCCGAGCGCGCGATGGGGACGGAACGCCTCGTCTGTGGGTGCGCTGTCGAACGCGCCACTGGCGGCCAGGAAGAACTGCACCACCACTGCGAGCATCACCACCGCCGCCACAGCGACAAACGCTTTACGCATGGGAGAGCCCTTTCGGGTCGATTGGCCTAACGCCGACTATGTCGACGAGTCTTCCAGCGTGGCCAGGTGGTGTCCACGCCTACATTTGCAGTACAGACGTCTTCATTCGTAGTAGCCACACCTGGCCGTCAAATGAAGTTCACCGCGCCGGGCTTCCACTTGTAATGCGATTCGAGCTTGTAGTACTCGCCATGCGGCGTCAACGCGACGCCGTACACGAACTTGCGGTCCTCGCCGCCGTACGGAACGCTTTTCACGAACTTCTCGATTTCCGGTTCGACCGGAACGGGAAGTGTGGCCAGATCGGTGGTCGCTGCGGCGTAGCAGATTCGCTCGATTCTCGGCGAATCCCAACCGAGCGTCACGTACAGGCCGAATGCCTTTTCGCCGAGCTTGAGCATCTGCTCGCTCGGCTCGGCCATGCCGATCTCACGGAGCGTGGACACGATGGTCCCGGGCCTGAAGCACTCGGCGGGCACCTCGTTGAAGTACACGTTGACGGTGCGGTTCGGGTAGTCGATGCCGAGCACGCCGACCCGGTCGTCCAGCCCGTGCCGGGCGAAGAAGGCGAGGTTTTCGGCCAGGCTGCGCGGCATGGACGGAAGGTCGGCGAGCTTCGACGCCTCCTGCAGGTCGTCCGGTGTGAAGGCGCCGTAGATCTTCTTGAACCCGCCGACCGCCCCGAAGTCGATGCCGTGGCTCTCCACGAAGCACCGCCCGTGGATGTCGGACAGCAGCGTGCCGACCGGGTGGTCGGTCTTCTCGGTGAGACCCTTCGACACGGCGAACGTGTAGGGGTCCCGGTCGTCCGGGTGCGTCCGGAAGCGGCAGTCGAGCTCGCCGGCGTGCCGCAGCGCGGTCGCGACCCGGAACGCGACCACGGCTCCGGGGTGGGCGAACGCCTGGGCGAAGGCGGTCAGCAGCGGCCAGACCTTGTCCCGGGAGCAGGCCACATCCAGCTGCCGAGCCGATTCCTCGATGGTGGTGTAGAGCTCTGCGACCTCAGACGTTGCGGACATGGACCCTCCCTGGTGCGGGTGTTGGACAGCGTGGATCGGCGCGGCAGGCGCTACCGCGGCTCGTAGATGCGCTTGTGACCGGAGAGCCCGGCCAGCCGGTACGGCCCGGTGGTCTCCCGCGGGACGGGGTAGTCACCGCCGTCGACCGGGAAGGCGTGGGTGTGTATCTCGCGGTACCGCGCGTAGTCGATGTCCTCGCGCCGGTCGATCGCCTCGCGGTGCGCGTCGGCGCGCAGGTGGGCGCGGTAGCCGGGTACCACGGTGCCGGCGAAGAACTCGGCGACGCTGCCCGAGCCGTAGCTGAGGAAGCCGATCGCCTTGCCGCTCAGGTCGCCGGCGGTGTCGAGCAGCGCGGCGAGCGCCAGGTACACCGAGGCGGTGTAGCTGTTTCCGATCACCTCGTTGTAGGCCGTGGTGTTCGCGATGGCGCCGTTGATCCGCGCCTCGTCGACCTCGTACCCGCAGTAGTTGAGCAGGTGCCGGTGCGCTTTGTACGCCATCTTCGTGAACGGCTGGTGGTAGCAGAACGCGCTGAGCTCGTCGAGCTTGTGGCCGCCGCGCTCGGTGTAGTCCTTCCAGGTGCCCTCCACCGCCTGCAGGTAGGCCGAGATGGACTCGCGGCCGTCGACCAGCGCGGTGTTGCGGTAGTTCGGCCGCCAGAAGTCCATGATGTCGGCGGTGAACATGCCGGACGGGTCCTCGATGCGCACCAGCGCGGGGTCGGCGCTGATCAGCATGGCCACCGCGGCGGCGCCCTGTGTCGCCTCGCCGGGGCTGCCCAGGTCGTACTTGGAGACGTCGCTGGCGATGACCAGTACCTGCTCGGTGCGGTCGCGGTGCACGAGCCCGATGGCGAACTGCAGGGCCGCCGTACCGCTGTAGCAGGCCTGCTTGAGCTCGACGACCCGGGTGGCCGACGGCAGGCCCAGCAACGAGTGGACGTGTATCCCGGCCGCTTTCGCCTGGTCGACGGAGGACTCCGTCGCGAAGACCACGGTGCGGATCCGTTCGGCGCCGTGCCGGGCGACGATGGGCGCGGCGGCGGCCGCCGCCATCGTCACGATGTCCTCGTCGGCGGCCGGCACGCTCATCGAGCGCTGGCCGATCCCCCGCTGGTACTTGGCGACGTCGGAGCCGTTGTGCGCGGCCAGGGTCGCGTGCGTCAGGACGTACTGGGTGGTCGCGACAGAGAGGTCGTGTATTCCGATGGCAAGCTCCGCTGGCATCGCTAGCCTCCGATCTTCGCGGTCTTGTTCGTGCGTTCCAGCCGGATGTGTGTCTGCATGAGCTCGCCCGGGTTGGTCTGCGCGGCGAGGAGCGACAGTTCGCCGCACAGCACGGTGGCGGCGGCGATGACGGCGAGCCGGCGCGCGTTGTCACCGGGGTCGCGGTCGGCCCGGCAGCCGAGCCGGGTCAGGTTTTCCTCGACGAAGTCCAGGCCCTTCCCGTTGCCGACGGTGCCGACGATCAGGTTCGGCACGGTGCAGGAGAAGTAGAGGTCGCCGTCGCGGTCCTCCGCCACGGTCACGCCCTGCGAGCCCTCGACGATGTTGGCCGCGTCCTGGCCGGTGGCCAGGTAGAACCCGAGCAGCATGTTGGCGTAGTGCGCGTTGGCCGAGCGGATGCCGCCGGCGAGCAGGGTGCCGATCATGTTCTTGTGCACGTTGAGCTCGGCGACCGCCGCGGCGGTGGTGCGCAGTACCTTGTGGACGGTGTCGCGCGGCACGAGCAGTTCGGTGACGACGTTCTTGCCGCGACCGAGGATGCCGTTGATCGCGGTGGCCTTCTTGTCGGTGCAGTAGTTGCCCGAGATCGAGCCGTACGAGACGCCCGGCACCGTGCGCAGGATGTGGGTCAGCAGCGCGTCGGCGGCCAGCGTCGCCATGTTGTGGCCGGCGGCGTCGCCGGTGCTGAAGTCGAACCGCAGAAACAGCAGGTTGGCCGTGATCTCGTGGTGGAAGCCGATCAGCTCCACGAACCGGCCGCAGGTGCGCACGAGCTCGCGCAGCTCGTCGAGGCGGGCGTCGACCTCCAGCGCGGCCATGTACGCGGTCTGCGCGTCCCTGGCCCGCACGAGCACCGAGCGCGTCATCCGCTCGTCGACGAGGGTGGCGACGATGCCCGGCTCGACCATCATGGAGATCCGGGCACCGCGCCCGACGGAGGGCCACAGCGGCGACTCGTAGGTGGCGAGCGGTACCTCCGTCTCGATCATGCCCACGTTGCCGGAGATCCGGAGCGGCCCCACCCACTTCATGGGCACGCCGGCGGTCTCGTTCGTCTGGTTCATCGGCTGCCCGCAATCGTCTCGTTGGTGGCCTGGACATGAATCGGCATGGGCTGTACTCCCGCGGCGGCCCACCGCGCCCGCATCCGCGTGATCCGCTCGTCCGCGGTGGCGTCCAGCAGCGCGATGCCGCAGTCGCCGCCTCCGGCGCCGGAGGGTTTGGCCGCGCCGCCGGCGGCCTCGGCCGCGTCGCAGAGCGCGGTCAGCCTGCTGGTGAAGATGCCGAGCCCGACCTCGCCGTCCAGGCCGGCGAGCACCTGGCGGGCGGCCCGGACCTGGCGTACCAGGTCGTGGTCGTCGCCCTGTTCGAGCGCGCGGATCGCGGACCGCACGCACTCGTCGCTGCGGGCCACGAAGCCGCGGTGCGCGGCGCTGCCCCGCCACCGCCGCGCCTCCAGCTGCCCGGTCAGCGAGCTGGTACTGGCCGGCTGGCCGGTCCAGCCGACCTCGAGCGCGAGCGCGCGGGGCGGCGGCAGCCGGTGCAGCGCGAAGCCCGGCCACGGCGCGCGCACCGCCTCGTCGACGCCGAGACGCCGCGCCATGTCGAGCACGGCGGCCCGGTTGGGCGCCTGGTACGCGATCCAGCCGCCCCAGACGCTCGCGGCCAGGTCGCCGCCGGAGGCGCCGGGGTCGAGGCGGGCGGTCGCCAGCAGGGCAAGCCGGAACCTTTCCTCCGGCGCGAGGTCCACGCCGTGGTAGGCGGCCAGGGCACTGACGGTGGCGACTGTCACCGCGCCGCTGGAACCGAGCCCGAACTTGGTGCCGTCGACGTGCAGCCGGCTGGTGATCGCGACGTGCACCGGCGCGTGGCGCAGGCCCCGCGCGGCCAGCAGTCCGTCGACCACCTCGATCGCCGACACCACGTGGCCGAGGCTGTCCGGCGCGGGCCGCTCGCCACCGCCGCCGTCGAACGCGGTCAGGACGCCGTCGCGCCGCCGCAGCCGCGCCTGGCCCGTGGCGAGGTCGGACTCGATCACGACGTCGGCGCCGTCCGCCGCCGAGACGGTGACGCTGACCTCCCGGTCGACCGCCACCAGGATCGCCGGATGGCCCGGTTCCAGCACCGCGTACTCGCCGGCGATGAACAGCTTGCCCGGCGCCTGCCGGCGGACCGGCGCCTGACCGCTCACCGCTCGGCCTCCGTCCACAGGCGTGCGGCCGGCCCGCGCCGGGCGGTGACCACCGACGATCCGGGGGCGGCGGCGCCCAGCGTGGCGGCGACACGTTCGGCGTCGGCGGGGTGGCAGAGGACCTTGACGTTCGGCCCGGCGTCCATGGTCGCGTAGGCAGGTACTCCGTCGGCGCGCAGGCGCAGGACGGCGTCGAGCACGGCCACCGTCGGCGGCGACATGTAGCGCACGGCGGGGCGGGCGGCCAGCATCGTCGCGTGCATGCCGAGGGCGTTGCGCTCGGCGATCTCGCCAACCGCGTCGAGGTCGGACCGCGCCAGCGCCGCCCGCATCTCGGTCAGGTCCGCCTTGCTGGAGGTCGCCCAGGCCGCGTAGAGCGGCGAGGTCTCGACGGTCCGGCGCATGCCGCCGCGGCTGGACACGGCCTTGGGGCCGGCGTTCACCACCGCGATCACCAGCGCGGGGTCGAAGTCGGGTACGGGCACCGGCTCGGCGTAGGAGGCGAGGTCGGCCTCGGCACCGGTACCGCCGCCGGCGTGGCAGATCGCGAAGTCGCCGAAGATCGACCGGGCGGCGGAGACCGACCCGCGGCGGGCCAGCCGGGACAGCGCGGTGGGATCGAGGTCGAGGCCGTACGCGGCGGCCGCGGCGAGGGCCAGCGCGGCGAACCCGCTCGCCGAGGAGGCGAGCCCGGCACCGGTGGGTACCGCGTTTCGGGTGTCCACTGTGGCCGGCTCGGTGCGGCCGGCGAGCTGGCGCACCAGGTCGAGGAAGGCGACGACGCGCTGCCCCACCTCGCCCCGCGCGGGGCGCCGTCGAGCGTGACGCTGTCGGCGGCCGCGTCGGGGCACAGCCGCACCGTGGTGGTCGTCGGGAAGATGTCGAGGGTCATCGAGAGGCTGTCGACGTACGGGATCATGAGCCGCTCGTCGCGCTTGCCCCAGTACTTGATCAGCGCGATGTTCGGGTGTGCGACGGCGGTCGCGGCGCGGTCGAGGACCCGCTCCGCCGGCCCCACCGCCTCCAGCCGGTGCTCAGTGCGCATAGCTCGCGAACCTCCCCACCGGTACCACCCAGGTGCGGACGGCGCCGGCCTCGTGCAGGCGGCCAGCGATCGTCTCGGCCCGGCGCGGGTCGTCGGCGAGCGCGACCATGCAGCCGCCCAGCCCGCCGCCGCTGATCTTGGCGCCCCGGCCACCGGCCGCGATCGCGGTCTCCACCAGCGTGTCGATCCGCTCGGTGCTGATGCCGATGTCGCGCAGCAGCCGGTGGTTTTCGGTCAGCCGCGCGCCGAGGTCGTCCACCCGGCCTTCGCCGAGGTCGCGGAGGGCGGCGTGGGTCAGGCCCGCCACCTCGCGGACGAACGTCTCCTTGGTCCGCGGGTCGCGCTCGAACGCGCCCCGCAGCATCTCCACCGCCTCCTTGGTGCTGCCGGAGGCGCCGCTGTCCGCGATGACGAACAGCCCGTCGAACTCCCACGGGTGGGCGGCCCCGGCCCGGGCGGCGTCCGGGAAGCCTTCGCCGGCCATGGCCACGGGCAGCTCCCGGGCGAGGCCGGCGCGGAAGTAGAGGGGCGCGGTCGCGCCGGTGGCGATGGCGTCGATGCCGCTGGCCCGGCCGTGCGCCGCCGTCTCGGAGACCTGGACGAGGTCGAACACGGTTCGGGCGTCGAGGCGCCGCCCGAAGAGGTCGCCGAGGGCCAGCACGGCCGCCCGCGCGCAGGCGGCGCTGGAGCCGAGTCCGCAGCCGCGCGGTATCGCGCAGTCGATGAGCACGTCGACGCACACGCGCTCGGTGACGCCGGCCCGCACCTTGAACTCGGCCACCAGGTGCCGCAGGTCGTCTGCCTCGACCGGGGTCGCCGACCCGGTGCCCGGTCCGGCGATCGCGAACGAGATCTGGTCCGCGCCCTCACCGGCGCTGGGCAGCCGCGTCGCGGTCGCGGTGACGGGCAGCCGCGGTACCGGGATGGCCAGCGCCGGAGCGCCGTACACGACCGCGTGCTCGCCGAACAGGATGGCCTTGCCGTGGGCGCGTCCGGTACCGGTGTGGCCACGCGCGGCACCGGCCGCGGAGCCGTCCCGGTCGGCGAAGGTGAGCGAGTCCGTCGTCGCCATCACTGGGCCCGCTGCGTCGCCTTGATCGCCATGTCGGCGAGCTGGTGCTTGGCCGGACTGGTCGCGCTGCTCGCCTCGAGGACCGCCAGCGCCTGGTCCGCGCGCTGCGCTATCTGCCGCTCGACGTCCTCGACGGCACCGAGGCCGACGAGGATGGCGCGGAAGCGGTCGAGGTCGTCGTCGGACAGGTCGGTGCCGAGCTTGCTCCGGACGAAGGCCGCCGCGGTCGGGTCGTGTTCGTCGGCCAGCCTGAGCGCGGTGGCGATCAGCACGGTCCGCTTGCCCTCGCGCAGGTCGTCGCCGGACGGCTTGCCGGTGACCAGCGGGTCGCCGAACACGCCGAGCAGGTCGTCGCGGAGCTGGAACGCGATGCCGATGTCGGCGCCGAACGCCTGGTAGGCCGCGACGAGGTCGGCGTCCGCGCCGGCGATCGCGGCACCGAACTGCAGCGGCCGCTCCACCGTGTACGAGGCCGTCTTGTAGCGGATGACGCGCATCGCCCGCTCGACGTCCTCGTCGTCGCTCACCTGGCTGATCAGGTCGAGCAGCTGCCCGTACATGACCTCCGAGCGCACCGCGGACCACACCGGCGAGACCCGGGCGTGTGCCTCGATCGGCAGCCCGGAGGCGCGGACCAGGACGTCGGCCCAGATCAGCGCCAGGTCTCCGATCAGGATGGCGGTGCCGACGCCGTAGGAGTTCGAGTCACCGGAGAACCGGCGCCCCCGGTGCCGCTCGGCGTACGTGACGTGGGCGGCGGGGTGGCCACGCCGGGTCCGGGAGTCGTCGATGATGTCGTCGTGGATCAGGCCCGAGGCGTGTAGCAGCTCGAACCCCGCGCAGGCGCTCAGCACGGCTGGGGCTACCGGGTCGCCCGGGTCGCCGCCGGCGCCGATCCAGCCCAGCCAGGCGAAGGCCGGCCGGATGCGCTTGCCGCCGCGCAGCACGAAGCTCTCCAGCTCGGCGACCGTCGCGGCGAAGTCCGGACCGAGCGCGTCGGCCTCGGCCCGTCGCTCGGTGAAGAAGTCCCTGATCGCGGCATCGATAGCGGTCGTGTCCGCCGCTGCCCCGAGATAGCTGACGGTCATGCTCTGATCTCCCGTTCGAGGCGCCGGCCACTGTCACAGTCACGCATCTCGGACTCCCCTGATTCGCTGAGATCACGTCGCTTCGTGCGGGCATTTGCCGACCCACTCGCGTAACGCGCGTCTCCGAGAAAGCAATAGCCGATTTCGGTACGAGCGCCTACCGTCCCGGCACTGCGCAATACCGAATCAGCATGCTAAAGACAGTAAGCGCGCCGTACCGTGCTGGCCCACTACTCGCGCGGGTAGTGCAAGCTAGCAACGGCATTCACGCCACATCGCCGCCGATCACCGTATAACTGAGTCAGCCCGTCCGCTGCGGTGGTCGACCGAGCACCGGCAGGTGGCGGCGCGTTCAACTGACCAGTCCGGACAGTTGAACGCCGCAAGGACAAACACGGGGGTGTAGCATGAATCCCTTGGTGGGGCGCGAGCACATTCTGTCCACATTGGGCAGTCACCTGGATGCCACCCTGCAGGGATCCGGCAGCTGTGTCATCGTCGATGGTCCGTTCGGCATCGGCAAGACCCACTTGTTGAAGGCCACGGCCATGGAGGCGGTCGAGCGCGGCCTGACGGTGGTCGCCGGACGCACGAGCATCACCGATCAGCCGATTCCCATTCACCTGCTGATCAATTTCCTGCGCCATGTTCACGCCGGCGAGGGGGATTTCGACGACCTGATGGGCCCGGACAGAAACCCATTCTGGCTGATGGACCGGGTCGGCGAGCTTGTGGAGAGCGCGTCCCGCCGCCACCCGCTCATGGTGGTGCTTGACGACGCGCAGCGGGTCGACGACGTCAGCGCCCTGGCCCTGCGCGGGCTGGTGCGGTCGCTGGCCTCCTCACCGGTGCTGTGGCTGCTCGCCCGCCGGCCGGTCGCCACCCAGTCGCTCGCGCAGCACGTCGTGGACTGGCTGATCGACCACGCCGCGGTGCAGCTTCACCTGGGGACGCTGGACCACGAGTCGGTGGCCGAGCTGTGCACCAGCTTTGTCGGTGCCAAGCCGGACGCCACGGTCCTGAGCTGGGCGGCCCGCTGCGGCGGCAACCCGTGGCTGATGGAAAACGTGTTCAGCGCGCTCATCAAGGCCGGCCAGATGATCATCACCGACGGTACGGCCTCGGTGGTGGCCGAGCGGCTGCCCGAAGGGGTCGTCGCGGCCGTGCACCGGCTGCTGGGCGAGATGTCACCCGCGGTGCGGCGGCTGCTCGTCGACGGCGGCCGCATCGGCCACACGTTCACCGTCGAGCAGGCGGCCGCCGCGATCGGCGAGCCCACCTTCGACCTGCCGTCCGCCGTCGACGAGGCGGTGCAGATGGGCCTGATGCGGCGCGACGGCATGGAGCTGACGTTCACCCACCAGGTCGTCGGTGAGGCGCTGGCGCACAACGGGTTCCGCGCGTGGGAGCCCGCCGTGACCGCTCCCCCACCGGTGGCCGTGGCCGGGCCGGCGGCCGCCCGAGGTGTGCCGGCCGCCCCGGTCGTGACCTCCCCCGCCGCGCCGGCGCGAGCGTCCGTATGCGGGTGTGAGGAGACGGCGGCCCGGGCGATCGCGAGCCTGGAGCGCGGCTTCGACGAGGCGTCCCGCACGCTGGCCCGCGCGCTGCGGCTGCTCGCCGGGGCCGGTCGGGGCGCCGAGGCCTGCCGGCTCGCGGACGTGGCCCTGCGCCGCGGCATCGAGGCGACCGCCGAGGCGCAGCTGGTGCACGAGCTCGGGCAGGGGCTGCGGGACACCGACAGCCACGGCATGGCCGCCGAGCTGCTCGCGCGCACGCTCGCCCGGCAGGACGTCTGCGAGCTTGACCGCGCCAAGCTGAACCGGGTGCTCGCGGACACCGCGAAGCGCGTGGCCGAGGTGCCGGTCCAGGGGCTGGCGGGATCCGGTCCGAGGATCGCGGCGGGCGCGACCACTACCGCCACGGCGCCGTGGCGCGGGGAGCCGGCCAGCCGGCGGCATTGCGACACCTGCGAACGGCCACTGTGGACCTGGCTGGTCCGGGCCCTTGTCGCGGCCGACCACGGCGAGGAGGCGGCCGCGGTCCTCGCCGCCGTCAAGGATGTCTCGCCCGCGTCGCTGTGGTACGGCCACCGCGCCGAGCTGCTGGTCGCGGCGGGCCGGCTGGATGAGGCGCGCGCCGAGGCCGAGACGGCGCTGCGGCTGGCGGACCGGTCGGCGCCCGAGGACTCCGTACCCGCTCGGCTGGTCCTGGCCCGCGTCAGCATGCACGACGGCGACCTCGCCACCGCCAGCGACCAGCTGCGCATGACCGAGCGGCTGATGAGCGACGACGCGACGGCCGACAAGGCCCGCCTGGACTGGGCCCTCGCCCGCTTCCACGCGGCGAGCGACCGCCCGGCGATGATGGTGCAGACACTGATCAACATCGACGGCCAGGTGGTACCCGACCAGCTGCTGTTCACCGAGACCCCGGCGGCGGCCGCGTCGCTCATCCGCCAGGCCCGGCAGGTGGGGCTCGGCGCGGAGGCCGAGCTGGCGGCGGAGTTCGCCCGGCGGATCGCCCGGCGCAACCCCACCGTGCAGGCGCTGGCCGCCGCGGCCGAACACGCCGAGGGCGTCCTGCGCAACGACGCGGCCGCCCTGCACCGCGCCGCGGAGCTCTACCGCCTCGCCGGGCGCCCGCTGGCCGCCGGGAGCGCGCTGGAGGACGCGGCGCGGGTGGAGCAGAGCACGCGGGACAAGGTCCGGGCCGTCCGGCTTCTGGAGTCCGCGATGGCCGTGTACGCCGGGTGCGGCGCGCGGCGCGACGTGGACCGGGTACGGCAGAAGCTGCCCGGCCTGGACGCGCACAACGTCCGGCGGCTGGCCGTGGAGCGGCCCAAGTCCGGCTGGGAGAGCCTCACGACCGCGGAGCTGCGGGTGGTCCGGGCGATCGTCGACGGCCGTACCAACCGGGAGGCGGCCAGCGTGCTGTTCCTGTCGCCGCACACGGTGGACACCCACCTGCGGCGGGTGTTTTCCAAGCTCGCCATCAACAGCAGGGTGGAGCTGACCAAGCGGTTCATCGCGCACGAGGCGTTTCCACCGCTGATGGTCGCCGCACACCAACCGGGCTCGGCCGGCTGACCTGA
Organism: Phytohabitans houttuyneae; assembly: GCF_011764425.1. Classification (NCBI taxonomy): domain Bacteria; kingdom Bacillati; phylum Actinomycetota; class Actinomycetes; order Micromonosporales; family Micromonosporaceae; genus Phytohabitans; species Phytohabitans houttuyneae. The sequence continues at coordinate 599,319 of NZ_BLPF01000001.1, forward strand.
TCGGTCAGCTGGCCGCACCCTCGATGTAACCGGAGCCGTACCGGTTGTCGTCCCCCATGGAGTAGACAGCGGCCGTGCTCGTGTACGTCGCGGCACCGCGCACGAGTTCGACCCGCGTGCTGATGCCGAGCTTCTTGTAGACCTTTCTGAGGTGGTAGTTCACCGTGTGCTGCGACAGGTGTACCTGCTTGGCTATCTGCCTGTTGGTCAGGCCGACGCTCACCAGGTAGGCGATGCGCCGCTCCATGTCGGAGAGAGTGGACCAGCAGGCGGCCAGCGGCGAACCGACCTCCTCCGAGTAGGGGGTGGCGTTCTGCCGTCCCTCCACGGAGTCCCTCGCCGCGTAGAGCTTGGCGAGCTCCTCGGTCGCGAGTGCCACCGAGATGGGATCCGGCGACTGCACGATGATGAGCGCGAGTGCGGCCGGTGCCCGGTTGGCCAAGGCGTGCGCGTGCATGGCGGTGAGGCCGATCACCGAGACGCCGGGGTTGTCGCTGGCGAGCTGGTCCACCGTCGCCAGGACGGTGCGCTCCAGGTGGCTGTCGCCGAGGTCTCGGGCGAGCACGACGAGGAACGCGGCGGCACTGGGCACCTCGATGTACAGGCTCCGCTGGGCGGGCAGCCGCCGGTGCTTGCCGGACAGCAGCTCGGCCGCCGCCGGCAGCCCGTCGCGCTTGACCGCGATGAGCAGCTCGGTCCAGGCGTACTGCACGGAGTCGAGCACCACCTGGCTCGCCACGTCGCCCTGGGCCCGCCTGAGGTACTCGACCGCCGCGGGCAGGTCTCCCATGTAGAAGGAGGCGTTGCTGAGCACCGAGTACGCCAGCGGCCGCAGCATCGGAACCGCATCCGGATCGACCGCGGTGGTCGCCAGCATCGCCTCCCGGCGGGCATCCCCTATCCGTCCGGACTGGAGGTAAACCCGGGAACGCATTGCCGCTGCCGCCGCCGTCCAGACCGGCATCGACAACACTTGCAGTGCACCTTCCGCGTCGTTTATCAAAGATTCTGCACGGTCGAACTCGCGCAGGTTGGCGAGCTTGCCGGCAAGAGCGAGCTGGAAATGGAGCCGCCATACCGGGTCGACGCTTTCGCTGTAATGCACGGCTGCTTCGCCGAGCCGAAGACCCTCCGCCAACTCCCCCGCCCGCCAAAGCAAATTGGACCGCGTGGTCAGCGCCATTAGAGCGGCGATGTCACCGGATCCGGTCCCGCGCTCCCGCAGGATCTTGTCGGCGAGCTTGTCGGCGTCGTCCCGGCCGAGAAGGAAGTAGCCGAGAATCAGTGACGCCTCCGCGTCGAGGCGTGCCGAAATCGACGCTTCCGAGCTGGCGAGAACACGCTCGGCAACCCGGACGCCGGCCGCCGCATTCCCATTCATTATCAGGCGGTGCGCCCGTGAACACATTCCGCCGGCCTCATTCTGGACCACACTTTCGTGTTCCGCCGAGCGCTCGGTCACCCACGGTTTCTGGTCGTACGCCCGGGCCCGCCGGCCGGACAGGCCCAACGCCTCGCGGCGCAGGGCGTCACGCACCGGGAGCGGGATCGACTCGTTGATGCCCTGCAGGTGGAACTCGCTGCGGAACGCCAGGCGGTGCGCGGCGGCGACGATGAACCCGGCGGCCATCGCCTCGTCCAGCGGCGTGAGCAGGGTGGCCGAGGAGCGGTCCAGCATCCTGGACACGTCCTCCAGCATGAAAGACTTACCCAGCGCCGCCGCCACCTTCAGAAACTGCTGGCAACTCGTGCTCAGGTCGCTCAGCTGGCGCATGACGAACTCCACGATTCTTCGGGGAATTCGCCTTTCGATCAGCTGAATTCTGCCACTGTCCTCCTTAACCAATCCCTCTTCCGCGAGCCCGAGAGCGAACTCGGCCAGCAAATGCCGATTTCCCCCGGCACCCGCAGCGAATTCGACTAGCTCGCGATCGACGTCAGCCCCGAGGATGTCGCGCAATACCTGCCCGTTTTCATCCTCATCCAGCCGCCCAGAAGTCGATCCATTGGCGACAGAAACATTGGCCGGTATCGCTTCTAGATCCTGGCCATCTTGCGTTGGTCCCGTAGTCATAATCCCCCGAGATTATGCGGACACACCTGAAACACAGAGCTTCAAGCTTGATCACCCTAGCACACGGCGTTGTCGCTCATCTATCTAAAACCTGCTCACACCCCTGCCGTCAACTGGGCAGGTTCAAGGGGCGAAGTCGTAGGATGTCGGGCGGCGTCGACTGATATCGGACCAATCTGAGCATTGACATCATCGACCCATGAGTTGCCAGCCTGGCGCCATGAGGCACCCCTATAAAACCCCTATGTCGCCGACAGCTACTGCGCCTGCAGTACCGCACACGCAGTAGCAGGTTCGGGAAAGTGTCTTCATCTGTACGTCGACGTATCAGGCGCCCGTCACGAACATTGACTCGCAGGCTCATGACTCTTGAGGAGAAGACGATGCCCACCGAGACTCCCCGTGCGGATGGAGCTCTGGCAGGACTGGCCCGGTTCTGTTACCGGCGCCGTCGACTGGTCCTCTTCGCCTGGATCATCGGCGTCCTCGCGCTGGCGTTCCTCGGCTTCCGCTTCGGTGCCGAGCCCGACAACCAGTACTCGGGTGGGGACTCCCACTCGGCCAAGGCGCAGGCCCTGCTCGCGCAGCACTTCCCGCAGCAGCGGGGCGACACGCTGACCCTTGCGATCAAGGCGGACCAGGGCATCGACGACCCGGCCACCCGGCAGAAGATCGAAAAGGTCATCGCCGAGCTGGACGCCTCGCCGGTCACCGGCCCGATCACCTCGCCGTACCAGGACGAGAGCCTGGTCACCCAGGACCGTCGCATCGCCCGGACCACCATCCCGCTGACCGACATGGACGTGCCGAAGGCCGACGTCAAGCCGCTGGTGACCACCGTCAAGGACGCCTCCGGTGACGGGCTGACGCTGGGCCTTGGCGGCGACAAGGCGGAGAAGGCGGAGACGCCGCCGCAGGGTCCGGCCGAGGGCATCGGCCTGCTGACCGCCGCGATCATCCTGTTCATCGCGTTCGGGTCGCTGGTGGCGATGGGCCTTCCGATCGTGACCGGCCTGATGGCGGTCCTCGGCGGCATCGGCGTGATGAAGCTCGTCGGCCACCTGGCTCCCTCGCCCGACTTCACGGTGCTCGTCGCGGTGCTGATCGGGCTCGGCGTCGGCATCGACTACGCGCTGTTCATCCTGACGCGCTACCGGGACAGCCTGCAGGAGGGCGACGACCCGGAGACCGCGACGGTCAAGGCGATCACGACCGCCGGCCGCGCGGTGCTGTTCGCCGGTACGACCGTGGTGATCGCGCTGCTGGGCCTGATCGCCATGGGCCAGAAGATGATGACCGGCGTGGCCATCGGCGCGTCGTCGGCCGTGCTGGTGACGATGATCGCCGCGGTGACCCTGCTGCCCGCGTTCCTCGGCTTCATCGGCTACAAGATCGACTCGCTGCGCCTGCCCCGCCGCAGGCCCCGCGGCCACGCCGCCGGTGTCCCCGCGCGGGAGCGCCGCACCCTCGCAGAGCGGTGGGCCGGCGTGGTCCAGCGCCGCCCGCTGGTCGCCGCGCTCGGCGCCGGCGCGATCCTGCTGGTGCTCGCGGCACCCGCGCTGTCGATGCGGCTGAGCCTGCCGGACGCCAGCGTGCAGCCGCACGACCGCAGCAGCTACACGTCGTACACGATCATCTCCGAGGGTTTCGGCCCCGGCTACGGCGCACCGTTCATCTTCGCGACCCAGGTGGACTCCGGCGACACCGACCTCGGCCCCGTCGTCCAGGCGGTCCGCAACACCGAGGGCATCGCCTTCGCCACCCCGCCGCGGGTCAGCGAGGACGGGCAGGCCGCCACCTTCATGGCCTTCCCGACGACCGGCTACCAGGACGAGAAGACCACGGCGCTGGTACACAAGCTGCGCGACGAGGTGCTGCCGAACACGCCGGGCGGCGCGGAGGTCTTCCTCGGCGGCCCGAACGCGGGCGCGATCGACTTCGCCGAGGACACCAGCTCGCGCCTGCCGCTGATGATCACGGTGGTCATCGTGCTGTCCCTGATCCTGCTGGTCGCGCTGGTCCGGTCGATCACGATCGCGCTGCAGGCCGCGGTGATGAACCTGCTGTCGATCGGCGCCGCGTACGGCGTGCTCGTCGCGATCGTCCAATGGGGATGGCTCGGCTCGGCGCTCGGTTTCCCGACCGAGATGCCGATCACGACCTGGGTGCCGATGATGATGTTCCCGCTGCTGTTCGGCCTTTCGATGGACTACGAGGTCTTCCTGATCTCGCGGATCCGCGAGGAGTACGAGCGCACGGGCGACACCCGCATGGGCGTCACGCGCGGCCTGGCGCGCACGGCGAAGGTCATCACGGCCGCCGCCGCCATCATGATCGCAATCTTCACCACCGCGCTGCTCGGCCCGGACGTGTCGGTCAAGCAGATCGGCTTGGGCATGGCCATCGCCGTCCTCGTGGACGCCACCATCATCCGGATGATCCTCGTCCCGGCGGTGATGGAGCTCTGCGGCGACGCCAACTGGTGGATGCCCGGAAGGCGTAAGTCGAAGGCGACCTCGGTTCCCCCGGCTGAGGTCGAGGAGGAGGCGGCCAGAGTCTGACCGATTCCTCGAAGTGGAGTGTGGGGGACCCTGGCGGCGTTCCCCACACTCCTTTTACGTACGGGAGGCCGCATCCCCGATGCCAGCCAGGCCGAGGCGACTACAAGATCGGGTAGTGAACACTACCCACGCTCCTCTGTGGCCGATGTTGCTTGTGGTGAGTCCCACTGGCGATGATTTCAGGTATCCACGGGGGAAGGGGTACGTATGCGGCCTGCGGACCATTCCCGCGACGAAATGCCGGCACATGGGTAACGCCGCCGTCGTCCCCGTCCCGCGCCGCAGGCCGCCTGAGTATCCACGATGGACGGAGGAGCGGGAGCCCGCGCGGATCCGGGCCGAGTTCCGGGCGTTGGGCCCGATCGAGGCGGTCGTCGGGGATCGGCTGGTGGACCTTGGCGCACCCAAGCAACGTTCCCTGCTCGCGCTGCTGGTCAGCCGGGCCGGCCAGCCCGTGGCGGTCGAGGCGATGCTGGAGGCGCTGTGGGTCGGCAGTCCCCCGCCGGCCGCGACGACCTCCCTTCAGGCGTACGTGGCCAACCTTCGCCGCGTGCTCGAACCCGACCGCGCTCCGCGCAAGCCGGCCACCGTGCTGCGCACCACCCCGCGCGGCTACCTGCTCGACCGGCGCGTCGTCGAGCTCGACGTGCACCGCTTCGGCGCGCACGCCGCGGCCGGCTGGCAGGCGTGGGACAAGGGCGACCCGCCCCGGGCGCTGTCCGAGTTCGACGCCGCGCTGGCGCTGTGGCGCGGGCAGCCGTACGCCGAGGTGGCCAACGCCTCGTACGTGATGCCGGAGGTGGCCCGCCTGGAGGAGCTGCAGCTGTCGGTCATCGAGGCGCGCTGCGCCGCGTTGCTGGCCGTCGGCGCCCACGAGGCGGTGGCCGAGCTGGAGGCCTTCATCCAGGCGCATCCGCTGCGCGAGTACGGCTGCGAGCTGCTGAGCCTCGCGCTGTACCGGGCCGGGCGGCAGGCCGACGCGCTCGGCGTGCTGCGGACCATCCAAAAGCGACTGTCGGAGGAGCTGGGCATCGACCCCGGCCCGCGCTGCAGCACCTCGAACGCGAGATCCTCAACCAGGCTCCGGCCCTGGACTGGCACCCGACCCCGACCGTGCAGACCCTGACCGTGGCCAGCCGGCCCACCGCCGCGCCGCCGGACCCCCGGCCGAGCAGCCGGCGGCGCTGGTGCCGGACCCGGAAGCGTTCGTCGGTCGCGACGCGGCGCTGCGGCACCTCGTCGAGGCGTTGGGTACGGCCGCGGCCGGCCGGGGGCGGGTGGTGTCGGTCTCCGGCGGGCCGGGGATCGGCAAGACGAGCCTGCTGCGGCGGTTCACCCGGCAGTCGGGTGTGCCGGTGCTCTGGGCCAGCTGCCCCGAGCACGTCGCCGCGCCGCCGCTGTGGCTCTGGGAGCAGGTGCTGCGCGTGGCCGGTACCCGGTTTCCGCAGCGCCGGTTGCCTGAGCCGGTGACCGAGCTGCTCGACGGCGACATCCGGCAGCTCGCGGACGGCGTGGACGCGGCCGGCCCGACGCTGCGCCGGTTCGAGGCGATCGTCCACTACCTGACCGGGGTCTCGCAGACCGCGCCGCTGGTGGTGGTCCTCGACCACCTGCACCGCGCCGACTCGACCTCCCTGCGGCTGCTCGCACACCTGGCGGAGTCGGTGCCGGCGAGCCGGCTGCTGCTGGTGGTCTCCTACCGGTCCGGCGAGGCGGCCTCGCTGGCCGAGACACTGGCCGCGCTGGCCCGCGCCGGGATGACGCGGATCGAGCTCGGCGGGTTGAGCACACAGGACACCCGTGCGCTGGCCGGCGCCGTCCTCCAGCGCGAGGTCAGCGCGTCCACCGCCGAGGCACTGTGGACCCGCACCGAGGGCAACCCCTTCTTCCTGCGCGAGCTGATCAAGCTGTTGACCACCGACCAGCGCCTCGACCAGCCGCACACGGCGCCGGTGCCGGTACCGGTGCGTGAGGTGGTGCTCCGCGGCATCGCCCGGCTCCCCCACGCCGCGACCGACGTGCTGCCCGTGGCCGCGGTCGCCGGCCGGCACTTCGACATCGAGGTGGTCGCCGAGGCCGCCGCGGTCGAGATCGACTCGGCGCTGGAGGTCCTCGACGCGGCGGTAGCGGCCGGCCTTGTCGAGGAGGACCAGCAGCGGCTGGGCTGGTTCCGCTTCGCGCACGCCCTGGCCGCCGAGGCCCTGTACGAGACAATCGGCCGGCTGCGCCGCGCCCGGCTGCACAGGCGGATCGGGGCCGCGGCCGCGCGGGCCTGGTCAGGCAACGCCGAACGGGCCGCCGAGGTCGCCCGGCACTGGCTGCTGGCCGCCGAGCTCGACCCCACCGCCGCCGCACAGGCCGCGGTCCACGCCGTGACAGCCGCCCGCGCGGCCGACGCGCGGCGGGCCTTCGACGAGGCCGCGGCGCTGTGGCGGCAGGCCCTCACCGCCGCCGAGCTGGCCGAAAAGGGCGACCTCGACCGGTACCCCCTCTTGATCGGTCTGGGCACCTCCCTGTACCGGGCCGGTGATCCGCGCGAAGGTCTCGCCGTCTTCGTCCGGGCGATGGAGGAGAGCCTCGCCGCCCGGGACACCTCGCGGCTGGTCACCGCCGCGGTCGCCGCGCTCAGCGAGCTGAACTCGTACCCGGCCGGCGAGACCGCCCCCGACCGGCGGCTCGTGGAGCTGCTGGAGCGGGCGTCGACCCAGGTGGCCGACCGCACGCAGCGCGCGCTCGTCCTCTCCTGCCTGGCCGCCGCCGGCGGCGACCCGATCCGCCGCGCCGAGCTCTCGGACGAGGCGGTGGCGCTCGTCCGGCTCACGGCCGACGACGCCGCGCTGGTACACGTCCTGCACCTGCGTGCCGTGGCGCTGGACGGCCCCGACCACCTCGACCAGCGCCTGCGGGCGGTCGACGAGCTGCTCGCGCGGCCCGGCCTGCCGCCGCCGATCGCGGTCCGGGCCCGGCAGCTGCGCGCGCAGGCCCTTGTCGCGCTGGGCCGGGCGCCGCAGGCCGCCGCCGAGCTGAGCTTCGCGGCGGAGCTGGCCGGCGAGCCGCACTCGCCCCTGCGCACCCAGCTCGCCTGGTCGCAGGCCGCCCTGCTCTCGCTCGGCGGGCGGTGGCGCGACGCCGACGAGGTGCGGCGGGCGACCTACGACGCGCACGTCCGGATGAAGTGGGGCACCGCGCGGTTCAACCGGGTGATCCAGCGCTGGGACGCGGCGTACCTGGCCGGCGCCGGCGCGGACCTCGTCGACGAGCTGTGCGCGGTCGCCGAGTCGTCCGGCCTGCCCGCGCTGCGCAGCGCCCTGGTGATGGCGCTCGTCGAGGCCGGAAACGTGCAGGAGGCGCGCATCGCGCTGAGCCGGTCGCCACACCGGCCGAAGGACCACCTGTGGCTTTACACAAACGGTTGGACGCTGCTGGCCGCGTCACGCCTGGGCGAGGTGGACACCGCGACCCGGCTGCGCGACCTGCTCCTGCCGTACCGCCACCTGACCTGTTCGATACCCGACCTCGTGATCAGTGGACCGGTGGCCTACTACACGGCGGAGGCCGCCTTCGCCCTCGGCGACCCGGACGCCGCCCTCGGCGATCTCGCCATCGCCACCGAAATCTCCCGGCGGATGGGCGCCAAACCGTGGCTCGCGCAGGTGCGAAAGGCGGTCGCCCGGTGCCGGGGCACGCGCACCGGGCTGGTGCTCCAGCCGGAGGTGCTTATTTGATGGGATCCGCCAAAGCCATTGACGAGGCAGAATACGTGTCATCGCTGTTCGTGTTCAGACCACCGAGAGGAGTACTTTCCGCATGTCCATGCAGGTCGACATTCCCGGTTACGTCGCTGGTAGCTGGGTGATCGACGCCGCCAGCTCCGACGTGACCTTCCAGATCCAGCAGATGGGGTTCTCCACCGTCAGCGGGAGCTTCGATGACTTCGAGGGCACGATCGTGACCGCGGACAACCCGCGGGACTCGTCGGTGACCGCGGTCATCCGGACCGCCTCCGTGAACACCCGGAACAAGCGACGTGACAAGCACCTTCAGACGAAGGGCTACCTGAACACCAAGCAGCACCCCACGATCACCTTCGCCTCGACCGGTGTGCGTGAGGACGGGGCGGCATCCTCGTCGACGGCGACCTGACCATCCGCGAGGTCACGAAGCAGGTCACGCTGAAGGTCGAGGTCGACGGCTTCGGCGTGGGCGCCGACGGCACGGAGATCGTCCGGTTCACCGCGCGCACCGAGATCAACCGCGACGAGTACAACGTGATCCAGGGGGTGGCGTCGGCCGTGATCAGCAAGAAGGTCGACGTACTCATCACGGCCGAGGCCCGCAAGCAGGACTGATCCCGGCACGCGAAAAGGGAGGGGAACCGTCTCGGCTCCCCTCCTTTTGACGTCTCCGTCCCGGCCGGTCAGCGCGCGAGCGCGGCCGCCTCGGGCAGGCGGGAGGCCGCGTCGGTGGCCACACCGAGCACACCGCCGAGCCACGGCGAATACCGCTCCGGGTGCGCGGCCAGCTCCGCGCGCAGCAGCTCCGGCTCCAGCCAGCGCACGTCCGCCACCTCGGCGGGGTCGAGCCGGAGCGGCGGGTCCACCGGCACCCGGCCGACGACCACGTGGTCGTACTCGTGCTCGACCCGGCCGGTCCGCGGGTCCTCGGCGCGGTACAGGTAGACACCCGCCTCGTGCAGGGCCACCTCCGCCACGCCGATCTCCTCGACCAGCCGGACGGCGGCCGCGTCGAACACGGTCTGCCCGGGCGCCGGGTGTCCACAGCAGGCATTGGCCCAGCGCAGCGCGAACCGCGTCTTTACCTCGGCCCGCTGCTGCACCATGACGCGGCCGAGGTCATCGAGCAGCATCACCGAGAACGCCCGGTGCAGCCGACCCGGCGCGGTGTGGGCCTCGGCGACGGTGCAGGAACCGGTGGCGGCCCCTCCGAATCCACGAGCTCCACCAACTGCAATTCTCGAGAAGCCACGGAGGGTCACCTGTCTCCCGTAGTCCGCGCAGCCTGATCCTCGAACGCATCATGCGTTTGCAAAAGCTTGAAGGTCTCCGGCGGCATTTGGTAGTACGAGCCGAGTTTATAGTACTCACCGGTGGGCGACAATGTGCTGCCGTATACAAGCACACGCTCGTCGGCGTATGCGTGTGGCGCGCTCTTGGCGAATTGCGCGATCTGCGGTTCAATCCGCGCGGGAAGCGCGTTGGCGTCCTGCGTGAGAACGGCGAAACAGATACGGTCGACCTTCGCCGAGTCCCAGCCGACGGTGATGTAGATCGAGAACGACTTCTGGATGAACTCGAGTGTCCGCTCGCTCGGCGCCGGCAGCCCGAGCTCCTCCAGCATCGCCAGGATCACCTTCGGCTCCAGGCAACCGTCCGGCAGCTTGCCGAAGTAGACGTTCATCGTCCGGTGCTGGTAGTCGATGCCGACCATCGTCACGTGGTCGGCCAGGCCGTGGTGGGCGAAGGCGCCGGCGTTTTCCGCGACGGCGCCCGGCACCGAGGGCACGCCGGTGAGCGTGGCCAGCGACGGCAGGTTGTCCAGGGCGAAGAAGGCATAGGTCTTCTTGAACCCGCCGGTGACGCCGACGTCGATCGCGTAGCCCCGGACCGGGCAGCGCTCCTCGATGTCGGAAAGCAGCGTGCCGACCGGGTGCTCCGTCTTGTCGATGAAGCCGTTGGACAGCGCGCGCGAGTACGGGTCGACGCCGCCCGCGGGCACCGTGATGGTGTAGTCGAGCTCCGCCGACTGGCCCTCGCCGCTGGCCATGCTCAGCACGACGACGGCGTCCGCGAGGGCGTCCTCGAAGGCGGTCAGGACCGGCCAGACATTTTCCCGCGAGCAGGTCACATCGAGCAACCCGGACGCTTCCTCGATGGCCGAATATACTTCTTCCCGCTTGGTGACTGCGGACATTTGACCTCCACTACCGCTTGCGGACGGGGCGACCACTATGCAGCGTCCTCATTGGAGTCGGACAGGAGCATAAGGTCCAGCATCTGGGGCCGCCATCGATAATACGACTGGAGTTTGTTGTACTCCCCGCGCTGGGCCGACGTGACCGCGTACACATACCTGCGATCCGCGGCGTCGTACGTGTACGGCGCGCTTTTCACGAACTGCTCGATTTTGGGGTCGAGCGGGACGGAAAGGGCCGTCGGGTCCTGCGTCATCACGGCGAACGTGATGCGCTCCACCCGCTCCGACTCCCAGCCGAGCGTGACGTAGATGCCGAACGCCTGCTCGCCGAGGGTCAGCAGCTCCGCGCTCGGCTCGGGCAGGCCGAGCTCGCCGAGCATCGCCCGGATGGTGGTCGGCACGAAGCACTCGGGGGTATCTCGCCGAAATAGACATTTACCGACCTCGACGGGTAGTCGATGCCGACGAGACTCGCGTTGTGTGCCAGGCCGTGGCGGGCGAAGAAGTCGAGGTTTTCCGCCATGGCGCGCGGCGCGGACGGGACGGCTGCCAGCGTCGCCAGGCTCTGCAGCGCGTCACCGGGGAAGAACGTCCAGGTCTTCTTGAAGCCGTCGACCACGCCGAAGTCGATGCCGTAGCAGTCGATCGGGCAGTGCTCGGCCAGGTCGGCCAGCAGCGCGCCGACCGGGTGGTCCGTCTTGTCCGTGAGGCCGCTCGACAGCGCGAGGGCGTACGGGTCGACGTCCTTGGGGAGCATCGTGAAACGGCAGTCGAGGTCGCCTTCGCCGCGCGCGCCGGTCGCCACCCGGAAAGCGATCACCGCCTGCCCGAGCAGGTCCGCGTAGGTGGTCAGGACGGGCCAGACCTCGTCCCGCGCGCAGGGTGCGTCGACCAGCCGGGCCGCCTCCTCGATGTCCGCGTAGAGACCTTCCAGCTCAGCGGTCCCGGACATGGTTCCTCCAGTTCGTCTCGGTCGAGCGCTACCGGGCGAGGATCACGGTGGCGGGCGACGGTGTGGGGTGGAACGAGATGTCGTCGAAGCCCGCCTTGGTCAGCCACGCGTGGTAGTCGGCCTGCCGCCAGGTCGTCCCCTGCCTGCTCTTGAGCAGCATCTCGGCGGCGAACAGCAGCGCGAAGGGCGGCCCGGAGCGGTCGTCGTCCACGACGAAGTCGCAGATGACGAGCGTGCCGCCGGGCTTGAGCGCGCCGCGGATCTTGGCGAGGAGCGCGATGTTGTCCTGCGGCCCTCCTGGTGCGCGATGTGCGAGTACACCGCGATGTCGTGGACGGCGGTGCCGAAGTCGGTGGTGTGGAAGTCGCCGTCGACGCACGTGAACCGGTCGCCGACGCCCCGTTCCGCCACGAGCCGGCGGGCGATCGCGTTTATCGGTCCCCAGTCCAGCTGCGTCGCGCGGGCGGCGGGGTTGAGGCTCAGCCAGGTCGCGGAGTAGATGCCCGAGCCGCCGCCGACGTCGAGGATGGAGATCTCACCGGCCTCCGCCACGCGCAGCAGCTCGGCGGCGGTCGTCGCCACCGGTACCGACTGTGCGGCGATGGCCTGCACCAGCTTTTCCCAGTGCGGGTTGTCGGCCACCTCGACGGTCGCGTCGGTGAGCGGCCCGCCAACCCGGACGGTCTCGGGCAGCGTCGACACTGCGCCCATGTGGGCGAGCTTGAGCTGGGCGAAGCTGCTCAGGCAGGTGGGCTTGCCCTCGACGAGGAACGTGGCCGCCTCGATGGTGTTGCGGTACCCGCCGTCGCCGACCTCGACGAGGCCGAGGCTGACCAGCCCGTCGAGGAGGGTCTGCGCGCCCCGGGCGGAGATGCCGGCCCGCTCGGCGAGCTGGTCCGCGTCGCGCGCGCCGGCCTCGAGGTGGGTGAACAGCGCGTGGCTCGCCGCCGCGCCCAGGATGCCGGTGGCCCAGTACCCGTTGATGAGCCGCATGATCCGGTCGGGAGCCAGCTCGTCCGCGGTCATGCCGCCCCTTCCCTGGCGCCGGCGCGCACCGCGGCCCGCAGGGCGTCGACCACCCGGTCGACCTGCTCCATGCTGAGCTCGGCGTGCATCGGGATGGCGAGGTTGCGCTGGAAGAGGTCGGCGGAGACCGGGCACGCCTGCTTGGCCTCGTACACCGGCTGCAGGTGGCACGCCCACGTCCCGTGCCCGCAGCCGATGCCTTGCGCCCGCAGGGCGGCCGCCACGGCCGAGCGGTCCACAGTGGAGTCCAGCGTCACCATGTACGTCTGCCAGGCGTGTGTGCGGTCGTCCGGCACGTGCGGCAGGGTGAGCAGCTCTTCGCCGGCCAGCAGCTCGGCGTACCGGGCCGCGACCGCCTGCCGGCGCGAAAGCAGCTCGTCGACGCGCCGCAGCTGCACCAGCAGGATGGCGGCGGCGATGTCGGAGAGCTTGTAGTTGTAGCCGATCTCGGTGAACTCGGGGATCGGCAGGCCGACCACGCGCGCCTGGTCGAAGATGCTGCCGATGCCGAAGGACGAGCGGATCCGGGCGTCCGCCGCCAGCGCCGGGTCGGCCGTCAGCAGGGCGCCGCCCTCACCGCTGGTGGCGCCCTTGCGCCCGTGGAAGGACAGGCAGGCGACCGGCGCCAGCGCACCCGCCGGGCGCCCCTGGTAGGTCGCGCCGACCGAGCAGGCGGCGTCCTCGACGAGGAACAGCCCGTGCCGCTCGGCGATGGCCGCGAGCTCGGCGTAGTCCGCGGGCAGGCCGACGGTGTCCACCGCGATCACGCCGACCGTCCGCGGGCCGACCAGGTCGGCGACCGCGCGCGGGTCCACGGTGCCGGTGTCGGCGCGCACGTCGGCGAAGACCGGCACACCGCCGACGTACCGCACCGCGTGGGCCGGCGCGGGGAACGTGAAGTCGGCGACGATGACCTCGTCGCCCGGCTGGACGCCGAGCGCGAGCATCGCCAGGTGGAGGGCGGCGCCGCAGTTGCTCAGCGCCACCGCGCCGCCGGCACCGTAGCGGGCGGCCAGCTCGGCTTCGAGGGCCTTGCCCTTCGGGCCCTGTCCGGCCGGCCAGCCCGACGCGAACACCTCGGCGACGGCCGCCAGCTCCTGCTCGCCCAGGCTCGCGTGCACCTGAGGGATGTTGTCCATTGTGGTCACCTTCGGCTGGTGTGGTGGGGCACGGGCCCGTAGCGCAGCGGCGTGATCTGGCTGACGTCGTAGCGGTCGCGCAGCTTCTGCACGGCCTCCGGGTCCACCGACTGTCCGGTTGAGAAGATCTCGCAGATCTCCTCGAAGTAGCGCTCGTGGTCCGGCGACGGGTAGCTCTGGAAGAGCATGCGCACCGGCTTGTCGGTGGCGTTGCGGAAGGCGTGCGGGCAACCGGGTGGTACGAACATGCAGCTGCCCGCGCCCGCGCGGGCGACCCGGTCGCCGGCCGGCGACTCCCAGTCGTGCCAGCCGTCGGCCGTGCGGGTGACCGGCTCGAAGGCGAGCAGTTCGAGCTCACCCTCCAGGACGTAGAAGAACTCCTGCGAGCGGTGGTGGGTGTGCGCGCCGACGTCGAAGCCGGGCGGCACCACGACCTCGAAGCAGGACACGACGGAGCCGTCCGCCGCGGTCACCTTGAACGTGACCTCCTGCGCCTTGGTGACCAGCTTCCGGCCGTGACCGGCCGGGACGATCGAGCCACTCATGCGACGCGCTCCCCCGCCGTCTGCGCCAGGTCCCGGCCGGCGGGTACCTCGGCGGTCCAGCTGCCGACCGCCATCTCGGCGGTGATGCCGGGGCCGAAGCCCGCGACGATGCCGGTGGCGCCCGGCATGATGACACCGTCGTCGAACAGCCGGCGCAGCGCGTCGAGCACGACCGCGCTGGCGATGTTCCCGTACTCGGTGAGCGTCGCCCAGCTGTACCGGAACATCTCGCGGTCGACGTCGAGAAACTTGCTCAGGTCGTCCAGGATCCGCGGACCGCCGGCGTGGATGATGTAGAAGTCGAGGGCGCGGACGTCCCAGCCGTGGTCGGTGGCGAGGTCGCGCAGCACCGGGGCCAGCGGCTCCATCGTCCCCGGGACGCGCCGGTCGAGCTGGAAGTGAAAGCCTGTCGCCCGCACCGCGTAGGAGATCCACTCCTCGGTGTTCGGGATGAGGTACGAGGCGTTGCGCTCCAGCGCGATGCCGGTGCCGCCGCGACCGCGCACCACAGCGGCCGCGACGGCGTCGCCGAACAGGCCGTCGGACAGCAGCGATCCGACGCCGTCGTCCTCGGGCTGGTAGCACAGCGAGCACAGTTCACAAGAGACGATCAGTACGTTGCTGTCCGGGTACGCGGTGCAGAAGTCGTGGGCGCGGTTGATGGCCGCCCCGCCGGCCGCACAGCCCAGCTGCGCGATCGGTATCTGCCGCGTGTCGAAGCGGAACCCCAGGTTGTTTATCAACCAGGCGGTCAGTGACGGCATGAGGAAGCCGGTACACGAGACATAGACGATCACGTCGATGTCGTGTGCCAGCAGCCCGGCGTTCGCGAGGGCCTCCTCGACGACCGCCGGGCACCGCTTCTTCGACTCGCGCTCGTAGACGCGGTTGCGCTCCTCGAACCCGGGGTGGCGCAGCGTCTGCTCGATGGGCTGGACGATGTGGCGCTTTCGTACGCCGGTGTTCTGGATCAGCCGGAGTACCAACGGGAGCTGCGGCTTGCCGGCATGCACCCGCGCGGCGAACTCCAGCGTCTCTTCCATCGTGATGACGTGCTCGGGCACGCTCACCGACGGCTTGCACAAGGTTGGCATGTCCCCTGGTCCGCTCAGCGCCCGTCGAACTCGGCGAGCACGCCGTCCCACAGCCCGGTTCGGGCTCGGACCGCCGCCACACTGACCGCGTGCGCCTCGGCCTCGCGGACCGGGTCGCCGTCGCACAGCGAGGCGAGCAGGCGCAGCGCGAGCGGGCCGTGCTCGTCGTGGTCCAGCGCGATGTGCCGGTCCAGGTAGTGCCGGAAGACCGGTGCGTTGGCGAGCACCACGTCCACATTGGCCCGTACCGCCGAGAACACGTCCGGCAGCAGGTTCTCGCGGCCGTGGCAGAAGGAGGAGGCCACCTCGTGCGGCGCGCCGTTCATGGCCACGTCGAGGGTGTGGCCGACGAACTCGCGGACGCTCGGCGGGATCTTCGGGTCCTTGAGGGCCGCGGCGGGCGTCAGTCCACTGTCGAGTGCCGCGAGAAACCCGTCGATGGGCCCGGTGTCGGCGCCGATCTCGTCCATCGCGCGGCGGTACAGCTCGAAGTGGCTGATGTACCCGCCGCCGATGTCCTCGTCGGTCTCCTCGGCGAGCACGATCTCCAGGATGAACCGGCCGTGGTCGGCCCGCCCGCGCGGGCGCCAGGGCAGGGTCACCGTGGTCACCTCGGTCTGCAGGCGCTTGAGCAGTGTGAAGAAGTCCCAGACCGCGAACACGTGGTGCTTCATGAAGGTCCGCAGCCGGTCCTCGGTGGTGATCTGGGTGTAGAGGGGGTGGTCGATCAGTTCGGCACGCGCCGTGTCGAACTCAGCAAGCACGGTCAACTTCGCCTCCTGGGGAAATCGTCATGCGGTCTTGGTCGCGCAGAGGATCGCCTGCACGGGGATGACGTCCGGTGGTATGTCTGCGGGGTCCTTGACGACGGTCTTGGTGACCTCGAACCCGCATTCCTGCAGCCAGTGCCGGTAGGTGGAAAGCTTCTGCGGCCCGCCCTGTCCCATCGTGCAGCCGATGAAGAAGGCCGGGAAGAAGTCGACGTTGTAGTTGCCGGCGTCCTTGATGTCCTCGGGGTAGACCGGCACCATGATGTGGACCTGCCCGCCGGTGTCGAGCGAGCGGTGGACGCCTTCGAGGATGCGGTACACGTCGCCCTTGTCGAACATGTCCAGGAAGTGCTTGATCAGCACCACGTCGAAGCCTTGCGGTATCCCCTCGAAGACGTCGCCGCCGATGAACGAGCAGTGCTCGGCCACCCCGTGGTCGGCGAAGTTGCGCAGGCACTCCGCCTCCTTCTCGGGCAGGTCGAAGGTGGTCACCTTCAGCCCCGGCGAGGCCGCGTGGCGGTAGGTGTGTATCGCGCCGAGCCCGGTGTTTCCGGCGAGGTCGAGCACGCGCGCGCCGGCGGGGATGTCGACGTTGCCGAAGAACCACGGGTCGATGCGGGCGGTCACGTTGTCCATCAGCGTCGCCCAGGACTCGCGCAGGTCCTGGTGGTCGGCGACCGCGCCGTACAAGGTGCCCTCGGCGCCGTAGAGCTCCTTGAGACCCACGAGGGTGCCGGTGCGGGCGCTGTCGGTGAGGTGGAACAGCTGCCGGAGCGCGACCACCTTGATCATGTTCATGTAGGTGAGCGCGCGCTGGAGGTCTGCCTTGGGGACAGTGGCGAGCGCGTCGAGGCGGTACCCGCCGGTCGCCTCGTCGTAGCCGACGAAGCTCTCCTTGACCAGCAGGTACAGCAGCTGCTCGACCGCGTCCGGCTTGGCTCCGACGGCGGCGCCGAGCTTGGCCGCGGTCATGCCGGGGTTGTCCCGCAGCGTGTCGATGATGCCCAGCTCGAAGCAGGACAGCAGGGTCATGAACCGCGAGGGTCCCACCATGTACTCGCGGAACCGGGAAAGCGTCGTTTCTGGTCCCATGTCACCGGTGCCTTTCGGGTTTGGTCGTCACGCCCGCTTCTCCGGCTGCCCGTGGAGCCGGCGGGACAGCTCGATCCGCTGTACCTTCAACGTGGCCGTCCGCGGCAGCTCGGCCTGCGGGATGTGGATCGGGTCGGCGAGCTGGGGAAAGTCGGCTACGGCCGAGCGCCAGCGGTCCGGGGCCAGCGGCTGGTCGTCGTGGGTGCAGACCACCGGCACCGGCTCCGCGTTCGGTCCGGGCACCACGACGAGCTCGCTCAGCTCGCGCAGCTTGCCCAGCACCACGTCCTCGATCTCCAGGCTGCTGCGCACCCCGGGGATCATGTCGACCTCCCGGTCGAGCATGTGCAGGCAGCCGAACCTGGTGCGGTATCCGACGTCGCCGGTGCGCCACCAGTCGCCGCGCCGGTTGGCGTCGTACCGCTCCTGCTCGCCGAGGTACGTCTTGGCCAGGCCGACCCAGCCGACCTCGATGAAGCCGGGGTTCGCCTCGGACGGCGGCCGGCCGTCGCGGCTGACGACGCGGACCCTCGCCGAGCCGGGCATGGCCCAGCCGACGCAGCGCCCGTCCGCCTTGTGCGCCGACCTGCGCAGGTACGCGCGGCCGACGGCGGGTCCGACCTCGCTCTGGCCGTAGATCTGGAAGAACATCGCGCCGCGCCGCTCGGACGAGCCGACGAGCCGGCCCATCGTGCGGGGGTGCATCGCGTCGAAGGTGCTGCTGAAGTACTTGACCGACGCGAAGGGTTTGCGCGGGTCGTCGGCGAGCCCTTCCCACTCCATCAACGAGTTGGGCAGCGCCTCGATCAGCCCCGGCCGGTGCTTGAGGAACAGCTCGGCGACCCGGCCCGGCTCGGACTCGTTCATCAGCAGGACCGGCATCTCGAACATCAGCGCGAGCGCCATCGCCGCGAACATCCGCGAGTGCACGAAGGAGATGTGGATGGCGACGGTCTCCCGCCGGCGCATGAGGGACAGCAGCACCCACTGCGGCGTGAGCCGGGCGGCCATGGTCCGCGGCGTGTGCACCACGAGCTTGGGCAGCCCGGTCGTGCCGGAGGTGTGGGTGATCAGCGCGGCCTCGTCCAGCGCCACGACCACCGGCCGGACCGGCGGGGATCCGGCGAGGGCGCCGAGCGAGACCGCGTCCGGCCGCTCTCCGGCGATGATTGCCACCCGCCGGGTGAGGTCGGCCACGGGTACGCCGGCCAGCGAGTCGAGCTTGGGCCCGTCGGTGAGCAGCCAGGGCTTGTCCAGCCGGTCGAGCAGGGCGCCGACGGTCGCGGCGTCCAGGGCGGGCGAGAGCATCACGGGTACCGCGCCGACGCGCGACGCCGCCGTGGCCAGCACCCAGACGTCGAAGTTCGCGGTCTTGTAGATCACGACGCGTTCGCCGGGTGCGACACCGGCCGCGGCCAGCCGGCCGGCGAGGTCGTCGACGTGGTAGGCGATCTCGGCCACGCTCAGGCGCCGCCCGGCCTCGGGCAGCACGCCCAGGTCGTGGTCGAGGGTGAGCAGGGTGGCGCCGTTCCGGGCCGCGGCGACCTCCGGCACGAGGCCGAGGTGGAGACCGCGCCTGCGTATCGAACTGTGGAGCAACAAGTGCTTCATATGGCCTCGCTCCCTATGCGGTGTCCGCTTCCCGCCGCGCGGTGTGCCGAGCATCGACCACGCGACTTGACCGCGACTATTCGGTGACTTGGCGGCGGCTTGGCTTGTCCACATCGAACGGGCGGCCTGTTTGCGCGCACGGCGGCGGATAACACTGTCCACCGGGGCCAGGCTGGGAAAACGCGACTTGGCGTTCACTTGGCAGCCACTTGGAATGGCGATCGGAAAAATGATCTAAAAGAGAACTACTGATGAATGGACTAGGCTCCATCATGGACTGTTGCTATCGAAGAACGACGTTGCTATCTTACGTGGTGCCGGGACCCGGCTTCGCTGTTGAAACCACTCCAATCGGTCGGTCAAAACGGGGGAAGTGACGTGGGACCGTATTTCTGAGACATCGCGCACGCCTAAAAGGGCGCGCTGCCTGCGCCCTGCTGCCACCGGCCCGGCGGCTCGACGTCTAGTCCTTTGTAGACGCTCGCTGGCGCCCATGCTCGCGCGCCGTTCCCGGGCGTACGCCCCTGCGCGGTCAGTGGTGGCACCGGTCCGGCACCGCGCAGCGCCGCGCGTGCCGCTGCCCGTCCTCGACCGCCCGCCGTGCCGTGCCGCTCCGGCGCTTCGGCAGGCCTCGCATCCGGTTACCCGCCGATGCGCATCGCGCCCGGCGGCGCGCCGGTCCGGTGGACGGTTCTCTGCCCGACACGCCCGGTCGCGCCGGCGGCCGTAGCACGGGAGACGACGTGACCACGATCAACACCAAGCCCGCACCGGATACCTCGACCGCACCACCCCGAGTCCTCCGCCAGCACCTCATGGAGCTGGTGGAGGAGCAGCTCAGCGAGTTCTTCCGCGTCGAGCGGGACCGCCGCTCGCGCGCGCACAGCCGGGCCGCGGACCTCGTCGGTTCGGTCGCCGACCTGGTGGCCGCCGGCGGCAAGCGGATCCGCCCCGCCTTCTGCATCAGCGGCTTCCTGGCCGCCGGGGGCGATCCTGACGACCACCGGGTGCTGCCGGCCGCCAGCGCGCTGGAGCTGCTGCACGCGTCCGCGCTGATCCACGACGACATCATGGATGCGGCGACGCGGCGGCGCGGCGTCCCCACGGTGCACGAGCAGCACTCGGCCACCCACCGGATGCTCGGCTGGCGCGGCGAGGACCGCCGGTACGGCGAGGGCGTCGCCGTCCTGGCCGGCGACCTGGCGCTGGTCTACGCCGACCAGTTCATGGCGGCCGCGCCGCCGCTCGTCGACGCGCTCTGGGCCGAGCTGCGGGCCGAGCTGATCGTCGGGCAGTTCGTCGAGGTGCACGTCGCGGCCGCGGCCGACTTCCCCATCGACCCGGAGCTGGCCCGGTGGATCGCGGTGGCCAAGTCCGGCCGGTACACGATCCACCGCCCGCTGGAGGTCGGCGCGGCGATCGCCGGGCGCCCGGACCTGGCCGACGCGTTCGAGGCGTACGGCGCCGCCATCGGCGAGGCGTTCCAGCTGCGGGACGACCTCATGGACGCGTTCGGCGACGGGCAGGTCACCGGCAAGCCGCACGGGCTGGACATCGAGCAGCACCGGATGACCCTGCTGCTGGGCCTTGCCATGAAGCGCGACGTCGGCATCGGCGACCTTGTCTCGTCGAACGCCACGCGTTCGGGCCGGCTGCGCCGCAGGCTGCAGGACACCGGCGTACGCGTCGACGTCGAAGAGCACATCGACCGGCTCGTCGAGGAGGGCTGCCGGGCCATCGCCAAGGCCCCGCTGGCGGCCGGCTGGCGGGAAGAGCTGACCGAGATGGCCCACCTCGTGGCCTACCGCGACCGATGACCGCCACCGCCTCCGACAACGACCTCGCGGAGAGGAAGCGAGCTGCCATGAGTTCCGAGATCTCCACGGGCCGGCTGGTCCCGTCTCCGTGGCAGACCTTCGTGGGGCTGGTACGCATCTCGAAGGTCTCGGTGTACCTGCACTTCTTCCCGTGGACGCTGGCGGCCCTGCTGCTCAGCCCCGCGGCACTCGACCGGGCGGGCGCGCTGCCGGCGATGGCCCTGCTCCTGCTGTCGTCGGCCGGCATCGTGGCGGCGACCGCCGCGGCGGACGACATCGTGGGCCTGCGCAACGGCAGCGACGCGGCCAACTACACCCGGCCCGGATTCCGCCGCGACATCCGGCGCAAGCCGTTGCTCAGCGGCGCGATCACGCTGCGCCAGGCGATCGTCTTCGCGGTGCTCGCGGAGGCCTTCGCCGTGGTCACCGGCGTCGCCGCGTTCGCCGCGCTGGACTGGGACGTGCCGATGTCCGCGGTGGTCATCTTCATCGCGTGCGCCGTGCTCGGCCCGCAGTACTCGTGGGGCCTGCGGTTCAGCTACCACATCGGCGGCTCGGAGCTGCTGCTCGGCGTCGGCACCGTCGGCGGGATGCTGTTTCCCTACCTGGCGGTGGAGGGCCACTGGACCCGGGCCGCGGTGCTGCAGGGCGTGCTCATGGGCCTGTGGCTGGTCATGCTCGTGTCCTGCTCCAATGTGGGCGACCGGGACGGTGACGCGGCGGTGGGACGCCGCACGCTGCCGGTGGCCGCGCCGATGTGGGTGGTCAAGGGCGCCGTGGTGGTGTACCTGTTCATCTCGGTGACCACGATCACGGCGCTGTCCACATTGACCACGATGCCGTGGTGGACCGCGCTGGCCCTGCTGCCGGCCACCGTGCTGCACGCCGCTCAGGTGCACCTCGCCGTGGTGCGCGGCCGCTGGCGGGTCGCGCGGGTGTCCGCGTTCGTCGCCTACGACCTCGGCTTCCTCGGCCTCGTGGCCGCCAACCTGTTCGCCCGGTGACGCCGGGCCCCTCAATCCTCTAAGGACGATCCACATGGGACAGCGCCGGCAATCCCCGTACCACATTGGACACCTGTTCCACTGGCACGCCGAACGGCGGCGGCAGGCGGTCGTCCACCTCGACCGCCCCCTCGACGTCGCTCCCGGGGGCGGCACGGTGTACGACGCGGCCGCCCTGGCGGGGACGGTCGACGAGCTCACCGACTGCCTGTACGAGGCCGGGCTGCGGGCCGGCGACCGGGTGGTGGTCGCCAAGGACAACCACTACGACATGCCGCTGCTGGCCGCGGGCGCCGCCCGGATCGGCGCGCTGCCGGTCATGCTCGCCCCGATCGCGTCCGTGGAGACCGTGCGGAAGCTGATCGAGCGGGCCCAGCCGGCGCTGCTCGTCGCCGGTACCGGACTGCTGGCCCGGGCGGAGGCCGCCGGCATCAAGCTCGCCGACCCGGGTGTCCGCACGATCGCGGTGGGCGCGCCGGCCGGCGAACTGCCCTCCGGCACACTGACCCTCGACGAGGTGCGCCACGGCGCGCGGGCTCCGGTGCGGGTCGGCGGCGCCGACGATCCGATGATCTCCACGCACACCTCCGGCACCACCGGCGTACCCAAGCTGGTCGTGCACACCGCCAACACCGCGATCGGGCGGTTTCCGGCGCGGATGGAGCGCTGCCCCATCCCGTTCCTGACCACCCGGCACGCCGACGTGACGGCCGCCGCGGTCTCGTTCGCCCACATCCGGGTGATGGCGTGGACCGCCTCGCAGCTGAAGATGGCGCCGAGCAAGGTGGTGGCGATCTCCGATCCCGGCCTGGCGACCGTGGAGCGGATGCTCGACGAGCACCGGCCGACGATGCTGGAGGCGCTGCCCAACATGTTCCAGCACTGGGAGGCGCTGGTCGCGCGGCGACCGGAGCTGTTCGCCCAGGTGCGGCTCTACGTGACCACCTTCGACGCGGTGCACGCCCGGACCGTCCGCACGTTCCTGAACGCGTCCCACCGCCGGTTTCCGGTGTGGGGCTGGGGACTCGGCCAGTCGGAGATCACCGGCATCATCGTCAACCTGTTCACCCGCCGGACCGTGCGCGAGGGCGACGGCCGCGCGGACCGTACCAACATCGGGTTTCCGGCGGCGTTCGTGCGGGTCCGGGTCGTCGACCCGGAGACCGGCCGCCGGCAGCCGCGCGGCAAGCCGGGCCTGTTGATGGTGAACAGCCGGGCCCGTTGCCTGAGCTACCTCGGCGAGCACGACCGGTACCAGGCCAAGCGCACCGGCGAGTGGTGGAACAGCGGCGACCTCGGCGAGCGGGTCGGCTTCGGGCGGATCCGGCTGCTCGACCGCGAGGTGGACACGCTGCCCGGCCACAGCTGCATCGAGCTGGAGAGCGTCCTGCTGGACCGGCTGCCGGGGGCGTCGGACGTGACCGTGCTGGCCCGCCCGGACCAGCTGCCGGTACCCGTGCTGTGCATGGCGGACGGCGAGCTGGACCCGGACGACTGGGCCCGCGCCACCGCGGGCCTGCCCGAGCTGGCACCGCCGCGGCTTGTCGCGTGGGAGGACGTGCCCCGCACCGCCACGTGGAAGGTGCGCCGGCTGGCCCTGCGCGAGCAGGTGCTCGGCACGTCCGAGGTCAGCGGCACCGGCAAATGGACCTGAACATCGAGAGAAAGTAGGCACCTATGGACTGGCTACCCCCGGCGCTCTTCGACCTGCCCGGTGTGGCGCCGGCCGTCTCCGAACCCCGCGACTTCCGCAACTTCTGGTTCTGGACGATCGTCGTCGGGCTCGGCACGTTCTGGGCGCTGGCGTACGGGCTGGCGATCCACCGCGGCTTCGTGGACAAGTTCGTGGGCATCCCGGTCGTGGTCGTGGCGATCAACTTCGCGTGGGAGTTCGTCCACTCGATCGTCATCGACCAGGAGCCGGCACAACGCCCCGCCAACTTCGCCTGGGTCTTCATCGACATCGTGATCGTCATCCAGGTCATGAAGTGGGGGCACAAGGACTTTCCGAAGCTGCCCCGAAAGCTGTTCCAGCGGCTGTTCATGGTGCTCGTGGTGATCGCCGGGATCGAGCTGTTCCTGGCCGCCCGCGAGTTCCGTGACATCCTCGGCATGTACAGCGGCTGCGCGCTCAACGTCGGCATCAGCGCCGCCTTCATCGTCACGCTGATCAAGCGGCGCTCGTCGGCCGGCCAGTCGCTCTACGTCGGGATCTGCAAGATGATGGGCTCGCTGCTGGCGGGGCTGAACACGCTGATCCTTTTCCCGGACCGCCACCTGGTGCTGTCCTGGTTCGTCATGATCCTGGTCCTCGACCTGATCTACATCCGCATGATCTACCGGCAGATCCGGTCCGAGGGGCAGTCGCCGTGGAAGCTCAACCGGCCGCCGGTGAGCCCTCCGGCCGAGGTGCGGGCGCCGGCACGCGAGGAGCCGGTGATGGTGTCCTGACGGCATGTGCCGCGCCGTCGCGGAGTGGCCCGGCCGCCCGGGCCACTCCCGCCAGCTTGTCCGGGTTCAGCATCGTGTAGATCGCGCCGACCCGGTCGCTGTCCGGGTCGAGCTCGACCGCCAGCACGGCGTACAGGTCGTCGCCGGCGAACAGCAGCGCGCCCGGTGCGCCGTTGACCTGCGCCGGCCGCACCGACAGCGGCGGCAGCTCGGGCAGGCTCCAGCTGATCAGGCGCAGCACCTTGGCGCGGCCTTCGATGACCCGCAGCGCCGCGGGCCGCCGGCCGCCGCCGTCGGTGGACAGGCGCACGTCGGGCGCGAGTACCTCCAGCAGGGTGTCGATGTCCCCGCCGAGCGCGGCGTCCAGGAAGCGCTGGGTGGCCGCGCGGACCACCTGCGGGCGGGCCGGGCGGCGCGGCCGGCGGGCCCGCACGTGCCGGCGGGCCCGGTGCGCGAGCTGGCGGACGGCGACCGGTGAACGGCCGAGCAGCGCCGCGATCTCGCCGTGCTCGTAGCCGAACGCCTCGTGCAGCACGAACACCGCGCGCTCCAGCGGCGTGAGCGTCTCCAGCACCACCATCAGGGCGAGCGACACCGACTCGCCCCAGAGCGCCGATTCGGCGGCGTCCGGCTCGGTCAGCACCGGCTCGGGCAGCCACGGTCCCACGTAGCTCTCGCGGGAACGCGCGGCGCGCCGCAGCCGGGCCAGCGCGGCGTTCACCGCGATCCGGACCAGGTAAGCCCGCGGGTTCGCGACCTCGTCACGCCGGGCCGACACCCAGGACACCCAGGTGTCCTGCAGCACGTCCTCGCTGTCGGCGACGTTGCCGAGCAGGTTGTACGCCAGGGAGAACAGCAGCTCCCGCTGGCCCAGATAGAACGCCGTCAGCTCGTCCGGCTCCCGCATTGCCACTCCCCGTGTCGTGGCGTGAGGTACCCACCAGTTCGCGGGCGGATGTCACACCGCGGTGATCCACCACATCGTAGGCAAGTCGAGGCAACGCGACCCCCGAGGAGTGAAGATCATGCTGGAGAAGCTGTCGTGGCTGGTGCTGCGGCGCAGCCGGACGGTCCTGGT
Organism: Phytohabitans houttuyneae; assembly: GCF_011764425.1. Taxonomy (NCBI): domain Bacteria; kingdom Bacillati; phylum Actinomycetota; class Actinomycetes; order Micromonosporales; family Micromonosporaceae; genus Phytohabitans; species Phytohabitans houttuyneae. The sequence goes on from NZ_BLPF01000001.1 coordinate 624,467, forward strand.
GGTGTCCGTCCTGCTGGCGCTGGCCGGCGGCGCGGCGAGCGTGACGCTGTTCGACAAGCTGACCGCCGGCGGGCTCGCCGACCCGGGCGCGGAGTCCGGCCGGGCGGCCGCGGCGCTGGACGCCGCCGGGCAGGGTCCGCCCAACCTCACGCTGGTGGTCAGCGCGCCGCGCGGGGTGGACGATCCGGCCGCGGTCGCCGCCGGCACCGCGCTCAGCCAGCGGCTCGACGCGGAACCCGACGTCAGCAACGTGACCTCGTACTGGACCGCCGGCCGCCCGCCGCAGCTGCGCGGCCACGACGGCGGCAAGGCGTTGATCGGGGCGACCGTCCACGGTGACGAGACGACCGTCAACAAGATCCTGGACGAACTGGTGCCGCGGTACGAGGGCAGCCGCGACGGCCTCGACGTGCGGGTGGGCGGCTCGGCGATGTTCTGGAAGGAGACCACCGAGATCAGCCAGGCCGACGGCGCCAAGGGCGAGGCGATCGCGTTTCCCCTCACGATGATCGTGCTGGTCATCGTGTTCGGCGCGCTCGTCGCCGCGCTGGTGCCGCTGTCGGTGGCGTTCGTGACGATGCTGGTCGGCCTGGGGGTGCTGTGGCTGGTCGCCTCGGCGACCGACCTGTCGGTGTTCGCGGTCAGCGTGGTGACGCTGCTCGGCCTCGGCCTCGCCATCGACTACGGCCTACTGATGATCAACAGGTACCGGGAGGAGCTGGCCCGCGGCCGGGACACCGATGACGCGATCCGCGCGACGATGGCCACCGCCGGCCGCACCGTGCTCTTCTCGGCGATCACGATCGTGCTGGTCCTGGCCGGACTGGTGCTGATACCGCTGCCCGCCGTGCGCAGCATGGGGTACGGCGCGATGATCACCGCGATGCTCTCCGCGGCCGGCTCGATCACCGTCCTGCCCGCGCTGCTGAAGGTGCTCGGCCCGCGCATCGAACGGGGCCGGGTGCTGCGCCGCCGCCGTCCGGCCGCCGCCGCGGATACGGAGTCCGGCTTCTGGCACCGGCTGGCGACGTTCGTGATGCGCCGTCCGGTGCCCGTCGCCACGCTCGTCATCGCGGTGCTGCTGCTGCTCGGCGCTCCTTTCCTCGGCATCCGGCTGGGCATGCCGGACGAGCGCTCGATGCCCGAGTCGTCGCAGGCGCGGCAGGTGACGACGCTGATCCGGGAAAACTTCGACGGCGCCGAGATGAACGCGCTGCAGGTCGTCGCGCCGGACGCCGACACCACCTCCGCCGACGTAGGCGGGTACGCCACCCGCCTGTCCCAGCTGCCCAACGTCGGCCGGGTGGACACGGTCAGCGGCAGCTACGTCAAGGGCGCGCTGGCGGTCCCGCCCGGCCCGCCGCACCAGCGGTTCGCGATCGGCGACGGCCTGTACCTTTCCGTGGTCCCCGCCACCGCCGAGCCGGACGACGCCCTGCACCTCGTCGACGACGTGCGGGCGGCACCCGCGCCGTTCCCGGTCCTGGTGGGCGGCACCGCCGCGGTCAGCGTGGACACCACCGACGTGCTCGTCGAGCGCCTGCCCTACGTACTGCTGCTGGTCACCGTCACGATGGTGGTGCTGCTGTTCCTGCTGACCGGCAGCGTCCTGCTGCCCTTCCTGGCCCTGCTGCTGAGCGCGCTGAGCCTGACCGCCACGTTCGGCGCGCTGGTGTGGATCTTCCAGGACGGCCACCTGTCCGGCCTATTCGGCGGCTTCACCGTCACCGGCACCATCGCCTCCACGATCCCGGTGATGCTGTTCGCCCTCTCCTACGGCCTCGCCATGGACTACCAGGTGTTCATGCTGTCGCGCATCCGCGAGGAGTACGAACGCACCGGCTCCGGCACGACCGCGGTGGCGGTGGGCCTGGAACGCATAGGCCGCATGGTCACCGCGGCCGCCGTCGTCATCTCGATCGTGTTCCTGGCCTTCACGGTCTCCGGCATCACGTACGTGAAGGCGTACGGCATCGGCCTGCCACTTGCGGTGCTGATGGACGCGACGCTGATCCGCGGCGCGCTGCTGCCCGCCCTGATGCGCCTGGGCGGCCGGGCGACCTGGTGGGCACCCGCCCCGCTGCGCCGGCTGCACGGCCGCTTCGGCCTGCGCGAGGTGGCGACGCCGGCACCGACCACCCACCCCGACAAGGACATCGTCGCGGAGGCCGTCTGAGCGCGCGGCCAACAAGAAAAGCGAGGAGCGAAGCTCCCCGCCGTACTTAACGTATACCGCACCCCGGGGCTTGCGGCAAGACCCCCGCGATGCCGCACAATCGCTGGCCGAAGGGCAATGAGCTGCGGAAATGGGGGAACGCGGAGTGCGTGTGCTGCCGTCGACGACCGGGGTGTTCGATCTGCCCGAGCACCTGTCGCCCAAGGCCGACCCGACGTTGATCGCCCGCGACGAGCGGCATTTCGCCGCCATCGCGGAGAGCTTGGAGGAGGTGTCCGCAGACCTTTCCGGCCGGCTGGACGACGCGCGCAAGGCGCCCGGCGGCAAGGGCCGGCAGGCGCTGGACCGGGACCAGGAGGTGCGCCGGCTGAGCGCCCGCCTGCGCGCGCTGCGCCGCTACGGCGTGGACCTGTGCCTCGGGCACATGGTCTTCGCCGGTGACCCCGAGCCGGTGTACATCGGGCGGCAGGGCCTGGCCGACAGCGGCGGCCACCGGTTACTGCTCGACTGGCGCTCCCCCGCTGCCGAGCCGTTCTTCGGCGCGACCCACGCCAACCCGATGGGGCTGGTGAGCCGCCGCCGGTACCGGTGGACGCGCGGCCGGATCACCGACTACTGGGACGAGGTGTTCACCCCGGACGGGTTGGAGGGGCACGCCGCGCTCGACGACCAGTCCGCGTTCATCGCCAGCCTGGGCGGCAACCGGTCGCCCCGGATGCGGGACGTGCTCGGCACCATCCAGGCCGACCAGGACGCCATCATCCGCGCGGGTTCCGCCGGCGCGCTGGTAGTGGACGGCGGTCCGGGCACCGGCAAGACCGTCGTCGCGCTGCACCGCACGGCCTACCTGCTCTACGCCGACCCGCGCCTGGGTCACCGCCGCGGCGGCGTGCTGTTCGTCGGCCCGCACGAGCCCTACCTCGCGTACGTCTCCGACGTCCTGCCCAGCCTCGGCGAGGAGGACGTGCAGACCTGTACCCTGCGGAATCTTGTCGCGGAGGGCGCGGGCGCGACGGCCGAGACCGACCCGGAGGTGGCGGCGCTGAAGTCGTCCGCGGAGCTGGTGAAGGCGATCGAGGCGGCCGTCCGGTTCTACGAGGAGCCGCCGGCCAAGGGGCTGCGGGTGGCGACCGACGAGTCCGACATCTGGCTGAGCGCCGGCGACTGGGCGGAGGCGTTCGGCGCGCGGGACCCCGCCACGCCGCACAACGACGCGCGCGACCAGATCTGGGAGGAGCTGCTCACGATCCTGGTGGACAAGTACGACGGCGACGAGCCGGCCGCCCTGCTGCGCCGCTCGCTGCGGCGCAACGCCGACCTGGCCGCCGCCTTCAACCGCGCGTGGCCGCTGCTGGAGGCGGCCGACCTGGTCGGTGACCTGTGGTCGGTCCCCGCGTACCTGCGCAAATGCGCGCCCTGGCTCACCCCCGACGAGGTGCGGAAGCTGCAGCGCGCGGACGCGCAGGCGTGGACCGTTTCCGACCTGCCGCTGCTGGACGCGGCGCGGCAGCGGCTCGGCGACCCGGAGGCGTCCCGGCGCCGGCGGCGGCACGAGGCGGCGGTCGCGGCCGAGCGGGGACGGATGTCCACTGTGGTCGACGACCTGCTCGCGGCGCACACGTACGACGACGGCGAGGGCGTGCTGGTCATGCTGCACGGGCAGGACATGCGCGACGCGCTGGTCGACGAGGCGGCGCTGCCGTCCGCGGACCCGGACCGGCTGGCCGGCCCGTTCGCGCACATCGTCGTCGACGAGGCACAGGAGCTGACCGACGCGGAGCGGCAGATGTTGCTGCTGCGCTGCCCGTCCCGGAGCTTCACGATCGTCGGGGACCGGGCGCAGGCGCGGCACGGGTTCACCGAGTCGTGGCGGGAGCGGCTGGAACGCGCCGGCCTCGACCGGATCGAACTGGCCTCCCTGACGATCAACTACCGGACGCCGGAGGAGGTCATGGCGGAGGCCGAGCCGGTCATCCGGGCCGCGCTGCCGGACGCCAACGTGCCGACCTCGATCCGCCGCGGCGGCATACCGGTGGCGCACGGGCCGGCGTCGGACCTGACCGCGATCCTCGACGGCTGGCTGGCCGCCAACGCGGACGGGACCGCCTGCGTCATCGGCGACCCCACCTTCGCCGGACGGCCCCGGGTGCGCTCGCTGACCCCGGAGCTGGCGAAGGGCCTCGAGTTCGACCTTGTCGTCCTGGTCGACCCGGACCGGTTCGGCGAGGGTATCGAGGGCGCGGTCGACCGGTACGTCGCGATGACCAGGGCGACCCAGCGGCTTGTGATCCTCACCAACTCCTGACGCGGTTGCAGGTCGAATCCTGGACATGTAACGTCCAGGTATGCGGATGAGCGAAGGCGTCGAGTGGGCGATGCACACCTGCCTCAACCTGACGTGGCTGCCGACCGGGCAGGCCGTGCCCGCGGCCAAGCTGGCCGCCTTTTACCGCCTGCCCGCTGCGTACCTGAACAAGCAGCTCCAGGCCTTGGCGCGGGCCGGCGTCGTCTCGTCGACGCCGGGCCCGCGGGGCGGTTTCCAGCTGGCCCGCACCCCCGAAAAGATCACGCTGCTGGACATCGTCGTGGCGATCGAGGGGCCCGAGGAGGCGTTCCGCTGCGACGAGCTGCTCAAGCGCGGGCCGGGCGCCGATCCCAAGACCGACTACCGGCAGGCATGCCTCGTCTCGCGGGCTATGCGCCGCGCCGACCTGGCGTGGCGGCGGGAGCTGGCCGGTCAGACGCTGGCCGATCTGAAGGCCGACGTGGAGCAGGAGTACCCGGCGTCGCCCGGCAACACCGTCAACAGGTTCACCGCCCTGCGCGCCTGAATGCCCCTCCTCCGCGGAGGGGCATTTGTCGGACCTAATCCTAGACATCGAATATCCAGGAAGGAACGGAATCATGAACGCGCTCAGGGCCCTCCGCGGCCAGGTCTGGCTGCCCGGCGACGACGGCTTCGACACCGCCCGCACGCCGTGGAACCTCGCCGTCGACCAACCGGTGCTCGCCGTCGTCGAGGCCGCCGACGCGGACGACGTCGCCGCGCTGGTGCGCCACGCCCGCTCCGCCGGCGTCGGCTCGCCACCCAACCCAACGGGCACGGCGCGACAGGCCGCACCGGCGGCACGATCCTGCTGCGCACCCGGCGGCTGGACACCGTGAACGTCGACCCCGCCACCCGCACCGCCCGCGTGGGAGCCGGCGTGCGGTCCGGACGCCTGCAGGCCGCCGCCGCGGCACACGGGCTGACCGGCCTGCCCGGCAGCTCCCCCGTGGTCAGCGTCGCCGGCGTGGCGCTGGGCGGCGGGCTGAGCTGGTTCGGCCGCAAGCACGGCTGGATCTCCGACGGCGTCACCGCCTTCGAGATCGTCGACGCCGAGGGCAACCAGCGGCACGTCACCGCCGGTACCGACCCCGACATGTTCTGGGCCCTGCGCGGCGCGGGTGGCAACTTCGCGATCGTCACCGCGCTGGAGGTCGCACTGCACCCCGCACCACACCTCTACGGCGGCCGTACACTGTGGACAGCCGGACACGCCCCCGCCGTCGCCGACGCCTTCCGCCGGATCACCGCGACCGCCCCCGACGAGCTGACCGCCTGGCTCGACCTGCTCCACTTCCCCGGCGCGCCACCGATGGTCGCGGTCGACGCCACGTACCTCGGCGCCGAGGACGAGGCACGCGACCTGCTCGCCCCGCTCGACCTGCTGCCGGCACCGCTCTCCGACAGCAGGAAGACCATGTCGGTCGCCGAGCTCGGCTCGATCACCGCCGAGCCCACCGACCCCGGCGCCGGCCTGTCGCGCGCCGAGCTGCTGACCACATTGGACGACGACGCGACCGAAGCCCTGCTGCGAAACCCGATCGCACCCCTGCTGAGCGTCCAGCTCCGCCACCTGGGCGGCGCCTTCACCCGGCCGTCGGACAGCCCGCACGGCCCGCTCACCGAGCCGTACGCCCTATACCTCTTCGGCCTCCCCACCGACCCGGCCGCCGCCGCCGCGGTCACCGCCAGGCAACGCGACCTCGCGGCCGCGCTGCCGGCCAGCGGCCGCAAGCCGTACACGTTCCTCAACCCGGACGAGGACGCGTCGGACGCCTTCACCCCGGAGGCCACGGCACGGCTTCGCACCCTGAAGCGCCAGCTCGACCCGCACAACCTCTTCCGCGCCAACTTTCCCGTCGCTTGACGCGCGCACCGCGACCGCCGCTGACCCGTTCGTTCACAGAGGGACAGATCTTGGTATGTATCGACCCCTCGACTTTCGGAGTTTCGCCGTCTGGAGTCCTTCCGCGGTCACCGCCTCACCTTCCGTGGTCACCCAGTTCAACCCGGGAGCCCGCTCCGGCAGATCTTGGCAAGTTGGCGTCGAAATAGCGCGCTAACTAACCAAGATTTCGAAGCCCACGCCGCCTGCACCTGATCGGCAGTCACGGACCGCGACGGCGGAGCCGACCTGCGGGCGGACTCGCGCACTCCCCGCCTCGAAAGATCCACAGAAGCACGGGGGCGGGAAAGTTCGGACAGGTGGATCTTGCATCTTGCCTAATCAATGCCTTACGCCGCAAAAGCTGGCCACTGCGGCGCGGACACCGTGAGCTGGGAGGACACCGGAGGCTGTCGCACGGCAAGCAATCCCTGCTCCGAAAGTCGAGCGACCCCATCCAGGACTCCACCGACCAGACCGTCGTCGTGGGGGTGCCGCTGGTGACCTCGCTGGTCCTGTACGTGGCGATCGGCCTGGCCAAGCCCGAGCGGCAGCCCGACCGGGACGCGCTCGTCGACTCCCTCGACGACGACCCCGTGGAGAAGGAGCGGGTGCCGGTGTCCTGACCCATGACGCGCGGCGGCCGGACCGGTCCGGCCGCCACCCGCGGGCCGGAGAGCGTGCTCTGCGGCCCGCGGTGGTCAGACCTACTTGTCGGACTCGAGCACTCCGCCGTTGGCGACGTCACTCTTCTCGATCTCGGTGAAGACGATGCGCACGGACTCCTGGCGCGCCTTGAGGATGTTGACCGCGGCATCGGTCACGGCGGCCACGAACTCCCGGCGCTGGTCGAGGCTGCGGCCGGAGAGCAGTTCGACGGTGATGTTCGGCATCGTTGTCCTCTCACCCTGGTCTGTTGCATAACATAAGACCACATTCCATTACATGGAACAAGATGGGCGAGGAAAGCCCTTTCTTGAGGGTTGATGCCCCCGCGTCAGGAACGGACGGTGGGCACCGCGGCCCCCAGCGCGGCGGACACGTCCCGCGCGGAGGCGATGACCTCTGGGGCGTAGGCCTCAAGGCCGTCCATGCCCATGTCCATCGCCAGCGTCGAGATGGAGATGCCACCGAGCACCTGCCCGGTGTGGTCGAAGACCGGGGCGCCCACGCAGCGGATGCCCGGCTCGTTTTCCTCGTCGTCCACCGCGTAGCCCAGCGCCCGCACCCGCGCCAGATGGGTCAGCAGGTCTTCCTCGCTGGTCAGCGTCTTGGGCGTGCGCTGTGCCATGCCGGTGCGCCGGCAGATGCTCAGGATCTCCTCGTCGCTCAGCTCCGCGAGGATCGCCTTGCCGATCGCCGTCGTGTGCAGCGGCACGCTCATGCCGATCCGGGAAGGCATCTGGTAGGGCCGCCGCCCCTCGAGCTTGTCGACGTAGACCGCCTCGTCGAGGTTGCGGATCGCGAAGTGGGTGGTCAACCCCGTGCTCTCGTGCAGCGCCCGCAGCGCACCCGAGGCCTGCCGCGCCGGGTCGAACCGGTGCATCACCCTGCCGGCAAGCGTCAGGATGCGCGGCCCCGGCTCGTAGGCACCCGACCCGTCGGCGCGCGCGAACCCCCACAGCACCAGGGCCTGCAGGATGCGGTGCACGGTCGACTTGGACACCCCGGTCGCGGCCGCGATGTCCGTGACGCGGTGGTGCTCGGCGAGCGCTTCGAGCACCGCGAGTGTCTTGTCGATGGAACTGCCTTCTCTGGGCACGAATCGAGCCTACTAGGGCCCATGTCAAGAGGTTGCCGCCGCCGACTGCGCCGACCTCCGCTGCAAGGTCCGCGGGCCAAGCCCGACCCCCGCGGCGGGTGAGGCCGCGGGAACGCCCCCCGAGAAAACGCTCCGCTGCGCTCCACGTTTCCCCGGGGGCCCCGCGCAACGGTCCGGACCACGACGGATGCCGCGGTAGCTCAAATCTTTGCTATCGGGCTAGCCAGCCGCCGTCGACGGCGAGCACGTGGCCGCTCACGTAGTCGGCCGCCGCGGAGGCCAGGAAGACGACCGCGCCGGCCACGTCGTCGGGCCGGCCCCAGCGGGCGGCCGGTATGCGCGACCTGATCTCGCGCTCGCGGACCTGGTCGTCGCGGAGGGCGGCGGTGTTGTCGGTCGCGATGTAGCCCGGCGCGACGGCGTTGACCTGCACGCCGGAGGCGGCCCATTCGCAGGCCAGCGCCTTCGTCAGGCCGGCCACGCCGTGCTTGGCCGCCGTGTAGCCGGGCACCTGCCACCCGCCCTGGAACGACAGCATCGACGCGACCATGATGATCTTTCCGCTGCCGCGGGCCAGCATGCGCGCGCCCACCGCCTGGCTCAGGCAGAACACCGCGTCCAGGTTGACGTCGAGCACCGCGCGCCAGTCGCCGAAGCGGTGCGCCGCGGCCGGCGCGCGGCGGATGGTGCCCGCGTTGTTGACCAGGATGTCCACATCGGGCAGTGCGGCGACCGCCTCCGGGATGGACGCGGTCGCGGAAAGGTCGAGGATCCAGCGGGTGGAGCTCCGCCCGGCCGCGCGGACCTCCGCCTCCACCTCGTCGAGGCCGCCGTCGCGCGCGTGCAGCACAAGGTCGGCGCCGGCGCGGGCGAGCGCGACCGCCGCGGCCCGCCCGATCCCGCCGCGGGCGCCGGTGACCAGCGCCGTCCGGCCCCGCAGCGAGAACATCGACTCGGCGGGAGCCGTCACCGCAACTGGCCGATCGCGACCGGCTCCACATCCTCGTACGCCTGGTTTTCGCCGCCCATCGCCCACACGAAGGCGTAGCTGGCGGTGCCGAACCCGGTGTGTACCGACCAGCAGGGCGAGATGACCGCCTGCTCCCCCGCCACCACGAGGTTGCGGGTCTCGTCGGGACGGCCCATCAGGTGCACCACCCGGTCCTCCTCGGGCAGTCCGAAGTAGAAGTACACCTCGGTGCGGCGCTCGTGGGTGTGGCAGGGCATGGTGTTCCACATGCTGCCCGGCTCGAGGACGGTCACGCCGAGTACCAGCTGGCAGCTCTGGATGCCCTTGACGTGGATGTACTTGTAGATGGTCCGCTCGTTCGACCGCTCGGCGCTGCCGAGGCGCACCGGCTCGGCGTCCTCCAGCGTCGCCTTCACGGTGGGGTACCCGGTGTGCGCCGGCGTGGACACCAGGTAGAAGCGCCCGTCGAAGCTCACTTCGCGCGCGCCGCGACCGATGTACAGGCACTCGCGGGCGGCGAGCTCGTGGCGCGTGCCGTCGACGGTCACGGCGCCGTCGCCGCCGACGTTGACGGCGGCGAGCTCGCGGCGCTCCAGGAAGTACTCCGCGCGCAGCTCGGACGGGCAGGGCAGATCGGCCGGTCCCGCGACCCCGCCGACGACCATGCGGTCCTCGTGGGAGTAGACGAGGCGGACCTCGCCGGGCACGAACAGCTCCTCCACCAGAAAGCGCCGCCTCAGCTGCTCGGTGGTCATGGTCGCCACCTGGTCGGGGCGGTGGCGTGCCGTACTTCCATGAACCCTCCTCGTTCCGGGGGTTGTTCCGCTACATGGGATGCCCTGTCACTACATAGAACACCATACCGTCACTGCCGGGGTGGGGGCTGCACCAGACCGCACTGGTAGGCCGTCGCGACGGCTTGGGCGCGGTCACGCAGGCCGAGTTTCATCAGGATGCGACCGAAGTGGGTCTTGACCGTGGCCTCCCCGACGAAGATCTCGGCGGCGATCTCCATGTTGGACAGTCCTTGGGCAACCAGCGCCAGCACCTCACGCTCCCGCGTGGTGAGGCGGGCGAGCTCGGCGGGTGCCGGCAGCTTCGCCTCGGGGCGGGCGGCGAACTCGGCCAGCAGTCCGCGGGCGACCGCCGGGTGCAGCCAGGCGTCGCCGGTCGCCACCGCGCGGACCGCCGCGACCAGCTCGGTGGGGGCGGCGTCCTTGAGCAGGAAGCCGGAGGCACCGGCGCGCAGCGCGGCGTAGACCGCCTCGTCGATGTGGTACGTGGTCAGCATGAGCACCTTGAGCGGCCGATCGTGGCTGTCGGAGAAGCCGTCCGCGGTGATCCGCCGGGTGGCCTCGACGCCGTCCGTTCGGGGCATGCGCACATCCATGAGTACCACGTCGGGCTGCGCCGAGCGGGCGAGGGCGATCGCCTGATCGCCGTCGCCGGCCTCGCCGGCGACCTGGATGTCCGGCTCCGCGGTGAGGAGCATCGCGATTCCGGTACGCACGAGCGGTTGGTCGTCGGCGAGCAGCACGCGAATGGTCACGGCCTTTCCTTTCCTGTCCCGGGCTGTACGGCCAGCGGCGGCGCGCCGGCGGGCGTCGTGGTGGGGAGGGTGGCGCAGACCTCGAAGCCGCCGTCAGCGGTGTGCCCCGCGCTCAGGTCGCCGCCGGCGAGCGCGGCCCGTTCGCGGATGCCGAGCAGGCCGTACCCGCAGGTGAGTCCCGCCGCGGCGGGTCGGCCGGACGCCGGCGCCGGGTTGGCGATCCGGAGGCTGAGCGCCGGGCCGGTCCAGGCCACGTCGACGGTGGCGGCGGTGCCGCGCGGGGTGTGCTTCGTGACGTTGGTGAGGGCTTCCTGCACGATGCGGTACGCGGCGAGGTCGACGCCGGGTTCCAGGGACACGGGTTCGCCGGAGTGCCGGAGGGTGACCGGGGTCCCGGCCGCCCGGATGCTCGCGACGAGCGCGGTGGCCTGCGCCAGGCCCGGCTGCGGCGCGGCCGGCGACTGTTCCGGCCCGTCCGTCGCACGGTCCGGGGCGCGGAGGACGCGCAGCAGCCGGCGCAGCTCGTCCATGGCCTGCTTGCCGACCTCGCCGATCTGGCTGAGGGCGCGGCCGCTCTCTTCCGGTCTGGTGCGGAGCAGCTTCTGCGCGCCGGCTGCCTGCAGGACGATGACGGTCACCGAGTGGGCGACGATGTCGTGCAGCTCGCGGGCGATCCGCATGCGTTCGGCGCTGAGGGCAGCTTCGGCCTCCACCCGGCCGAGGCGGCGGATGGTCAGCGCCGCCCGGCCGAACGCCACCGCCGCGACGCCGAGGGACAGCTCCATGACGGCGACGATCAGCGCGTTGCGCCAGGCTTCCTCGATCGAGGCGCGGCTGACCGCGTCGGCGACCGCGAACGCCGCCGGCACCAGGTAGAGCGGCAGGGTCAGCCAGCCGGCCCGGGTGCCCCGGTCGAGCGTCACCGTGTACATGGCGGCGAGCATCGGGATCGTCGGCAGGTAGGCCATCTCCGGGATCAGCACGGCGACCATCGCGTGGACCCAGGTCACCCCGAACACCAGCACCGGTGCGCGGCGCCGCCAGAGCAGCGCCGCGCAGGCCAGGGCGGCGTAGGGCACGACGACCTCGGCGCGGGCGGGGCCGCTGGCGGCGCCCACGTACGAGAACATCGTCAGATCCAGCACCAGTACGGTGACCGCCAGCAGCAGGTCCCTGGGGCCGATGGCGTACGCGCGGTCGGCGGGCATGTCCGGCTACCCGTCGCCGAAGACGCGCCGCCCGTGGCACGACAGCGGCGGCGGGCAGGACCGGGCGGCCAGCTCGTCGGCGTTGTCGTACAGCTGGAAATGCCAGGTGGGCTCCGCGTCCACAGTGCCGGCCGGCGCCACCGGGATGCGCTCCAGCAGGTCGGACACGATCGGCGGGACCTCCTCCGGGATCGCGCCGACCTCCACGAGCGCCCGCCAGTAGTCCCCGTGGCGCCACAGGGCACCGTAGAGCTCCGCCGCGGTGAAGTCGCCGAACACCGGCCGCGGCAGCCCGCTCGGCTCGGCCAGCTGGACGTAGGCGAGGACGGGCGGCGTCTTGCGGGTCGGCTTCCGCCGGGCGTCGAAGCGCAGCAACGCCACGCGGCGCGGCGCGATCCGCTCCGCCGCGTCGCCGCCGACCGGCATCACCACCGCGTCGAAGCTCCTGCCCTCCGGCCCGACGTGTACCGGCGGGGTCGGCACCAGGACCAGGTCCTCGTCGACGAGCAGGCCGGCGGCGAGGTGGCCGCGCACAGGGTCGCCGGCGGAGCGATCCTGCAGCGACACCACCGAGTTGAGGGTCGTCATCTCTGCCTCCAAGGGGTGCTGACCGGACATCCGCGCCCGATCTTGCGGAGTGGCTGTGGATATATCACCACGCAATGGGCGAACAGGACATCCGATTGGGGTCGGACCCCCGGCGTACGACTCAGGGTGGACATGCGGCCCGCTCGGCGTCCGCTCACGGAAAGCCCGAAACGGCGCGCCGCTCCCCTGCGTCGGAGCGCGGAAATCCCATTTCAGCCCGACGATTCTTGACCATTGCGGACCGCACCATTGGGTCATGAATTCGACGGGGGGATCGTCATGAAAACACTGTTGGCAGAGGCGTTGTTTGCCAGCGAGGTGCCCACCGGAGAGCGGCTTTCACCTGCTCAGACGTCCGACGCGGTGGAGCGCGCTCTGGACTTTCACGAAGGTGTAGGCGGCTGCGCTGTCGCACTCGCCGGCGCGTACGGCGAATGCCCGGAAACGGCTGTCGCACGGATGCGCTGGGCAAACGAAATGGTAGATGCGAGTTTACGGGGGTCATTGTGCGAGACGTATGGGTAGTCGGCGACAGGTTCGCGGGCTTCGCCCGGCTGAACGGGGTCACCACCGTGTCCGGCGCCGGCGACGTGCTCGACGGCGAGCCGGTCACACTGCGGCTGGGCCAGGGCGTGGGACCGCACGAGCGCGACCACCTCCGCGCGCTCGTCGAACGGCGGGGGCTGGCGGACCGGGTGGTCGTCGTGGACACCACGCCGGCGCCGGCCGGCCGGGACCTCGTGCACAAGCACCTGGCGGCGAACGTGCTGCTCGGCGACGTGCACGCGGCCGGCGGCGGGATAGTCACCGCGGCGTTGCGGCTGGCCGGCGAGAACGAGCTGCTGCTCGACCACCAGACCGGCCTGCACGTACAGGGAATGGTCGTCATCGAGGCCGTCCGGCAGATGCTGCTCGCGGCGTACGCCACGGCGAGCCGCCGGCCCGACGACTACGTGGTCTGGAACGGCATCCAGCTCGACTTCGAGAGCTTCCTGTTTCCGCTGCCGGCGCGGCTGTACTGCGCGCTGGAGCCGGTCACCGACGGGCGGGGAACCGCGCGCGTCCAGGTGGAGCAGGGCGGTCGCCGCGTGGCGAGCGCGCTGGCGCGGTTCACCGCGTTCGCGGCGGAGCGGATCGCGCCGGTCGAACAGCGGCGGGCCGAGGGAGCGCTGCGGGCCGGGATGCCCGAGAGCCTGACCGCAGGAGCGTCCACATGAGACCGATCGCGTTCTTCGACGTCGACGGCACGCTCGTGGCCGGCACGACGATGCGCGAGTTCCTGCGCTTCCGGCTCGGCACGGCCGCGGCGGAGCAGCGCTGGCGTGAGCTGCGCGGCGACGGTGCCGGGCGTGCGGAGGCGAACCGCCGCTACTTCCGGCTGTACGCCGGGACCCGCTGGGCCGAGCTGATGTCCGAAGGAAGGCGGTGGTACGACACGTGGTCGCGCCGCCCCGACGGCTACGTCTCGGGCGGCCTCGGCGCGCTGCGCCGCCACCGCGCGCACGGCCACGCCGTCGTGCTCGTCTCCGGCTCGTTCCTGCCCTGCCTGCTCCCGATCGCCGAGCACCTCGGCGCGGACGCGGTGCTGTGCACCGAGCCGGAGACCGACGGCGGCGGGGTGCTCACCGGCACCGCCCAGCCGATGATCGGCCGGGCCAAGGCGGTGGCGGCGCAACGGCTCGCCGCGGACTGGCACGTACCGGCCGGTCACTGCTTCGCGTACGGAGACCACGCCAGCGACCTGGACCTGCTGGGCGCGGTGGGGCACCCGGCGGTGGTCGGCGACGACCCGGACCTGCTCCGGCTGGCCGCACGGTACGGCTGGCCGAGGCTGCCGGCTCAGCCGGTGGCCGCCCCGGACCCCTGCTACTGCGGCTGCGCGGTGGCGGCATGGTCGATGCCCACTGTGGAGATTCACCCGCCGGCGGGCCATGGCGCCCCGCCGCGGAACGCGCGAACGAAGGAGGCATCATGACAGCGGCGACGATTCTCGGCACCGGGTCCGCGCTGCCGGCCCGCCTGGTCGGCAACGCCGAGGTCGGTGCGCCGGCCGGGGTCGACGCGGCCTGGGTGGTGGCGAAGACCGGCATCCGGTACCGGCGGTGGGCCGCGCCGGGCGAGCTGACCTCCGATCTGGCGGTGGCGGCGGCGCGGCGGGCACTGCGCAGCGCGGGGCGGCGGCCGGAGCAGGTCGGCGTGATCGTGGTCGCCACGTCCACACCGGACCAGCCGCAGCCACCGACCGCCGCGGCGGTGCAGCACCGGCTCGGCGCCCGGGACGCGGCCGCGTTCGACGTCAACGCCGTGTGCAGCGGGTTCGTGTTCGCGCTGGCCACCGCGCACGGCATGGTCGCCGGCGACCGCTGCGCGCTGGTGATCGGCGCGGACGTGTACTCGCGGATCCTGGATCCCACCGACCGGCGCAGCGCGATCCTGTTCGGCGACGGCGCGGGGGCCGCGGTGCTCGGACCGGCACGGGACGGCGGTGACACCGCGCTGCGGCTGCACACGTTCGGCGCACACCGGGACCTGATCCGCGTACCGCCGGGCGGTCACTTCACCATGGACGGCCGGGCGGTGCGCGGATTCGTCCGCGACCGCGTACCCGACCTGGTGCACCGCTTCCTCGCGGACCGTTCGGTGCCCCGGGACGCCGTGGCGCATCTCGTGCCGCACCAGGCCAACGGGGTGATGCTGGACGAGCTCGGCGCGGCGCTCGACCTGCCGGCGGCCACCGTGCACCGGACCGTCGAGACGTACGGCAACACCGGCGCCGCCTCGGTGCCGGTGACCCTCGACCACGCCGCCCGCGCCGGCCGGATCCGGGCGGGCGAACGGGTGCTGCTGCTCGGCTTCGGCGGCGGCATGGCGGTCGGCATGGCCCTGCTCACCTGGAGCCCGGCATGACCGGGGTGCTCGTGGTCGGCGCCGGGCCGAGCGGCCTTGTCACCGCCTGCGAGCTGCTGCGCCGCGGGGTGACGGTGCGGCTGGTGGACGCCGCGCCGCGGCCCGCGCCGTACTCCAAGGCGCTGCTGCTCTGGCCGCCGACCCTGCGCGTGCTGGCCGGGCTCGGCGTCCGCGCGACGGTCGAACGGGCCGCGTTGCCGATCCGCGCGTTCCGCTACTTCTCCGGCGGGCGCCCGCTCGCGGCGCTGCCCTTTCCGGACAGCCTGGCGCCGCTGTGCCTGCCGCAGCGGGAGACCGAGCGCATCCTGACCGACCGCCTGCACCAGCTCGGCGGCGCCGTCGAGCGGGGCGTGCGGCTGACCACTGTGGATGGTACCGGCGCCGCGACCCTTGCGCTGCCGGACGGCCGCCTCGAGCACATCCATCCACAGTGGGTGGTGGGCGCCGACGGCGCGTCCAGCACCGTGCGGAAGCGGCTCGGGCTGCGCCTGGCCGGCAGCACGCACGAAGAGAGCTACCTCGTGGTCGACGCCACCGCCACCGGCCCGCTGCCGGACGGCGAGGCGCACTACCACCAGTCCCCGCGGGGGCGCTGGTCGTGGTGGCCCTGCCCGGCGGCCGGTACCGGTTCTTCGCCAACGCCGGCCCGGGCCAGACCATGGACCGCATCCTGGCCGAGCGCGGACCGGCCGGCATCCGGCTCGGCCCCGTGGAGTGGGCCAGCACGTTCCGGGTGCACCGGCGGATCTGCACGCGGTTTCAGCACGGCCGCGTCTTCCTGGTCGGCGACGCCGCACACGTGCACAGCCCGGCCGGCGGCCAGGGCCTGAACACCGGCGTCCAGGACGCCCACCACCTCGCCACCGCGATGGCCGCCGTGGCGCACGGCCGGGCGGGCGAGGAGCTGCTCGGGTCGTACACCCGGTGGCGCAAGCCCGTCGTGCGGCGGGTGGTGCGCGAGGCCGACCTGCAGAACCGGCTGTGGCTGCTGCGCTGCCCCGCCGCCGTCACCGCCCGCGATGTCGCCGTGCGGCTCGCGGACCGCGCCGGGCTGCTGCGCCGGTACGCCCGCGTGCTCGCCAACCGGTCCGCCGGTTCCAAAACCAACCGTCCCGCCGGCTCCGCCGGACGTCACACCGTCTAGGAGGCATGAATGTTCCGCCATCTCGTCCTGACCGCCCTCGCACTGCTGGGTCCGACCACGGCCGCGCCGGCCGCGGAGCAGATCCTGGACACGCCGGTCAGCTTCACCGTCCGCAACGTCAACCGCTCGGCGCTGGCATGCCCGGCCGACGGCCGCACCTACACCGTCCGGGGGCACCTCACCGCACCGCGGTCCGCACTGCGCGGAGACGGCCACACGGTCACGCTCTACCAGCACGGTATCGCCGGCGGCGAGTGGTACTGGCGGCTGAACGTGCCCGGCTACGACCACGCCCGGGAGATGGCCGAGCGCGGGCACGCCTCGGTCACCATCGACCGGATCGGCTACGACTCCAGCGACGCGCCCGACGGGTACACCACCTGCATCGGCGCGCAGGCCGACATCACCCATCAGATCGGGCAGCAGCTGCGCGCCGGCGGGTACCGGCTCGGCGGCGGGCGGACCGCGCCCGCGTTCGACCGGCTGGTGCTGGCCGGGCAGTCCAACGGCGGCCTGATCGCCAACCTTGCCGTCATCTCCTTCGGCGGCTTCGACGCGCTGTCCGTGCACGGCTGGGGCGACCTGGGCTTCACACCACAGGCCGACCGGCGGTTCTGGGACGCCACCGCGCGCTGCATCCGCGGTGCCGCCTCGGGTGAGCGCGGCTACGTGTACTACGACGTCGGCAGCACGGACTTCCTGGACGGCAACTTCGCCGACGCCGACCCGCGGGTGCGCGACGCGGTCGTGCCGCTGCAGAACCCGCATCCGTGCGGCGACATGACCTCCATCACCGCCGGCATCTACACCGACCTGCGCCGGCTGGGCGAGATCCGGGTGCCGGTGCTCGTCGTGTACGGCGAACGGGACGCCCGTATCCAGAACGGCGAACTGCAGCGCTCGCTGTACAAGGGGTCACCCGACGCCGACCTGGTGACGGTTCCCGCCGCCGGCCACTACATGGGCCTCGAGCGCAACGCCCGGACCGTCCACGACGCGATGGCTTCCTGGCTGGCCGGGCTGCCCTGACCGCCGGTGTCATCGCGCGGGCCCGGTCGCCTCGTGGCGGCCGGGCCCGCGTACGCAACCGGTTAGTCTGTGCGCGGGAGGTGGCCGATGCCACAGTCGGCGGCGGCGCGCGTGGTGGGCGCCAGCGACGGCGGCGCCAATCACCAGGACGAGCCCCTAGGCCAGCGCATCCGCCGGCTGCGCCAGGCGGCCGGGCTCACTCAGCACAGCCTCGCCGCTCCCCGATAAACCGGCGCGTTCCTGGCGGCGGTCGAGGCCGGCACCCGCACTCCGAGCCCCGAGGCGCTGGCCACTTCGCGGGCCGGCTCGGCATCGACGCCGACGACCTGCGGTTCGGGCGGCCGCCCGGCATCGCGCTGATGTACACGTTTCTGGAGCTGGGCTGGCGCGGGCGCGCCCGCCGCCTGGAAGGTGAGGCGGCGCTGCTGCTGCCGCGGCCGTCGCCGGCAGCACCGAGGCCGCCGTGGGTGCGGCCGTGTGCCGGTCCGGCTCCACGACCGGCTGGCGCTGCGGCACCATCCAGCAGAAGAACGCCTCGGTCACCTATCCACAGGGGACGGTCACCGGACTGACCCGCAGCGACGCCTGCGCCGAGCCCGGCGACTCCGGCGGCTCCTGGCTGGCCGGCAGCCAGGCACAGGGCGTCACGTCCGGCGACTCCGGCAACTGCTCGGCCGGCGGCGTCATGTACTTCCAGCCGGTCAACCCGATCCTGGTCGCGTACGGCCTGACCCTGGTCACCTCCGGCGGCGGCCCCGGCCCGACGCCCACGGCGACCACCCCGCCGCCCGGCGGCAGCACCACGTGGCAGGTCGGCGCCACGTACGCCGTGGGCGCGAGCGTCACCTACGCCGGCGTGACCTACCGCTGCCAGCAGGCGCACACCGCCTATCCCGGCTGGGAACCGCCGAACACCCCGGCGCAGCCCGGCAAGGATTTTCCGAACTGGGCCTAGTCGTCGAGGGTGCGGGTGTCGCGCAGCTCGACGTACGGCTCGCGGTCCGCGGGATGTCCGGCCTCGATCGCGCGGGCCCGGTGCAGCTCGGCGTCGAACTCGGCACCCAGCAGGATCGCGACGTTGGAGATCCACAGCCAGACGAAGAAGATGATGACCCCGCCGAGGACACCGTAGGTCTTGTTGTAGGAGCCGAAGTTGGCGACGTACACCGCGAACCCGGCCGAGGCGACCATCCACAGCACCACGGCGAGCAGCCCGCCGGGGCTGATCCACCGGTAGCCGCCCTGGCGTGCGTTGGGCGTCGCCCAGTAGAGCAGCGCGAACATCTGGCTGACGATGACCACGAGGATCGGCCACTTCACGATCCCCCACGCCGTCACCAGCACCGACCCGACACCGAACGCGTCGCCGACCCGCTCGGCCAGGTCGCCGGTGAGCACCACCATGAACGCGCTGACCGCGAGCAGCACCCCGATCACGATGGTCACGCCGAGCCGGATCGGCACCGTCTTCCAGAACGGCCGCCCCTCCGGTACGTCGTAGATCGCGTTCGCCGCCCGCATGAACGCGGCGATGTAGCCGGACGCCGACCACAGCGCGCCCGCCGCGCCGACGATGGCGAGGATGCCCGCGGCACCCTGCGCCTCGGTCAGGCCGCGCGCCCCGTCGGTGAGGATCTGCCCGACCGGCCCCGGCGCGATGGTGCCCATGTTGTCGATCAGCGGCTGCAGCGCCGGCGCACCGACCAGCCCCAGCACGGACACGAGCACCAGCAGGCCCGGGAAGATCGACAGCACCGCATAGTAGGTCAGCGCCGCCGCCCAGTCGGTCAGCTTGTCGTCGCCGAACTCCCGCACCGTGCGGCGCAGCACCCCCCACCACGCCCGGCCACCGAGCCGGCTCGGCCGGTCCGGCGCCCGCCCGGCACCGGTTTCGCGCGCGTCACCGGACATCGCGGCTCACTCCCTCACCGGTGGCGAGGCTTCGCCGGTAGGTCCAGGTCCCAAGGACGGCGAGCAGCAGACCGAAGACCAGAAAACCGATGTCGTACACGGTCTGGTGCGCGCCGGCCCGGACGTGGTGCAGGCCCAGAACATGGTGGTTCACCAGCCCTTCGGTCAGGTTGAACAGCCCCCACCCGGCCAGCAGCGGTCCGATCAGGGCGGGCCACGGGAAGCTTCTGGAACGCGCCCTGCTGCGCTGCCACAGCCACATCAGCCCGCCGAAGACGGCAAACCACGTCGCCGCGTGGAACAGCCCGTCGGCGACGAGATTAGCGGTCAGGTCGGCGTCGCGGCGGGCGGTCAGCAGGTGGTGCCAGCGCAGGATCTGGTGCAGCAGGATGCCGTCCACGAAGCCGCCCAGGCCCGCGCCCAGCAGCAGCCCCGGACCGAGGACCGATCCCACCCATCGACCGGGCTGCGTCTGCGCCATGCCAGCCGGGTACCCGCGGACCACCCGGGTACACATCGGACGTAAGTTGACCTTCGGGTGGTGGCTCCTCACCGGACAGTCCGACGGCCGCCCATCTCGGGTAGGCGGACGCTTGTTGCTTATATTCGCGGGTGGGCTCGACTGCTCGGAAGAGCCACCTGCGTACATCGGATCGGCGCGCGCCGTGAACAACCTCGCCAGGGACTTCTATGAACATCATCCCTACCCGCCTGCTTCTCGAGGTCGTCCGTGACGGCGCCGGACGGTGGGATACCCGGACCATCGACCTCGAGCTTGGACGACGCGGCGCTCACGTCGACAGTGGGATCATGGCCGACCTCCGTCAGCTCGCAGATCGACACCTGGTCCAAGAGGACAACAACCCGCCACAAGGGACAGGCCCACGCTGGCAATTGACCGCTCTTGGCGCGGCCTGGCTGGAGTCACCGCTCGACTAAGGAAGATCGAGGAGCGTGCGTGTGCTGCCGTGCCAGAGCGGCGGGTCGTGATGGCCGGGTGATCGCGCTCGGCGACGCCGGTGTGGCCTTACCGGCACCCGGTCGGCGACAGCGGTGTCCAGCAGGTGTTGGGCGAGGGCATGTTCCGTAGTCGGGTGTCAGCGAGGTGATCCGGGCGGTGATGCCGGACGCGGGCAGTGCGCGACCGGCCGGCCCCACCCGTGACGCCGGCCCGGGTGATCGACGCGCGGCCTCAAGACCGACGGGCGGTTCGTGGTACACAGTGACGTGTGACGTCACAAGCTCCCGCCGATCGCGAGTCCACCGGCATCGAAGACGCCGTGCTGGATGCCACCCGTGACTGCGTTTTGGCGTACGGGGTTCGGCGTACCACGCTCACCGATGTGGCGAAACGGGCCGGCGTGTCCCGGATGTCGATCTACCGTCGCTGGCCGGACGTTCAGTCGCTGGTCGCGGACCTGATGAGCCGGGAGTGGCACGCGGTGCTCGTCGCCGCTGCGGCGGCTGGCCTGAAGCGGCGCGGTCGGCAGCGTACCCGGGGCGTGGCGGAGATCGTCGCGGTCGTGCGCGGGCTGCGCGAGCACCCGCTGCTGCGGAAGATCAAGGAGGTCGACCCGGAGATCCTGCTGCCGTACATGCTGGACCGCCGCGGCGCCAGCCAGGAGGAGATGCTCGAGTTCGTGGTGCAGGCGCTGCGGACCGGGCAGCAGGATGGATCGATCCGGGCGGGTGATCCGGAGCGGATGGGCCGGGCAATCCTGCTGGCGGCGCAGCCGTTCGCGCTGTCGGCGGCTCTGGCGACCGACAAGTACGACGCGACCGAGCTCGACGCGGAGTTGACCGCGTTGCTGGATGCGTACCTGTCGCCGTGAGTCCGGCCGACCGTCAGTCGGGAATCAGGACTTCGGGGTTCATGATTCCCTGCGGGTCAAGAACAGCCTTCACCGCGCGCAACGCGTCGACACCCAGCGGCCCGATCTCCCTGGCGTACCAGTCCCGGTGCTCGGTGCCGACCCCGTGGTGGTGGCTGATGGTGCCGCCGGCGGCGAGGATCGCGTCGCTGGCCCGGGCCTTCGCCCGCTGCCACGCGCCGACCGGGTCGTCGCCCTGCGCGACGACGACGGTGAAGTACAGGGAGGCGCCGGTCTCGTAGACGTGCGAGATGTGGCAGAGCACCAGCGCCCGGTCGAGGCTGTCCAGCAGGGCCGCCCGGACCTGCGCGTACAGCGCCGGCAGCCGGGACCAGAACGCTGCCGTCTCCAGGGTTTCGGCGTACGCGCCGGCATCGAGCAGGGCGTCACGCAGGTACGGCGCCGCGAACCGCTCGGCGGCCCACCGCTGGCCGGGTTCCGGACCCAGGGCCGTCCCGCCGTCCGCGGCCAGTACGGCGTCCGCGTCGGTGCCGTCGTCGTACCCGAGCACGAGCAGACAGCCGCCGGCAGCCGGTCCGAGCGCGGACTCGTACTCGTCGGAGAGCCGGACCACGGCCGGGCGCGGGCCGTCCTGCGCCAGCCGCCGCACGGCCAGCGCACCGGCTTCGAACGACTCGAACCGCCAGCCCTCGTAGCGGCGGCTGACCGGCTGCGGGCGTAGGCGGACCGTCAGAGACGTCACCACGCCGAGTGCGCCCTCCGAGCCGAGGAACAGCTGCCGCAGATCCGGACCGGCCGCCGACGCCGGTGCCCGTCCGGTGTGGACGGTGCCGACCGGTGTCGCGACGGTCAGCGCGACGACCATGTCGTCGAACCGGCCGTACCCGGCGGAAGCCTGTCCGGACGACCGGGTCGCCGCGAAGCCACCGAGGCTCGCGTACTCGTACGACTGCGGCACGTGCCCGAGCGTGAACCCCCGCGCGGCGAGGATCTCCTCGGCGCGGGGCGCCCGCACACCGGCCTCGAACGTCGCCGTGCGGGACACCTCGTCGAGCTCGACAAGCCGGTCCAGCCGGCGCAGGTCGAGCGCGATCCGGGGGCGGCCGGACAGCGACGGACCGACACCGCCCACCACCGACGTGCCACCGCCGAACGGCACAACGGCGATCCGCCGCTCGGTGCAGGCCCGCAGCACCGCGACCACTTCGTCGTGGCCGCCCGGGTAGATGACCGCGTCCGGTGCACCGGCCGCGTCACCGGCGCGCTGGCGGACCAGGTCGGCGGTTGACTTCCCGCCGCCGTGGCGGGCCCGGGCTTCGGGGCCGGTCAGCACGTTCGCCGCGCCGACAACCGCCGCGAGCGCCTGCCGGACCTCATCGGGCAGCCGGGACTCTGGCACCCGGACGTCGGCGACGTCAACCGATGGGGCGGCCGGGCGTACCCCCAAGGCCTCCAGCAGTGCGGCGATCGACGGCGGCAGGCTGACCGCGGCGGCCGGATCGCCCCAGCCCGCCCATCGCTCTTCCGCCGACTCACTCATGTGTGACATAGTGACATGTAATGTCACAGGATCACAAGCGCGGCACGCAGCCGCACCACCTCGACGCCGCCTCGCGGGAGCGGGACCTCACCGCACTGGCCGGCGGCGAGGTGCTCGACGTGCTGGTCGTCGGGCTTGGCGCGACCGGCGCCGGGGTCGCGCTCGACGCGGCGTCCCGTGGGCTGCGGGTGGCCGCCATCGACGCGCACGATCTCGCGTTCGGGACGTCGAGGTGGAGCTCCAAGCTGATCCATGGCGGCCTGCGCTACCTCGCAAAGCTTGAACTGGGCATCGCGTACGAGAGTGCGGTCGAGCGCCACATCCTGATGACCCGCACCGCCCCGCATCTCATCCGGGCGCTGCCGATGCTCTGGCCTCGGAGCGGACCCCGGGCCGTTACGGCGCTCACCGCGGCCGCCATCGCCGGCGGCGACCTGCTCCGGATGGCCGCCGGCACGCCGCGCCGGGTGCTGCCTCGGCCGCGCCTGGTCGGCACCGCCGAGACGCGCGCTCTGGCGCTGGGGCTGCGCTCCGGCCTGCGCGGCGGGATCGTGTCCTGGGACGGCCAGCTCTGCGACGACGCCCGGCTGGTCATCGGGCTGGCCCGGGCCGCCGCGGGCGAAGGCGCCCGGATCGTGACGCGCTGCCGGGCGCTGGCGCTCGCCGGCGACGGGGCCGAGGTGCGCGACGAGCTGACCGGCTCGACCTTCGAGATCCGGGCCCGCGCGGTCGTCAACGCGACCGGCGTCTGGGCCGGCACCCTCGCGCCGGGCGTTCAGGTGCGCCCCTCGTTGGGAACGCACATCATCCTCCCGCAGGACGCGCTCGGCGGGTTGACGGTCGGCTTGATGGTGCCCGTGCCGGGCACGGTCGGCCGCGCGGTGATGGCGCTGCCCCAGGCGGACGGCTTGGTATACGCGGGCCTGACCGACAAGCCACTGGACGGGCCGGTGCCCGATGTGCCGGAGCCGCCCGAGGCGGACATCGTGTTCCTGCTCGACGTCCTCAACACGGTGCTCGACCGGCCACTTCGTCGGGTCGACGTGCTCGGCGCGTACGCCGGCCTGCGCCCGCTGCTGTCCGGCCGCTCCGAGCGCTCCGGGCAGGCGAGCGGCAACAGCACCGACACCGCCGAACTGTCCCGCCGGCACGCGCTGCTGACCGGACCGGACGGCGTCATGACGATCGTCGGCGGCAAGCTCACCACATACCGCCGGATGGCCGCCGACACGATCGACGCGGTCGTACGGCGGACCGGGCTGCCGGCCGGACCGTGCCGCACCCGAAGTCTCCCACTGCCCGGTGCCGGATCACCGCAACACCTGGCCCAGGTACGGGCGCCCCGACGGCTGGTCGCACGCTACGGCACCGAAGCGCCCCAGGTACTCGCCGAGGCCGCCAGCCAGCCGTGGCTGCTGAAACCGGTCGCCGAAACCTCCCCCGTGCTCGGCGCGGAACTGCTCTGGGCGGTCCGCCACGAGGGCGCACTCGACATCGACGACCTGCTCGACCGGCGTACCCGCATCGGGTTGGTCGCCGCCAACCGGGCGGCCGCGCTGCCCACTGCCGACCACGTGCTCAGCTACGCGCGGAGCACGACGTAAAGCCCGGGTCGAGCTATGAAAATAGGCCCCCGCAAGTCTTTGACGCCCCCGCAGGGCGACGGACCTCGTGGATCGGACTCCGGCACCGAAGCGGGCCACCCTAGCCGCATCCGCTCCTCGCCCTGAACCCGGTCGCGGTGACGCTGAACGTCTTCATCCCGCGGATGATCTCGCCGTTGACGGGAACGCGGCGCTGGGCGCGTGGTGGCTGGGCGGGCGGTGGGGGTAGCGGGTTGTCGGCGATGCGGGCGCCGGCCAGCCGTGCCCGACGGCCGGGTCCGATGGTGCGGGCAGGGGTCTGGGCCAGGCAGCCGGCGGCGATGACGTGCGGAAGGTGGCCGTCGAGGCGCAGCGTGACGCGTTGCCCGATCAGGTGGCCGGCCGCAGACACCCGGAGGGCCTTGTCGTCAAGCCGGTCGGCGGCAGTGAGCAGAGCGGTGTCGCCGGCACCGGCGATGTCGGGCGCGATCGCTCGATCGCTACGAGCCGGCGCATATCGTCGGCATATCGAAATCCGCATACGTGCGGACAACACCACGTTGCCTTGACTGCACATTGCCTTGACTGGAGGTATGACCGACAGCGAATCAAGGAGAAACACGCGGCGCGCCGACGCGACCATATAGCGCTACTGGCCAACAAAGCTCCCTGACGCTGAGAAGTAACTCATTCCTGGAATTTCGAACTTGTGGGGGGCTGGCCGATGAAACGCCGTACGCTGATGAAACTGAGCGCCGCTCTGGCTGTCACGCCGCTGGGCGCAGGCACCCCGACGAAGGCTGTCGGCGCCGCTGGGAGCATGGTGCAGAGTTCGGGCGATCTGCTCGAACGAGATTTCCAGGAGCCGCCGAACAGCGCGAAACCGCGCGCCTGGTGGTTCTGGGGGAACGGAAACGTAACTCAGGAAGGCATCAAGAAGGATCTGGAGTGGATGAAACGCGTCGGCTTCGGCGGCTTCATGCGGGCCGACTTCGCGATGCGCACGCCGCAGATCGTCGAACCCGTGGGGGTCATGTCGCCCCGGTGGATGGACGACATCAATTACACGACCGAGCTGGCTGACCAACTGGGCCTCCAAATGGGCACTTCCGCCACGCCCGGATGGTCCGCCAGCGGCGGCCCCTGGGTCCCGCCTTCGCAGGGCATGAAGAAGTTCGTTTGGACGCAGACACGCGTGGAGGGCGGCAAGCCGTTCAGCGGCAAGCTGGCTCATCCGCCGACCGAAATCGGCCCATTCCAGAACCTGGATATCAGAGACATCCCCGGCGGCGCCGAGCTGAAACTGCCGGACCCCTGGTACGCCGACGCCGCGGTGGTGGCGTACCGGCTCCCGGACAACGACGAGTCGATGGCCGAGTTGCAGCCGAAGGTCACCTCCAGCGGTGGCAATTTCGACTTGGCCAAGCTGACCGATGGCGATTACACAAATGGCACGCTCCTCCCGCCCGCACCAGTTGGCGAGAAGTCGTGGATCCAGTTCGAGTTCCAGAAGCCGGTCACGGTTCGGGGGCTGTCGATCTACCTCGGCGACCTCGACCGCGAAATGATGACGATGCCAGGCCAGAGTTCGGGTCAGACTCTGGATGTGAGCGATGACGGCAAACAGTTCCGTACGATCGCTGAGATTCCTGGACTTCGCCTGCCAAGCTTCGTTCTTGAGCATTCGGTCGGCGCGCGCACGATTTCGTTCGCGCCCGTGACCGCGAAGTTCTTCCGCGTCGCCATTCTGGCCGAGCAAACGGGCCCGTCCGCACCGCAAGCAACAAACATCTCGGAACTCGTCCTGCGCACCTCAGGCTGGGTCAACCGCCTCGAGGAGAAGACGGCCACCTTCTCAACACCTCCCGGAATTTACGAGATGACGACACCTGCTGTCGCAGGCGACGCCGTGGTGCACAGGGAAGACGTCATCGATCTCACGTCGACCATGGAGCCGGATGGAACCCTGAACTGGACTCCACCGGCAGGCAAATGGGCTGTTCTGCGACTGGGCTATTCGCTCGTCGGAACCATGAACCGCGGGACTACCTCCGAGGCCACCGGCCTCGAAGCAGACAAACTCAGCAAGTCGGCGATGAAGGCCTACTACGACTACTACCTGGGCAAGTTCGAGCAAGCTACCAGCGGGCTGATGGGCGGACGCGGCCTGAACTACCTGCACAACGACAACTGGGAACGCGGCCAGGCGAACTGGACCGACGAAATGATCCCTGAGTTCACCAGGCGCCGCGGCTACGACATGAAGCCCTGGCTCCCGGTGCTGATCGGTCATGTCGTGGGAAGCGCCGAAGCCAGCGACCGGTTCCTGTGGGACTTCCGCAAGACGATCGCCGAAATGACGGCCGAGTACACCTACGATCAGCTCTCGGACATACTCAGCCAGCGCGGCATGGGCCGCTACAGCCAAGGTCACGAATTTTACCGCCAGTACATTGCGGACGGCATGGACGTCAAGCGGAGTGCCGCCGTCCCGATGGGCGTGGCGTGGGCCAGCAGCCCGGAGGAGGGAACCCTCCATAACGAGGACCTCCGCGAAGCCGCCTCCGTGGCCCATATCTATGGGCAGAACCTGACCGTGGCTGAGACATTTCCCGCCGACTCGGGCGGCGAGGGTGGAAGCGAGGAAAGCAATGCGTTCGCCTTCTCGCCCGAGATGCTCAAACCGGCCGCGGACGCCGCGTTCGCCGACGGAGTAAACCGGATCGACTACGAGGGCAGCACCCACCAGCCGGTGGACGACAAAGTTCCAGGATTGGCCCAGGTCTACGGCCAGTGGTTCACCCGACACGAAACCTGGGCCGAGTACGCCAAGCCGTGGATCACCTATCTCGCGCGCAGCAGCCATATGCTCCAGCAGGGCCGCGCCGTCGCCGACGTCCTCTACTACTACGGCGAGGATTCAAACATCACGGCTCTCTTCGGCGACCAGGGGCCGGATGTGCCGGACGGCTACGCGCTCGACTACGCCAGCTCGGACGTGGTCCTGAACCGCATTGGCGTCACCAACGGCCGCATCACGGCGGGCTCCGGCATGAGTTATCGCATACTGGTGCTCGACGACAACGCGGTTCACATGCCGCTCAACGTACTGAAAAAGATTCGCCATCTGGTGAATGCCGGCGCGATCGTGGTCGGTCCGAAGCCGACAGACAGCCCGAGCAACAGCGACAATCAAGCCAAGTTCAAAGCCATCGCCGATCAGCTTTGGGGGCCCGGTGAAGGGACGCGCAAGGTCGGAAAGGGCCAGGTGTTTGCCGGCCAGACCGCAGCCGACGCTCTTCAGGCTCTAGAGGTCTCTCCGGACTTCGAACACACGAAACCGCAAAGCGACACGGCCGTGGCTTACGTCCATCGCAAGATCTCCGATGGCGACATCTACTTTGTGCACAACCGCAAGAACCGCGCGGAGAATGTGGAGGTCACTTTCCGGGTGGCCGGCAATGCGCCGGAGCTCTGGGACGCCGTGACCGGCGAGATCAAGCCGGCGGCGTACAGTGCCGCCAATGGGCGCACCACCGTCCCTTTGAATCTCGATCCGAATGAATCTGTATTCGTAGTGTTTCGCAAGCCCGGGTCTGCGCGGGGCCGTAGGCTGCCGCGGGTCACGGAAACGCCGGTCGGGACGATCGATGGTTCCTGGACGGTCGCGTTCCAGCCCAACCGGGGCGCTCCGGCCAGCATCACGCTCGACAAGCTGAGCGCATGGAACGAACACTCCGATCCCGGAGTGAAGTACTTCTCCGGCACGGCCACTTATACGAAGACCATCCAGGCCCCGGCCGGATGGTTCGCGACCGGCACCAAGATGATGCTGGACCTCGGGGACGTAAAGAACATCGCCGAGGTCACGGTGAACGGCACATCCGCCGGCGTGCTGTGGGTGCCGCCTTTCCAGGCTGATGTCACCGGCGCGCTGAAGCCGGGCCCGAATACGCTGGAGATCAAGGTGACGAACTTGTGGCCCAACCGGTTGATCGGCGACCTGCAGCCCAACGCCACGAAGAAGTACACGTGGACGTCATTGAACGTTCTACGCGCTGATTCACCCCTTCTTCCTTCCGGCCTTCTGGGGCCGGTGCGGGTCCTCAGAACGTCGAGCAACTAGCGAAGAGAAAGGGGCGGGTGGGCGGCAGCCTGCCCGCTCAGAGTTGCCCGGCTGTTGTGGTCGGTTGCGGTGCCGAAGGACCAGTCGTGCCAGTACGGTGCTGGTCCGCCGAGCCCGGCAACGGTCGGGGCGACGCCGCGGTCGGCGGAGGCGGGGTTCAGGCGCGGGTGAGGCGCCGTTGGTGGTCGTAGTTGAAGGACTCGAGGCAGCAGCGTGTTGTCGAGCCGTAAGCGGTTTCGATAGGCCGACAATATGTACGCGCTCCTACCATTGGGGGCGTGCGCGTGCTGGTCGTGGAGGACGAGGCCTACCTGGCGGAGGCCATCCGCGATGGACTGCGCCTGGAGGCGATCGCGGCCGACATCGCCGGCGACGGCGACACGGCACTGGAGCTGCTGAGCATCAACACCTATGACATCGCCGTCCTCGACCGTGACATCCCCGGCCCTTCCGGTGACGAGATCGCCGAGCACGTCGTCGCCTCTGGAAGCGGGATGCCGATCCTGATGCTCACCGCCGCGGACCGGCTGGACGACAAGGCCTCGGGTTTCGAGCTCGGCGCCGACGACTACCTCACCAAGCCGTTCGAGCTGCGAGAGCTTGTGCTCCGACTCAGAGCTCTCGATCGCAGACGGGCGCATAGCAGGCCGCCCGTGCGCGAGTTCGCCGGGCTCCGGGTGGACCCGTTCCGCCGCGAGGTCTACCGCGACGGCCGGTACGTCGCGCTAACCCGCAAGCAGTTCGCGGTGCTGGAGGTCCTCGTCGCCGCCGAAGGCGGCGTCATCAGCGCCGAAGAACTCCTGGAGCGTGCCTGGGATGAGAACGCCGATCCGTTCACGAACGCCGTACGGATCACGGTCTCCGCGTTGCGGAAGCGGCTCGGCGAGCCCTGGCTGATCATCACCGAGCCCGGTGTCGGCTACCGCATCGACACAGGACCGGATGCCGATGACCCCACGACCTCACGTGGATAGGCGACGCGGCCTCAGCGTTCGCGTCAAGCTCACCCTCAGCTACGCGGGATTCCTTCTGTTTGCCGGAGTCCTGCTGCTTGCGGTCGTCTGGTTCTTCCTCCTGCGGCAGCGGTCGAGCGTCTACCTTCCCACGTTCGATGATCTGCTGCTCGCGTTCAATCCGGGCAACTTCGGTCCGCGCATCTTCAGTCCGGCGGCCGTGGTCGTGCTCGCCTTCCTTCTCGTGGTGGGCCTGGTAGGCGGCTGGGTTCTGGCAGGCCGCATGCTCGCCCCGTTGACGCGGATCACGAGCGCCGCGCGGAAGGCGGCGAACGGGTCTCTCTCGCATCGGATCGAGCTGGAAGGACGCGGCGACGAGTTCCGCGTGCTCGCGGACGCCTTCGACACCATGCTCGCGCAGCTGGAGACGCGGGATGCGGAGCAGCAGAGGTTCGCGGCCAACGCCTCCCACGAGCTGCGCACCCCGCTCGCGGTGATGCAGACCATCCTGGACGTCGCCGGTCAGGATCCCAGTCCGGACGGCCGCGAAGAACGCCTCCGCGCCGTCACCGCCCGAGCGATCGCGCTCACCGAAGCGCTGCTCATTCTGGGCCGTGCCGACCAGCGACTGTTCGTCCGCGAGGATGTCGACCTCTCGCTTCTGGCGGAGGAGGCTGTCGAGACGCTACTTCCCCTCGCGGAGAAGCACCATGTCGCCGTCGAAACCTCCTCGGATCCCGCCATCACCGTCGGCTCGCACGCGCTCCTGCTGCAGATGAACACGAACCTCCTGCACAACGCCATCGTCCACAACCTGCCCGAGAACGGCACGGTGCGGATAGCGACCAGCATGGACGCCGAAGGCGTCACGTTGACGGTCGAGAACACCGGCGAACGGCTCCGCCCGGAGTTGATCTCGACGCTGACCGAGCCGTTCCAACGTGGCACCGGCCGCATCCGCAGCGACCAGGCCGGCGTCGGCCTGGGCCTGGCGATCGTGAAGACCATCGTCCGGGCACACGACGGAACCCTGACGCTCACCCCGGGAGTCGCCGGCGGTCTCCGCGTCACCGTGCGGCTGCCCATCGCTCAGGTACCGCGCTGAGCGGCCGTCGGACAGCCCGTGAGCGGCAAGCCGGGTTTGCTTGACCGACGGGCCGTCAGCTCACGCTGCCAGGCGGTCGGCAGCCGCAGTGATGGGGAAGTCGAAGTAGGTGTCGGGGTGGGGCTCGTTCTTCAGCGTGTAGTGCCACCACTCGGCGTCGTACCGCGCGAAGCCCGCAGTCCTCATGATCGAGCAGAGACGCTCACGGTTTCCGCTCTCGATCGGAGTGATGCCCTCGGCGCCGTGATGCGAGATCGGGTCCATGAGGTCGTGGCCGCCGCCCATGGCCGCGAGCTCGCCGCTGTCCAAGTGGTAAAGGGTCAGGTCGACGGTGCTGCCTCGGCTGTGCCCGGACCTGGCGGCGACGTATCCCTGCTCGAACATGTCCGAGCGGTCGATGTTCGGGTAGTGCCGTTGCTTGGTCCGGCCGTCCTCGGGCTGCCGGGACCACTGCAGGAAGTGGTCCACGGAGTGCTGGGGACGGTAGCCGTCCCACAGCAGCAGGCCGAAACCGAGGGAGACCGCCTTCTCCTGTGCCCGTGCCAGCGCCGCGCACAGAGCCCGCGTGCCGACCATGCGGTTGACGAGATAACCGTCGACGGGTCTGCCCGTGAAGTTGTCCCACGTGGCGTACTTGGCGTCCCAGCGGATCCCGGGCACCAGTTCGTCAACGAACACGAAGTCGCCGTTCATCGCTTCTTTCCCCGCAGCGCCGTCGCGATGAGCCGATCGAGCACCTCGGACAGCGGCAGTCCGGCGGCGGCCATCATCCGGGGATAGCGGCTGTAGGAGGTGAGCCCGGGCAGGGTGTTGACCTCGTTGAGGACCACGCGCCCGTCGTCGGTGAGGAACAGGTCGACGCGGGCCAGCCCGCTGCAGCCCAAGGCTCGGTAGACCCTCCTCGCGGTCTCCTGGACGAGCCGACGGGATTCTTCGGGGATGTCGGCGGGGACGATGAAGGTCGAGTTCTCGGAGCCGGTCTCGGGCGAGTCCTCCTGGTGGATTCGGAAGAACCCGTGCGAGAGGGCGACGCGGTCGACCTCGCCGATGAGGAGATCGGGCCCCTGTCCCAGCATCGCGCAGCCGACCTCCCTTCCGGCCACGGCCGCCTCGATCAGCACTTTCGAGTCGAACTGCCGCGCGGTCTCCAGTGCGCTCGCCAGCTCGTCCTCCCGACCGACCTTGCTGACCCCGAACGACGACCCGGAACGGGCGGGCTTCACGAACACGGGGTACGTGAGGCCCTCCGGCGCGACCTGCTCGCCGTCCTCGACGATCCGGAACTCCGGCGTCGCGATTCCCGCCCCCCTGGCGACCGTGTAGGCGAGCGACTTGTCCATGCAGACGGCGGAGCTTTGGATGTCGCAACCGACGTACGGGATGCCCGACAGCTCCAGCAGGCCCTGAATCGCGCCGTCCTCGCCGAACCTTCCATGCAGGACCGGAAGTATCACATCCAACCGGATCTCGTCGGGACGCCCGTCGTGCAGGACCACAAGGCGGTGCACGCTGCGATCAAGCGACAGCACCACCGTGCGTCCGGCGTCCTCCCACCCGGGCTCAGGCCCGTCGCAGAGCGTCCACTCGCCGCCCGCTGTGATGCCCACCCAGAACGGTTCGTACTTTTCAGTGTCGAGGTTCTTCGCGACCTCTCGCGCTGACTTGACCGAGACGGAGTGCTCCTCGGACACGCCCCCGAACACGATGCCGATTCTCGACCTAGCCATGCTGGTTCTCGCTCTCGAAATTCAGGCAGTTGAGGAGGCTGTTCTCGATGGTGTCGCGCAGTGCGTGTTCCGTGTAGTACGCCGTGTGCGGGGTGATGAGCACGTTCGGCAGGCTCTGCAGCCGCAGCACCGTCTCGCTCTCGACGGGATTGGTCCGGCGGTCGGTGTAGAAGATCCCTTCCTCTCCCTCGAGCACGTCCAGCGCCGCGCCGCCCAGCCGCCCGCTCTCCAGCGCGTCCAGGAGGGCCTCCGTGTCCAGAAGTGGCCCGCGACCGGTGTTGACGATGAACGCGCCGGGCTTCATCCGCCCGATGCGCCGGCGGTCGAGCAGGTGATGCGTGTCCGCGGTCAGCGGGGTGTGGAGCGTCACGATGTCGCTCTGCCGCAGCAGCTCGTCGAGCGGAACGTGGTCCGCGGAGGTCTTCGCGCGGCTGTCGTTGGCAAGGATGCGGCTGCCGAAGCCTCGCAGTCGGTCGATGACCGCGGTGCCGATGCGTCCCGTTCCGACCACTCCGACGGTCAGGTCCCGCAACTCTTTACCGCGGACCTCGCCGAGACGGTAGTCGTGCATGTCGACGCGGCGGATGACGGACTTCGCGTGGCGCACAGCCATCAGCATCAGCATCAGCGTGTAGTCGGCGACGCTGTCGGGCGAGTAGGCGACGTTTCCGACCGCGATGCCAACGCTCGCCGCGTAGGTCACGTCGAGGTGGTTGTCGCCGATGCTTCTCGTGGAGATGTACTCCACGCCGGCGCCGCGGAGCGCGAGAAGCGTGGGATTCGACACCTGAGACTTGTGGCCGATACTGATGCAACGGTTTCCGATAGCCAGCTCGACATTGGCGTCGCAGACCGGCTCCGCGATGATCGTCGGGCGCACGCCGACGCGAGGCGCGACCTCTCGCAGCAGGACGGCCTCGTCCTTCTCGCATCCGTAGAACGTGATCCCGCTTCTAACCGCGGAAGGGGCGGGGGCCAGCAACCCGCTGCGGTGCCCGGTTCGTGCTGCTGCTCTGTAGCTCATGCCTCCCAGTCAAGGCAGCGAGGCGTTGTCAGCCCGTATCCGGTTTTCGATACACCTACGATATGCGGCTTTCCGAGAATCCGGATCATGACGTTCTCCCGATCAAGATTCCCCTGTCCGCGTGGAACCGCTGGAATACATGCAGGGGCAACGACGCAGAATCCGAATTGTGCGAGTAGCCCGACGGATTGTGGAACCGCACTACCCCGCCGTCGACCGCATAAGCGAGTACGAGATGCCCGCCCCGATGCGGATCAATAGTGTCTGGGTCCCGAATCTCCGCGGATACCGAGGCGATCATGACCTGCCCAGGCCGCACCTCGCGAGATGACAACTGGATCGGTGTCCGCTCGACCAGTTGGCAGCTAAAACCGAACTGCGAGCCCACCCATGCCATGAAGGGCCTGTAGAGCATCCCTTGGACTTCGCCCGAAGGTTCCACCACGTAGCAGCCCCACTCGAGGGCCAGATCAATGAGTTCGCGCATCGGTAGCCGAACATCGGTCCAACCGTGTAACAGCGACTGTAGGCACGCGAGACCGCAGACCTTGCGAGACCAAAACAGATACTCCTCCTTCGAGCGGTATCCATCGGACGCCCAGTCGTTGGCGTGTGATGAATCGGTACGCCGCAAGGAGACCGCAACCCCGGACGGCTCGGTGCGTCGCATGACAACCTCGTCGTTCTGCTCCAAACATCCCCACTGCGAGACGCAACGAAGGTTTCCGTTGTCGGATGGGACGGTCGAAGCAGGTCCCCTCGGAGACGGCGGCAGACGCGGCTCGGCGGACGTTCGTGCGCCGTGAGCGGCGATCGCGTCGCGGCCGATGGAACCCAGGTCGCTAGATGTCATGTGCCGAGTCAAGACAGCGCGGCGTTGCCAGTCCGTATGCGGCTTTGGATATGCCGCCGATACGCCGAGCGCCGGCGACCCGGTGTCCGGCGGCGCGCGACGCGGCGCCGACCGGCGGCGCGGCGCCAACCTCGCCGCGCACGTATCCGGCAAGCCGCCACGAACGCCTGCCTTACCCGGCGCAGAAGCCGAAGTGAAGCCGCTCTGTGGTGCCATTTGCGCGCCGCTCTTTTGTCGAGCGGTGTCGTGGCGTCGTGTTCGCGATTCGCGGGGGAACAGCCGTGCGTGTAACTGATGGGAAGACGATCGCCGCCGCGCTCCTGGTCGGTGCGCTGTTGGCGGTGGGGGGCTGGGTCACCGTCCCGGCGCTGGGAATCGCGGACGGCGCGCCGGATACCGGTGCCGCGTACGGGTTCGTATCCCGGATCGACGTGGGGCCGGAGAAGCGTGGCTGCTCCGGTACGCTCGTCGATCCGGAGTGGATAGTCACGGTGAAGTCCTGCCTCACCGGCGCGGTGCCGGTGCCGGGTGGGCCGCCGCTAACCCCCATCCGGGCGAGCGTTGGCACCGCGGTCGACCAGCCGGTGGTCGAGATACAGGGGCATCCCGACCGCGATCTGCTGCTCGCCCGGCTCGGCAAGCCGGTGACCGGTGTGACACCGGTGCGGATCGGCACGACCGCGCCGCATGCGGGTGAGGCACTGCAGGTGGCCGGCTACGGGCGTACGGCAACCGAATGGGCACCCGAGCGGGCGCACTCAGGCACGTTCACGGTCCAGTCCGTCGCGGCCGGCACCATCGACGTGGCGGGCGACCCGGCGGCGTCCGCGACCGTCTGCCAGGGGGACGCGGGGGGTCCGGCGCTGCGGCAGATCG
This sequence comes from Phytohabitans houttuyneae, assembly GCF_011764425.1. Lineage (NCBI taxonomy): Bacteria > Bacillati > Actinomycetota > Actinomycetes > Micromonosporales > Micromonosporaceae > Phytohabitans > Phytohabitans houttuyneae. The sequence continues at coordinate 659,541 of NZ_BLPF01000001.1, forward strand.
CTGGCGGTGTAGAGCTCGTGGCGGTGAGCAGTCTGTCGTGGCAGGGCGGGTGTCTCGGCGTCCCGGCGACGGAGGTCCGGCGCGGCGCCGTGCAGACACGGGTCGACAACGTCAAGGAGTGGATCCAGCAGACGCTGCGCGAGTCCTTCGTGCGGCTCAACCCGAGCGGACAGGTGCTCGATACGCGGTCCGGCCTGGGCGCCGCAGCCGGCACCCGCGCGGCGCGCAGCACCACGACATTCACCGTCGCCGGCGTTGGCGGCGTGCCTGCGACGGGCGCGCACGCGGTGCTGGTCGACGTCACGGCGGTCCCGGCGACGGGGACGGGCACGTTCCTGACCCTGTACCCAGCAGGCGTCACAGCCTCCGGCGGACTGTCCATGGTGAACACCCGATCCGCCGCGGTTATCTCGAACACGGCGGTCGTGCCGCTGCGGGCAGACGGCAAGCTGTCGGTCTACACGCACAACGCCGCGGACATCGTCATCGACGTACAGGGCTACTACACCCGTGGTGCGGGTGGCGGCTTCGTGCCGCTGGATCACAGCGGCCTGGCGGACACGCGTAGCAGCGGCGGCGCCATCCCCGCGAGGGGCAGCCGTACGTTCACGGTCGCCACCACCGGCGGCGCCATCCCGGCCGGCGCCAGTGCCGCCCTTTTGGACGTCGTCGTCGTGGACGCGGCCGACGGCGGCTGGCTCGGCGCCTACCCGACCGGTGGCAGCAACAACCGCAGCGTCATGGACTTCGTCCCCGGCGAGACTGCGCACGCCGTGTCCGTACGGCTAGGCACGGATGGAAAGACCACCTTTACCAACAACAGCAACGCCCCGATCCACCTGGTACTCACCGCCACGGGATACCACACGGCGAATCCGGCCTCCGGCTGGGGCCTGCGAACCACGAACGCGACGCGACTGCTGGACACCCGCGCGAACGGCGGCGCGCCGTTGGCCGCCAGCACTGTCGTCGACGTCGCGCTCGGGGTACCGAGCGGCTGGGCGGCGGTGCTCAACCTCACCGTTGTCGACAACACCCAGAGCGGGTTCTTGCGGGCGTGGCCGGTCGGTGGCACCGAGCCGGCGACGTCACTGGCCAACTACCCCAGCCCTGGAGGGGTCCGTTCCGGGCTCGCCGTCGTCAAGGTCGGCACAGACGGCAAGGTGCGGATCCGCAACCGCAGCCAAGGCAGCACGCATCTGCTCGTCGATGTGCAGGGCTGGTTCGCCCCGCCGATCGCCTAACCACGCCTCCGGACCGGATTGGAGTACGTCATGCGCAAGACCAGGGTGAGGGTACTCGCCGCGGTGGTCGTGGCGATCCTGGGTGGTGGCCTGCTGGTCGCGCCGCAGCGCGCGGCCGCGGCCGATGGCAGCAGCGACCGGGCACTGGCCGTCGAGCTGTTGACCTCGGGTGGCCCGTCGACCCGCCGTGCGGCCGAGTCCGCCCTCCTCGGCTCCGACGCGGACCTTCGCGAGTTCGTTGCCGCCGGCCGGACGGCGGCGCAGCAAGCCGACGACCGGACGGCGGCCCAGGTACTGGCCGGGATGGACGGTCCGGCGTTGCGCGCGGCTGCGCTGAGCGCGCTCGACGGGCCGCCGGAGCAGCTGCGCCAGTTCGTCGAAGAGGGTTGGAGGCAACCCTGGGCGGCGGACGAGCGGCTGCGCGTCCACCGGGTGTGGGAGGCTGGCGGCCCGCGGACCAAAGAGGCGGCGGCCACCGCCCTGGCCGGCACGGCCGAGGATTGGTCCGAGTTCCTGCTGACCGGCCGGGCCGCCGCCGAGCTGGCCGACGACCGGCTCGCCGCGACCCGGATGCTGGCCGGCGCCCCCAACAGCAGCGGGGCGAACCTCGACACGGCGGCCCAGCGGGCGCTGGGCGGCAGCGCCGACGAGCTCCGCGAGTTCTTGGTGTACGGGCAGTTCGTGGCCCGGGCGCGGGACACCGAGCTTGCCTCGATCAAAAGCCTGACCGAGCAGGCGAAGCAGGCCGGCGAGACCACCGCGCGGGAGTCCCTCGCCGCGGCGGAGGCCTCGGCGCGGGCGGTGAACGCGGCGGCGGAGGCGAAGCGGGCGGCGCAGACCGCGGCGGCCGAGGCGCAGGCGGCCGGCGGGGCGGCGGCGAAGGCGTCGGCGGCGGCCGGCCGGGCGGCAGACGCGGCGGCTGGTGCGGCGCGGGCCGCCCGGGAGGCGGTCGCCGCGGCCAACGCGGCCATGCGGGCGGCCCAGGTGGCGGCCGACGGCGCGCGTCGGGCCACGGCGGCGGCGTCGCTGACCGCGCAGGCGGCCGCACATGCCCAGCGTGCCGCGGCGAACGCGCGGACCGACGCCGACCAGGCGGCGGCGGCGCGGGTGGCGGCACAGGCGGCCCGGGACGCGGCCGCCAAGGCGCGCGAGCTGCAACAGGTCAAGGCTGAGCGGGACCGGGCCATCGCGCAGGCCCAGGCGGCGGCCCAGTCCGCGCACAGCGCCGCCGCGAACGCGGACGCCGCCGCCGTCGCCGCGGACGAGGCGAGCCACCAGGCGGGGGTGTCGGCGGCCCAGGCCCAGCGGGCCCGCGAGGCGGCCGCGGCCGCACAGCGAGAGGCACACGCCGCGGCCCGCGCGGCGGACCGGGCGCTGTCGTTCGCCCGTGCGGCGGCCGCCGCTTCGGACCAGGCGTTCGCGTTCGCCGCGCAGGCGGCCGACCACGCCGATCGCGCGGCCGCGGCCGCGGAAACCGCCGCTGAACAGGCCGGCATCGCGGAGAAGGCGGCGGAGGAGTCGGCCAAGCACGCGGAGGCCGCCGTGCAGGCCGCCAACGTCGCGGTGGCCGCCGCAAACCAGGCGGTGACGCTGGAACAGCTGGCCCGGCAGGAGGAGGCCGCGCGGCTGGCCGAGTGGACTGAGCAGGGCGTCAAGGACGCGCAGGACGCCGCCGCGCTGGAACAGGCCGAGGGTCGCGACGCGGGCGAATACGCCGCGTGGAACCGCACGCTGCTATGGGACACCGCGGAGCAGGACCGGATACCTCCGGCCACCAGGACGGTGCTCGACGAGGCGGCGGCTCCCGGCGCGCCGACCCAGGTGGTGCTCGACCGGGGCCGCCGGGCCGCGGCGACGCTCGTCGCGACCGGCGGCGAGTGGACCCGCGCCGCCGCCGAGGACGCGCTGGCCGGTGACGAGTTCGAGATGCGGATCTGGTTGGCGACCGGGCGTGCGGCCGCTGCCGGCGAAGACGACCGGGAGCGGGTCTGGCGCCTCGTCGACACGCTGCCGGACGGGCCGGAGAAGACCGCCGCCCGAACGGCGCTCGACGGCGACAACGCGGCTGTGGCGGCGTTCCTGCGCACCCGCGCCTATACGGGCAAGACCGTAGACGACCGCCGCAAGATCTACGCGATCCTCAACGCCAACCCGGGGCCGAACGTGAAGGCCGCGGCCGAGCGGGCGCTGGCGGGTACGCCCGCCGACGCGCACCAGTTCCTGCGCGCCGGCCAGCACACCGCGCGGACCGCGGACAACCGCCTGGAGATCAACCGGATCATGGACGCCGGCGGTGCCGAGGTGAAGGCCGCCGCCCAGGTGGCGCTCGCCGGACCTGGCTCCTACGCCTCCTACTTCCTCGCCGTCGGCAGGTACCACGCGGCGCAGCGGGACTACGAGCAGGCCACCCACGTCGAGGCCGTGCACGCGCTGATCAAGCAGGCACAGCAGTACGCGCAGACCGCGCGGGCGGATGCCGCGGAGGCCAACCGGGTCGCCGCGATCGCCCGCGACGCCGCGGAGGAGGCCAGGCAGTGGGCCGCCCAGGCGATCGCCTCGGCGGACCTGGCCGCCCGGCACGCGGCCGACGCCCAGGCGGCGGCCGCGGCGGCCAAGCGTTCGGCGGACGAGGCCGCGCAGTCGGCGCAGACCGCGCGCAACGCTGCCAACTCGGCCCAGGCCAGCGCGAACGCCGCCGCCCATTCCGCTGCCACGGCGTCTGCGGCCGCCAAGCGCGCGCAGTCCGACGCCCGTTCCGCGCAGGAGGCGAAGCGGGCCGCGTACCAGGCGGCGTACGAGGCCAGCAACGACGCATCCCTCGCCGCGCAGGCGGCGAAGGAGGCGATGGATATCTACTCCAACCGTCTGCGTACCTGGCAGCAGAACGACCGCAGCGAAACCGCGGGCACCGATCCCGACGAGAGCGGGTCGGCGGCAGACCATCACCGCTACTGGTCTTGCCTGTCGGTCAACGCCACGACCATGCCGAAGTCCTGCCTGAACGTGTACCTCAGCTTCACCCAGGCCCTCACCGACCCGATGAAGTGTGCCTCGCCCTCGGGCCGGCGCACTGCCGGCTGCCAGATGCTCAGCGACGTCGCGGCGATCATGGAGGAAAACCCGGAGATCGTCTGGGACTTCCTGCAGTTGCTGCTCTTCGCCTGCGGGCTGGTGCCGGTCGCCGGAGAGCCCTGCGACGCCATCGACGCGGCCATTTCGTTCGTCCGCGGCGACTGGGTCGGTGGCTTCTTGTCAGTCGGTTCAATGGTGCCGATCCTCGGGTGGGGCACTGCGGCAGCCAAGGGATGAAGAACGCGGACAAGCTCCGCGAGATCCTCCGCATCGTCGACCAGCTCAAGAACGGCTGCAAGATCGGTAGCAGTTTCGTACCCGGCACCCGGGTCCTGCTCGGCGACGGCGCCTCGAAGCCCATAGAGGACGTACGCGTCGGCGATGCCGTGCTGGCCGCCGAGCCGGCGGCCGGTCGCACCGGGCCAAGGGCGGTCACGGCGCTTCTCGGCAGCGCCGGCGACAAGCAGATCGTCGACGTGGCCGTCGATGACGACGGAGACCCGAAGACGCCGCCGCACAGCGTCTCCGCGACCGGGGGCCACCCGTTCTGGGTGCCGCAGCTTGGCCGGTGGGTGCCGGCAAAGTCGCTCACGTCAGGGGTGATGCTGCGAACCGACGACGGCACTGGCGTACAGGTGGTGGCCGTCTCCCGGCGGACCGCACGCACGACGGTGCACAACCTTACCGTCGCCGAGCTCAGCACCTACTTCGTGCTTGCCGGCGAGGCGCCGCTGTTGGTGCACAACTGCCGGCGGATCGGTGACGACGAAGGCAGACTGGGTGCGCACACCAAGACGGACCACGTCGACCCGAGCGACTCCGACATCGTCGCGCGCGCCGTCAGGGAGGGTGGCGACGTGGGGAAGTGGAAGACCATGGACGTGATGGAGCAGGCCGTCAACTCCGTACTGGACAAGAACAAAACCAAGATCGATAACTGGGTGAAGCGGTGCGCGCAGCAGCAGGCGATCAAATGCAACGACCTTCCCCTCAGAGGCCAGTTCGGTGACGACAGCCTGGGGTGGATCGGCACCCGGGACGGCACTTTGGTGCAGGCCGGCAACAGCTTCCGGGTCATCCTGCGGTGGGGCACCAGGAGCCAGGGCGCGCGCGGCGGTTTCGTCGTCTACACCGCGTACCCGGTGCGATGAACGACACGGTCATGGACACACCCGTCAGTCTTGGCCTCGGCAACCTGGCACTCGGCCTCTTCGTACAGAGTTGGCGCCGGTCGGGCCAGAGCGCTATCGAGCACCTGCGCAGCTACGTGCGGCCCGGCGGCCGTTCGCCGCACCTGGACCAGTGCGCCGATGACGCCCGCTGCCTGCTCGCATCCGGGTTGGCAGCCGAGGATTTGGAACGGCTCTGGTGCTGGAGCACCGGCGGCAACCACCTGCCGAGCCAGGAAGGGCTGACCGGTCGGGAGTGGATGTCGGCCGTGTCCGAGATCCTGGCGGCCTACGGGCGTCCGGCGCACATGCCTCACGAGGTGGACGCGGCGACCGCCGCCCGGGTGGCCCACGCCGTGGAGCTGTTCCGGCCAGGCCCCCAGCACATGGATCGTTGTCCTATGTCGACGGTCGACGCGCGGCGCATCCTGCGCCAGCTCGTCGACTCGGGCCACGCCGAGCTGGCCATGCGGCTCTTCCTCACGCTGTCGAACGCCAGCTTCTCGCTGGTCGCGCCGGAGCTACGTGCCGAGATCGCGGCTACCTCGCGCGACCTCGGCCACCCCGACCACTTCCTCGAGGAGATCGACGAACCATGAAGACACTACGTTTCGTCGCGGCGACCACGCTGGCCGCCGGATTGGTGCTGGCGCTTTCCGGCAACGGTTCGGCGGCCCGCGAGGCGGCCGACACGCCGGCACCGGCCGTGGAGGACTACGCGTACCCGAACGCCGACCAGGTCCTGGCCGAGCACGGGCTGAAGGTGTTCCGCGGCGACGGCCGCATCGTGCTCGACAGCTCCCGCACATATGCCGAGGGCAGTGCCCGACGGGCCAGATCCAGGTCGAGAAGGCGCTCGCCGAAGCGCCGTACGGCGTCTACTACTGCTTCCGGACCTGGGGCACCCGCGGATTCCTGACACTGGAGGTGCCGGCGACGTTCGGCGTCCGAGGCGGGAGCACTGCGCTGCAGGCCACGGCCGAACTGCCCAGCGGCGAGGACCGGACCTACACGGTGCCGCCGAACGCGTACGTCGCGATCGAGCCCGGCGAAGGGCCCGAACTGCCCAAGGCGATCCTGGTGGAGCTGCGGTTGACACCGTAGCAACGCCCCTGCCGCCGCGCGGACCGCAAGGGGCCGCTGTTTCGCGAGCTCGCGGCAGCCGGTCACGGTCCGGTGCCACCAGCCCGCGCCTTCCTGGCCGAGTTCTCGGGTCTGCGGGTAACGAGTTCTCGTGGCTCGTGCCGGCTACGGTTCGAGGTCCAGGCGGGACCGGTCCGCCGCCGCACGGGTGCGCCGCGTCGCAGAACGCCGCGTCGATCGCGTCGTCCATCTGGAGTTGAGGGTGCCGCGCCCCGGTCGGCCAGCCACAGATTCGGCAACCCGGCGCCCGGTGGTTGCCCCGCGCGCGCAGGTACCTACTGACCGCCCGGGCCGCTCCTTGGCACCCTTGTCGCGGAAGTGCACCGACTCGGTATTCATGTCCACATCGGCGACCAGCAGCATGCCCACCTCCGACAGCCGGGCGCCGGTGTTGGCGTACAGCCGGACCAGCGCCTCGTCGCGCAGGCTGACGAACCCGTTACCGCGGCGTCTTCGGCGGCCGCACCCGCTCCACCGGGTTCCGGTCGACGACCTGCTCGTCGTCCCGCGACCAGCGGAAGAACTGCTGCAGGCACTTGTACTTGTTCAGCGCCGTCGACGCCGACCGGGTCTCATCATCCACGCCTGGAACGCCTCCACATGCGCCCTCGCAACCGCGCACGGATCGTCGGCGCCGCCGTCGGCTTGCGCGCCGGCGAGCAGGTAGTTGTACCGGGTCGTCTCCGGATAGTTCCGAACGCAGCGAGCGGTCCCAATCCCGTAGGAACCCGGCCCAGGTCCGGGACAGCCCTCCGGTGAGCTTTGAAGATCCAGTAGTGCCATGGCAACCTGCCCGAGTTTTGTGGTCCAACAGCGGCGTGCTAGACCAGGCATCCATGCCGAGCTATGAAAAGAGGGCCCTCGCAAGTCTCTGACCTGCGAGAACCCTTCCGCTGTCGGGACGGCCGGATTTGAACCGACGACCCCTTGACCCCCAGGACATCGAGTCAGGCTTTTGCGCACGTCAGACACGTCTCGTCGGTGTGGGCGACGTACGCGAGAACGCCGAAGGTGGGCGTGCGCGCGGTTCGTGTGGTCCCCAACTGGTCCCCATTGCGCCGGCCGGCCCGGCGGGAATCGAACCGGCGGCCTCTTCGTCCCGAACAAGGTCAACTGCGATGGGTGCCCTGGGTTGCTGGCTTTGCCTGCTGGTGAGAGCGTTGGTACCAGTTGCTATGAGGGGGTCATTCGCGGGCGGCGTTGCTAGATCATCTCCCCAGCTTCTCCCGAGACATCGCGGCGTCATTCCCGTGGGTGGGTTCAGCTCACATGCTCTTAGCCCGGATGGCCAGGGCGCGGCGGTGCAGGGGTTCGGCCTCGTCGGCCCGGCCCAGGGCGCGCAGGCTGGTGGCGAGGTTGTTCAGCCTGGTCGCGGTGGTGGGGTGGTCGGGTCCGAGGGCGGTCTCGGTGATGGCCAGGGCGCGGCGGTGCAGGGGTTCGGCCTCGTCGGCCCGGCCCAGGTCGCGCAGGCTGACCGCGAGGTTGTCCAGCCTGGTCGCGGTGGTGGGGTGGTCGGGTCCGAGGGCGGTCTCGGTGATGGCCAGGGCGCGGCGGTGCAGGGGTTCGGCCTCGTCGGCCCGGCCCAGGGCGCGCAGGCTGACCGCGAGGTTGTCCAGCCTGGTCGCGGTGGTGGGGTGGTCGGGTCCGAGGGCGGCCTCGGTGATGGCCAGGGCGCGGCGGTGCAGGGGTTCGGCCTCGCCGGCCCGGCCCAGGTCGCCCAGGCTGACCGCGAGGTTGTTGAGCCTGATCGCGGTGTCGGGGTGGTCGGGTCCGAGGGCGGCCTCGGTGATGGCCAGGGCGCGGCGGTTCAAGGGTTCGGCCTCGCCGGCCCGGCCCAGGGCGCGCAGGCTGACCGCGAGGTTGTCCAGCCTGAGCGCGGTGTCGGGGTGGTCGGGTCCGAGGGCGGCCTCGGTGATCGCCAGGGCGCGACGGTTCGAGGGTTCGGCCTCGCCGGCCCGGCCCAGGTCGCGCAGGCTGACCGCGAGGTTGTCCAGCCTGAGCGCGGTGGTGGGGTGGTCGGGTCCGAGGGCGGCCTCGGTGATCGCCAGGGCGCGGCGGTACATAGGTTCGGCCTCGCCGGCCCGGCCCAGGTCGCCCAGGCTGACCGCGAGGTTGTTGAGCCTGAGCGCGGTGTCGGGGTGGTCGGGTCCGAGGGCGGCCTCGGTGATGGCCAGGGCGCGGCGGTGCAGGGGTTCGGCCTCGCCGGCCCGGCCCAGGGCGCGCAGGCTGACCGCGAGGTTGTCCAGCCTGAGCGCGGTGTCGGGGTGGTCGGGTCCGAGGGCGGCCTCGGTGATCGCCAGGGCGCGGCGGTACATAGGTTCGGCCTCGCCGGCCCGGCCCAGGGCGCGCAGGCTGACCGCGAGGTTGCCCAGCCTGATCGCTGTGGTGGGGTGGTCGGGGCCGAGGGCGGCCTCGGTGATCGCCAGCGCCCGACTTTCGTAGTCGAGGGCTTGCCGGTAGCGGCCCTGGGTCCATTCGTAGAAGCCGATTCCTCCGAGCACGGACGCGAAGGCTTCGCCGCCGGTGTCATCTGGACACAGCGCCGCCAGCACGGCGACGTGCGGGCTCAACACCGCGTACCGGGGCCAACCCACCACGTCGTCCGGTGCCCCGTCCGGTCGTGCCTGGTTCAGCAGGTCTATCGCGGTGCGAAAGGTGTCGTCCCGCATCTCTGGCTGCTGTTGAAGCTGGCTGAGTGTCACGGCTTGGACCAGCCGGTGTACGGCGACGGCCGTATCCGTAAGGGTGATCATGCTATGCGACGCGAGCAAGCCCACCGCCGCGCCAACATCGCCCGAGTCGGCGAGCGGGCCAAGAACGTCCCGAGGCACGTCCTCAGGCGCCAGACACGACAGGATCCGCAGCACACGAATCGCGAGTGGGTCATCGCGGGCGATGTCTGTCATGGTCACGGACCAGGTGCGAGCGACTGCCCGTTGGGCATCGTCGGCGGGTGTAACTGTGTCCAGGATCTGGGCGGGATCTTCGCGCAGCTGTTGCAGGTAGTCGTTCATGCTGGTGCGGGTGTGCCGCATGTAGGCGACGGCCTGCGTCAACGCCAGCGGCAGGCAGCCCAGTTCACCGGCCAGCACCCCTGCCGTTTCGGGGGCGGTTTGGCCGGTGCCACGGGTCAACAAGGTGACCGCGGCCTTGGGGGCAGCACGTCCAGGCGCAGGCAGCCATCGGTGATGTCTTCCCAGCCGACATCACGGCGGGTGGTGATCAGCACATGACCACGGGACAGCTGCCCGAGCAGCGGCTCGACCTGCCGCCGATGCTCGACGTTGTCCAGCACCAGCAGCCACCCGTCGTGGCTTTGCAGCCAGCCCACCGCCCACGTCGCCGCCTCCGTCTGCGTGGCGATCACCTGCACCCCCGGATGCAGACGGAAAGCCAACTGCGCCAGCCCGGCCTCGACCGTCTCGGGTGTCTCCGCCGCTACCCACCACACCACCCGATACCGGTCGTAATGGCGGTGGGCGTACTGCAACGCCAGCTCAGTCTTACCCACCCCACCCAAGCCGTGCACAGCCTGCGCGACCACCCCGGCCCCGGCACGAACCAACTCGTCCAGCTCGTCCAACGGATCGGCGCGGCCGACGAATACGCGCCGGGCTGGCTTCGGCAACCCGACCAGCCCGGCCGGCGGCGCAGGTATCTCACCCGGGGTACCCAGCGACACCCCACCGCTGAGCACCTGGGCTCGGGCGTTGTTGCCCGTCTGCATGACGCCCGCGTTGTGACCAGCAGCTGCAGCCCGGCCACCTGTCGCTTCGACTCGGCCAGCGGGCCTGTCGCGGGCTGGATTCGGGTCAGCTACGGTCACGGCCGGCGCTGCTGCCAAGCGCTACTGCTGTCACCGGTCTGGATGATCCCCGAGTTTTCCTGCACCGCGACCGACCGCGGTCCGGAGGCGGTCACGGAGGTCCCGGCAGCCTGGAGCATGGCGGCCACCTCGGCGGCCAGCTCCGGGTCATCTGCTAGGGCTTTGCGGACCTGTAGCCGTACTGCCGCTACCCGGTCGGCGTCGTCGGGATCCTGCGCCAAGTCCCGCACCGCCGCCTCGACCTCGGCGGCTGACTCCTGCCGCCGCAGGATCCGGCCTAACAGTCGCCGTCCCCACCCCGCCGTCGCTTCGACCGTGGCATCAGCGGCGGAGTCTCGGACCCGCTCGATCACCGCCGTGCCGTACGCGCCGGCTGCTGCCGCGATGTACGGCACGACCTGCGTGGCAAGGTCCACATCCACTATGATCCACTCCAATCGGGGCGACTTCGACACCGATCAGTACCACCATCCCGTGTGTGCCGGTGTCACGCTGTCGGATGAATTCCACTTAGGAGCCAGACGATCAAGGTCGGCGGGCTCTCGCACCGCAGATGGCCTATCGCCGTGTCTGGTCCTCCGGCTTCTGCTCACCGGTGACAGGTCCAAGGGCGGCACGGGTGGCGTCAAGGGTGGCCGAAGGCCATCGGCTTGCCGACGCGAAGCGCCCTTGACGACGGCCGGGCTGCCTGGACAATCCGGCCGGGAGAGGGAGGCGGATTCGCTCAGGAGTCCGCACTGACCTGCCGGCGCGGTCAGCGTTCTCTGCGGTCCTTGGACCCTCAAGCCCTCAGTTGTCCCTACGCGGGGATGGCCGAGGGTTTCGGCGTGTCCGGCGTTGGCCGCCTGTTCCGCTGCCGGCTCGCGCCGCGGGAGCTTGCGACCAGAGGCGCGAACGGCCGGCAGAGTCGGGTGAGGCGTGCGGGCCGCCGGGTTTGCGGCCCGCCTTGAAAACGTAGAGAAAGTTCTCACCGCCTTTGGGCCGCATTAGGGCCGCATACATTTGGGCCGCACCTTGAACGGCGCTTTCGGACAGCCACAGCTGAGGGTTTGTTCGGCGAGTAGATAGCCGGTCATCATTGCGGCGTGGGCGTGGCCGTGATGGGTGGCGCGAGGGGCGGTGTGTGTGAGCGCGTGGACGGTCGATGACGCGTTGCGGATGCAGGCGGCGTTGGCTCGGTGGCTTGCCACCGGTGACGGGGCGAAGTGCGCCTACGCGATCGGTGAGTTCATGCACGCCGGTTGGCCGGAGATCGAGCCGGCGACCTGGGAACGCGCCCGTAGGGAGGCGACGGACTTCGCGAGCGTCGTCGCGGCCGCGACGATGATTTGGTGTGATCCGCCGATGGTCGACATGTGGGCAGCTGCGGCTGACACTTACCCGGATGAGGTCCTGGAACCGCACCATCTGCCGGACCCGGACGGGATTGTCATCTTGGCGAAGCCGCTGCCGCGCGTCATCCATTCCGAGGTGCCTGGTGATCACAAGGAGCAGATCAGCGCGATCACCTGGTCTACCGGTATAGACGGCAGCTCCGTCGTTCTGTTGACCTGGCACCGTCATCGAGGGTTGGACCGGATCGGGTGGGGTGACCAGCCACGCCGGACAGTTGTCGCTCCGGGTTTGAGCCCATCGTCGCTGGGCGTCCGGCAGATGGGGCGCCGTAACGAGGGGGAACAGACGGTTCGGCTGCTCCAGGCGCTCACGGGGTTGATTCGCTCTCCGTTGACGGATGAGAACGCCGCCGTGGGGTCGAAGGCCGCGCGGAAGGAGGCCGCCCGGGCAGGGATTACCGAGCCCAGGATTCGCCGTGTCTATCTGCGCCGCCCAGAACACGCGGCGGACGAGCTGGCCGCGGCCCGGGATGCGCGTGCCGGCCGCCCGACGCGGGGGCATTGGGTGAGTGGACATTGGAAACGTCAGTGGCATCCCAGCATCGGTGAGCACCGCTGGATCCGGGTCGGAGGCTATCCCCGCGGCGGCTTCACGGCCGGCGAGGTCGTTGGCCCAACGGCTCGGATCGCCCGCGGCGACCGCAAATCACGCTGACGCCCGTGCTGCCTGCGCGTTGCTTAACCGGTATGCGTTCGTGAAGGCTTTCTGTACCTCCTCAAGGCGGCCGCAGCCGCGGGCCGCTCGCGCCGCCGACCAGGGGCCGACCACAAAGGGTCGCCGCTCGGGGACCCCGCCGCCCCCTAGCTATCGCTGGCCGGGGGCGGCACCCCGGCGGTGTTAGCCCCGCCGGCGGCGCGACGACCCACATAGCAAGGAAGCCCCAGGGCCGCCTTGAGAACAGGCAGGCACATGGGGCAGAAGAACAAGGAGGACCGGCCTACGGCCGGGCTCACCACAAGAAGCCTCCGGCGGGGGCCTCCGAATCCAGGATGGTGGAAGATCCATCCCGTCTGCCGACGACCCAGGCAGAGCCGAGCAGACCAGGGCCAGGGTGCCAAGGTCGTTCGTCCAGTAGGGCGCTCCACCTTGGCACCCTGGCCCTGGTCCGCTCCCTTGCAGGTGGGTCGACGGCAGACGGGATGGTATAGCGTATGAGGTCACGTCATTTCGACTTACAAGGGCGGATACGTTGGGAGCACTTGAGTTTATTTCCAAGCTTGTAGATGCACTCTCGTGGCCGCTCGCGATTATCGTTCTCTTGTTTCTGTTCCGAGCTGCCATCCGGAATCTCCTAGAACAGTTCGCCAATCGCGTAAAGGACATGACTGCTTTTCGAGGGCCTGTGGGAATAGAAGCCGATTTCGACGCCCGAGTCCTCGAAGTCCGCGAGGAAGCGCGAACAATCAGTACATCTGACACGACACAGGGGCCTACGGATTCCGATCGATTCGAATATGCAGGCTACGACCTCTCGGGCATAGAGGACTACGACGTCGAAAACCTCGCCATACAGGCAGAGCAGATGCCTCGTTCGGCCGTAATTGAGAGCTGGATATATCTAGAGGATGCGATAGAGGGAGCTGCGGACCGCCTCGGCCTCCTAGGCCGCGGTACGGACCAATCCCCCACGAGTCGGCGACGCCTAATGACCTCTAAGCTGTTGGAGTACCTCGCCTCCGCGAAACCAGACAAGATTCGAGAGATCGAACCGGTCGTTCAAGAGCTGAGAGCGTTGAGGAACGAAGTCGCTCACAATAGGCGCAAGAACCTGTCACCTTTGGCTGCATACGATTATGCTGTCACGGCCATTCGTCTTGCGCAAATATTCAAGAATCTCTAGTAGCGTTTCCGGCCGCCGTCAACCTAGCCCTGCTCCTAGCTGATGCCCAGCAGCCAGGCGAGGAGGCTACCGATAAGGCCAATTGGCACGCTAAGCGCGAGACCTAGCATGAACTGCTGGCGACCAGCAGATCGACCTCGTTTGGCCTCCTTTTCGGCACGGTCATGTGCGGCCTGGGCCACATGCCTCCATCGCTCAACCTCACTGCTCAAGTGAGCCATTGCTTGCTTGATCTCGCTCAGCGACGCGTTCTCAACGCCAGCCGATAGCAGGTCGAAGTGGTTGGCCTGCGTGTTGTCGTCGCCGATCACAACGCCCTGCATGACCCTCCCGACGTCAGTCGGGAGGGCGCGGTGGTAGTTGACCTGCCTGTTGCCCTCGCCGATCACAACGCCCTGCGCGCCGCGTATGACCACTCTCCTCTTGGAGTCCAACGACGCCTCCCGTTCAGCCCCTCCAAGACGCAAGCGTAGCGACAAAGAACCACAACTCAGAAGTTACGAGCCCACCTGCCCACGGGTCTCCCATCCTGTGCCGAATACGTGCCGAAGACTGCCTAGATCATCCATTCAGCCGGCAGCGTTCGCGCAGGTCAGCGGGCTAAGGCTCCGTGTTGAGCATCCTGCCCTCCGGAGGCGGTAGCCCTCGTCTGCCTCGGCGAGCTCGTCGGCCTGGACGAAGCCGCGGTTGCCGGCGCGCTCGGGAGACCGCGAGTGCCTAACTGAGTGACAACCGAGACGCACACATACGGACGCTGGTGAACGATGACGAACGATGTTCCCAGGTCGAGCCGTCAATTGTGCGATGTCGCGACGCCGTGATCATTACTTCACACCGAAGAGGTCACCTGCTGTCGACATCGATCGGGCGGGTCAGCGCTCCTCATCGAAGAGGGCGATCAACGCACCAAATGATCGGACCAAACTTTCTAGCGCGGTATGTCCCTTGGCCTTGGTGCCTAATGACGGGCGGCCGATGACCCCAGACTTGGTGTAGGCGGCCATGCCCAGTGTCAGTAGGTGGGGCCTGTCGTCTGCGGACCAGTCGGCCGTCTCGTTGCCGCTGCGGACTACATCAGGACAGGTGGCGAGGAGGAGGGACGTCTCCATCTCGCCCGCGTGCATGTCCTCGTGTGCGTTAGTTTCCATGCCAGCATCCGCCCGAGCGCGGTTCCAATCACTGCTCTGCGGGAAGAGCGCCATCGCAGGTCCCCGGACTGATGCCTCCTGGACGATGTTGGCCAGTACGTAGTTGCCGCCGTGCCCGTTGACGACCACAAGTCGGTGTACGCCTGCCTCGGCCAGCGAGGCTGCGATGTCGGTCACGACCTGGTACAGGGTGCGGGCGCTGATGCTGACAGTGCCCCGCCAGCCAGCGTGCTCGTGCGAGCAGGAGATCGTGATAGGGGGCAGGAGCATCACCGGATACGCGCGCGCGATTTCGCGGGCGATGACGCTCGCTACGATCGTGTCGGTTGCTAGCGGGAGGTAGTCGCCGTGTTGCTCGAAGCTGCCTACCGGCAACAGTGCGACCGCTGCTTGCCGCTCAGACTCGTCCTTAGATGTGGCCGTGGTGATGAGGTCGATCACGCCGGTCGCCTCCTCGCGTATCACGCGGCCGGCTGGACCAAGTCCCTGATCCGGTCGCTCAAGTCCGATACTTCCCCACGGCGTCGCCATGGCGCCAGTCGGACACGGACACGCTGCAGCTCGGCCAGTGCCCGACCGGAGGTTGCTGAGCGGACGACCTCGACCGCTTGGCGCCCTGTGCTGCACGCGCTCTCGATGTCCTCGCGTCCGGCGTACGCGCTGGTCAGACGTGTGAGGCAGAGGCCCTGGTCGCGGCGCAGAGCACCAGGCCAGTTGGCCAGGCTTCGCTCGTAGGTCGCTATGGCGGTGTCATAGCGACCGAGGGTGTTCCAGCAATTCGCCGCCTCCATCCCGATGTACGACGGAGAGCAGTAGGCGGTCAGATCGTCCGGGCCGTCCATCGGCCGCGCGACCTCTTCCTGCGCAGCCTCTAACGCCCGAGCACAATCGCCAGCCTGGCCCAGTGAGGCGTAGGCACGCCCGCGAACCCGCAACGCCAAGGCCCGCACACGAGGCGAGACCCGCGACCAGTCGCGTAGGGACGCCTCCGAGAGGCCGATGGCTCGATCCGGCTTCCCCCGGTCTGCCGCGATATCTGCCTTGCGCATCAACACGTACGCGGTCTCCGTCGTTGTGCCGATCTCTAGTGCGTAGTCCATCGCTCGATCGGTAAAATGCATCGCTTTTTCGGCGTCGCCCGCATCCTGGTAGAGCCAACCAGTGAACTCGCTGTACTGGAATGCCAGAGCCAGCAGCGCACGGCGCTCCTTTCCGCTTGCATTTGGCAGCATCTCGTCAAGTAACACAGCCTGGGCGCGAACGACATCTACGAGGTGATGCGGCCCCATGAGGTTGTCGGCCAACAGGTGCTCAGCGAATATGTTGCGGAAGTACTGGACCAGCTCGGGACCGACCGCTGGCGCGACTCGTGGAAGCTTCGGTAAGAGCTGTCCTCGATGGCTGAAGCCCAGGTCATCAGACGATTTGCCGTAGATGCGGCAGAGCAGTCGCTGGCTCACCGCGTCTGGACAGTCGTGGCCGTTCTCCCACCGCGACAACATTGTCTTGAGGCTACGAACAGTAGCGATCGACAACTCTTCGTCGCTCGCCGCTTGTCGGAGCGCATGAATTGTCTGTGCCTGCTTCCAACCCATTTCTAGCCGGGCAGCTTGCAACGGCGTAGCCGCCTGCGTCGTGGCGCTGAACCCCATGGCTGTGGATCTCCCTCGTCACTGGTTCAACCATTCTGACGCATCGACGCCAGCCACACACCAGTTAACTCGCGTGCGTTAAGCCGAGTTAACTTCCACCATCTGACACTTCCCGGCATCGGCGCCGTTTTCTTGAGTCACGGCGAAAACCGCCGCGCGATCTCTGGAGGTGGTGCTGTGTTCGGAGGCAAGCTGTTCGGTCCCCGTCCTGGGGTGATCACGGTGGTTGATCCGCCGGTGTCGGCGTCGTACGCCCGGAAGGCGCGGGTTGCGTTCTTCGTGGTGGCGGCCGGTGTGGGTGGGTTGACTGCGGCGGTGTCGGCGGTGTTCACGCATCCGGTGTTGGCGGTGGCGCTCGGCGTCATGACTGGCCTGGTGTGTGGGTTGTGTGCGGCGTTGCTGGTGTTGGCGTGGCCGGTTCTGCGGGCGTTGTGGTGGTGGTCGTTGGAGGCCGCCGTGGTGGCGTTCGTGGTCCTGGTGCCGACGTGGCTGTCGGCCGCGACGCATCCGCTCGTGGCGCTGTCGGTGCTGCTGGTGGTGGTCGGGACGTGTGTCCTGGTCCGCCCGGTGCGGCGGCGGTTGGCGGCGTGGTCGTGGTGTGTGGTGGTCCGGCATCGGCTACGGGTGTGTTTCGCCGATGTGGTCCGCACGGCGTCCCGGAACCGGGGCGGGGTGCTGCCGCTGATCCTGTTGGCGCGGCCGACCCCGGCCGGTGAGCGGGTTTGGGTGTGGCTTCGGCCGGGCCTGGACCTGTCCGATCTGGAGGGCAAGACCGGCAAGGTGGCGGTCACCTGCTGGGCCGGTGAGGCACGAATCGTGCGGGCCTCGACGCGGTTCGCCGCGTTGATGCGGATCGACCTGACCCGCCGCGACCCCCTGACCGCAACCTATGTGTCGCCGCTTGCTGCTCTGGTCGCGCACCTACGCAAGTCCGAGGCGGCTGTGCCAGTGTCGCCGGCTGTTGCGCCGGTCGGCCTGGATCTGGCCGACGTTCCCGAGGTTCCGGTCGAGCAGCCGCGGGGTGGTCGACGGTGACCATCCCTGCTGTATCGCCCGGTGTCAGTGTCCGTTGTGGACAAAGTCCTGTAGTGAAGGAGTGCCAGTAATGGCAGGAGAAACGAGCCTGACCGTGGTCGGCAACCTGGTGTCTGACCCGGAGTTGCGGTTCACCCCGCAGGGGGTGGCGTTGGTGAAGTTCACCATCGCTTCCACGCCGCGCACGTTCGACCGTCAGTCGGGGCAGTGGAGCGACGGGGACCCGTTGTTTCTAACCTGCACGGCGTGGCGGGACATGGCCGAGAACATCGCCGAGTCCCTGACCAAGGGCACCCGCGTGGTGGTCTCGGGCCGGCTCAAGCTGTCGCGGTGGGAGACCACCGAGGGTGAGAAACGGTCCGCGTACGGCCTGGATGTGGACGAGGTTGGTCCGTCGCTGCGGTTCGCGCAGGCGAAGGTGACCAAGATGTCCCGCACCCGGGGCGGTGACGGCTTCACGCCTGATCAGGCGCCGGATGACTGGTCGATCCCGGCCGGGCCGGCGACTGGTGAGCAGCGGGCGGCCTGACCGATGTCGCCTGTCCTGGTCGCCACCACCCCGGATGACGAGTCGGTGCCGTTGGGTCCGGTGTTGTCGATTTTCGACCCGGTGCATATCGGGATCGATGAGTTCGGCCACCCGGTCCAGGTGCCGATGATCTACCGGAACATGCTCATCGGCGGCGAACCCGGGGCCGGTAAGTCGGCGCTGCTGAACGCGGTGGTGGCGCATGCCGCGTTGTCGTTGGACTGCCGGTTGTGTCTGCTGGACGGTAAGCAGGTCGAGCTGGGCCAGTGGCGGCACTGCGCGGACGCCTTCGTCGGCCCCAGCCTCGACGGCGCGCTCGGGCTGTTGCGGCGGCTGGCGGTGATGATGGACCGCCGGTACGCGTACCTGTTGGACTGCGAACGTCGCAAGGTCGTCGCGGACGACAAGTCGATGAGTGCGTATCTGATGGCGATTGATGAGATCGCCTACTTCTCGGCCACGGCTGGCAAGAAACCAGAGCGGGAAGAGTTCGCCTCGCTGCTGCGGGATCTTGTCGCCCGGGGCCGGGCGGTCGGCATCATCGTCGTCGCCGCGACCCAACGCCCATCGTCGGACATCATCCCGACGAGTCTGCGGGATTTGTTCGCGTGGCGGTTCGCGGGCCGGTGCACGACCGATTCGTCGTCGGACATCGTGCTCGGCCACGGCTGGGCCCAGCAGGGCTGGACAGCCAACACCATTTCGCCGACGAACCCGGGTGCGGGGCTGCTGATCGCGGAGGGCGGGTCACCGCAGTTGGTGAAGGTCGCCTACCTCGATGACGGCACCTGCGCCGCAATCGCCGGCTACGCGGCCACCCTGCGTGACACCGTCGCCGCCAAGCGGCGGCGGTTGCAGGCAGCCGCCTAAAACTCCACCCCCAACCAGGGGCAGGGGAGATCGGAATCTCTATCTGAAGGAGGGCCAATTCCATGGCCAAGCCGTATCTGCCGGCCCAGCCGGCGCCACGGGTCGTGCACTACGCCGACCCCGCAAACCCGTTCGCCGGCCTGGCGCCGTTGTCGCAGCGGGAGCTAGCCGCCAAGCGGGAGCAGGACCAGATCCTGTACAGCCGCTGGCTGCTGCGGCGGGCCGAGCTCGCCGAGCGGGACCGCAAGGTCCGCCGCTTCTGGCTCGGCTTCGGCGCCACCGCCGGCCTGGGCGTGCTCGCCACGCTCGGCGCGCTCGTATGGGCGATCGCCTCGGCCGGTATCGGTCTGCTGCTCGCCGTCCCGGCCGTGCTCCTCGCGGTGGCGGGGCTGGCGGTCGGCGGGCACCGCTGCATCACCATCGTCCAGCACTGGCACTGAACGGAAGGACACGTAGATGACGACCGATCAGAGCAGTGGACGGCGGGAGTTCTACGCAGCGGTCGCGTTGACCGACCTGCCAATGCCCGAGCGGGTCACGTTCGAGCCCGGCCACGTACGGCTGGTGTTCGACACCCTCGCCGCCGGATCGGACTGGGCCCACGCCTACGGGGTGGACCTGACCAACTGGCGTGACGACGACGCGGTCAAGTCCTGCGGCTACGGCATCTTCGCCGGCTGGCGGATCTGCCTCCTGGCCCGAGGACCGCTACCAGTAGCCGAACCGCCTGTGGCCGACGCGACCCGCGCCGAGCTGGAGGCCCTGACCCGGGAGGTGGCATAAATCCATGCTGCCCGCCCGATACCGCTACCACGGTCGGCACCGCCGCACTGCGGCGCTGCGCCGGCAGGCTCGGCCCACCATTACGGGCCATCGCCGATCGGACTACGCGCTGGCCGCGTAACACCATCCCGTCTGGATGGGCCGGCAACACCGGATCCAAGCCCTGAGAAAGCTTCCGGCGCTACCGACCCAAACACCAACCCCAAGTCCCGTTCCAAGGAGAGGAGGCGGCGTGATGCAGCCTACCCAAAATCTGGTCACCGACCCGGTGATCAGCCCGGCTGACACCCTGCGGGGTGCCGGCCTGTACCTGATCCGGCACGGCTGGCACCAGGGCGACATGTTCGACCAGGCTGACCCGGAGGTGGCGTTCCCGCCCGCGTGTGGGCTCGGCGCGATCCGGATGGCCCTGGTCGGTACGGCCGAGATCGGCGCCGACACCTGGTCGCCGCAGACGGTGGAGGCGTTCGCCGCTGCGGTCATGGCGTGGGCGGAGCATCTGTTCACCTGTTACGGCGAGCCGGACCCGGCAGCCGTACCGCTCGGGCGGGCAACGGCCTGGCACGACGAAGCGGCGACGGCGGAGATGTCCTGGCCGGAGCAGATCGTCGTGGACTGGAACGACGCCTACGACCGCAACGCCGGTCAGGTCATCGCCGCGCTGAACGGTGCTGCTGATGAGTGGTTCCGCAAGCACCGCACGTGCTGGTGCGAGTGTGGCGAGGACGATGACCCGCCATCCTGTGACCAGGAGGGTCACACCCACCCGCACTCCTGCCAGCACTGCGCCACCGACCACTCCCACCTCTGCCGTTCCTGGCGGGGATGGGCGGTGCCCGATGAGTGCTGGCCTGGATTGGAAGCCGGCGCGGCTGCTCGGTGTCGGGGACGTGATCGTCGGTGACGGCGGCACGTTCCGGGTTGTCGAGTGGGATCTGACGATGCCGTGTGTCCGGATCGCCATGACCTTGGTCGACCTGGCCAGCGGTCGGCAGTTTGAGTACACGGCCCGCTGGGGCGACGAGTACGCGGTCGCTACCCCGATGGTGGGGGTGGCCGGATGAGCAAGAACACCGTCAAGCCTGGCTTGACGCGTCGTCGCCGCAACCGCCGTACCCGTAACCGCATGTGGCTGCGGGTGGTTCGGCTGGTGGTCCGGTTCCTGACCGGCCGCCCGCTGGACGGCCGCCGGCACTCCAACGGCACGTTCTGGCGGGCCGGTACCCGCCGGGTCGGCTACCCGCCCTACCTCATGACGTGGGGCTGGTGGAACCTGGCCGCCGGCTGGCAACGGGCCCTGGTCCGTCTGCTGGCCGTGGTCCTGGCCGCTGTCGCGGTGTGGGCCGGTGTGGGGGTGCTCGCATGACCGCCCGCAAACCTGTCCGGCGTAAGCGGCCGGCGCAGCCGGTGGAGAACGCCAAGTTCGACGGGTTCGTACGCCGGATCTTGAAGGCGTACGGGCGTCGGGTCAGTGCCGGTGACATCGAGGCCCTGGCGTCCCTGGCCCGGCTGTCGTCCGATGTGGACGCGGTCGTCCGGCTCGCGGTCGCGGAGTTGAAGAACGGCCCGTACAAGTATTCGTGGCAGGAGATCGCTGACCGGCTGGGCACGTCCCGGCAGGCCGCGCAGATGCGCTACGGCGACAAACCTTCCACCGGTGGCGGCCTGGACCGCCGGCTCGTCGAGGCCGGCATGACCGTCACCGTCCCCACCCTCGTCAACGTCTTTCAAGACCACTGGCCAGGGGTTCCGGCCGCCTCGGTCTGTCCCGGGTGCGGCTTTCGCTACACCGACAAAACCATCGACTGCCCCACCCTGGCCACGGTCCGGCCGCTGCTGTACCGGCGCCGCAACGAGGACCAGCGGGCGGTCAACCAACTCACCCGTGATCAAACCGATGACCTGCACGGCCGCAACAAGACGCGTAAACGCGCAGCGGCACGGCAGACACCGGTCACGCCACCGTCCGCTCCGCGCGCGATCCCGGACCTGTTCGGCCAGCCCGCGAAGGAGACGGTGTCATGAATGCCGAAACCCGATCCACCCCCAACCCGGTTGCTAACCAGGACAGTGGCTGCCCGGCGTGCGGGTCGGTGTCGCCGACCCGGAACGCTGACGGCTCCTGCCTGACCTGCCAGCACTGGGCGCAGCAGTTCACGACTCCCGGCGGGCTGATCATCAACGGTAACCACTACCGGATCGGTGACGAACCGCCCGGCGAGGCGTGGGCACGGTTCCCGAAGGGCTACGGCTCATACGGGGTCGGCTTCATCATCCGCCGCGCGGACGGCACCGAGATCATCACTCACAACCTGTGGCACCAGGGCGAGATCCCGCCGAACCTGGCACGCCCGGACAACGCGCAGATCGTCACGTCCGGCGCCCTGGTCCCCGATCCGCCGCCGTCACACCGACACGCCAACCACCTGCGGTACTACCGAAGCTCGGCTTTGGCGTACCGGTGCATGTTCGACGGCTGCAACTGCTGGTTCTACACCCTCGATGAGGCCATGCAAGCCGACGCACGGGTGTACCCGGCATCCCAAACCAACCACCAGCGGGCAGTCACCTACACCCGCGCCAAGCTCATCGACCTGCATCGCCACTACCAACACCGGCTCGACGACGAGAACGCCGACCGGCAACTGCTCCTGGAAGCCCTACTCGACAAGATCGGCTGGCTGGCCGACCACATGGACGGCCGGGAGGACGCATGAACCGGTCGTGGATCGGCGCGTCCTACGTGCTGGGCCGCGAGGTCCGTACTGACGAACCGTATCCACACATCTGCGGCCTGGTCGTTGACGGGCTCATGACCGGCGGTCTTCGGATCCTGCTGGAACCGAGGCAGTGCGCCGCCTGCGCACAGCACGAGTACGACGCCAAACACCACCCGGAAAGGAGCGGTCATGTCCAAGCCCGCCACGGGTGAACCGCGGCTGGCCTCGGTCGCCTCGTGGGCGGTCCTGGCGGCCTCGTTCGGCCTGTCCGCCACCACCTGGGTAGCCCTGGCCGTGCTGGCCGGCTTCACCGGCACCCTGTCCGTCTTCGATGTCACGCTGCACCTGGCGTGGCTGATGCCGGTCGCGGTCGACGGCTACGTGGTCGTCGCGCTGGTGCTGTGGATGTCACCCGTCCCGGCACCGGTGGCCGCCTTCGCCAAAAAGAACACCTACGGTGCAGCCGGGATCGGCGTGCTCGCCCAAGGCGCCTACCACCTGCTGCACACCGCATCCACCACAACCGAAGCGTGGCGCGTGGTCCTGGCCGGGATCGTCGGTGTGCTACCGCCGCTGGTCGCCGCCCTCGCAGTCCACATGCGCGCCCTGATCCGCCGGCACAGCAACACCACCGCCGGCACCGTAACCCCACCGTCGTCAACGACGACGCACGACACCCAACCGTCCACCATCGACACCGCACCTGTACCGGCATCCGCCGGCACGGTGCTGCCACCGTCCACCCCGGACAGTGGCCGACCTGGCAAGGCTGCGGACCCGAACCTGGTCCCAGTCGTCATCAGAGTTTCCGGCGAGCAGGTGCCGACCCCGGCAACCGTCGCTGCCCGGATCACCAAAACGCACCAGCCAGAACGCCCGACCGATCCGGCACCCGTGCCGGCACGGACTACCCCTGCGCCCCAGCCTCGGCCGTACAAGACGGCGGCCACGACAGCGAAGTTGGCACCGTCCACCACCGACACCCCTGTCACCGAGTCGGACCGTGCACAACTCACGCTGCCCGTGGTCCCCGCCGACGTGCTCGCCAAAGCCGACCGCGTAGCCCGGCAGTACCGCACCGAACACGGAACCCCGATCACCGCTGGCCAACTGGCCGTGCGCCTCAAGGTGACCTCCGACGAAGCGGCGCAAGCCCTGGCCGTCCTCGACCTCGCCGAAAACTCCCCAACCAAACCGACTCCGACCGTCAACGGCAACCGCCCCAAGCGGACGGCCCGGTGACTGTCTCGACGCTGACCGCCGTACCCCAAGCACCCGCTTGGGGTACGGCCCCATGCGCCGAGCCACCCACCCTCTTCTACCTCGGCACCCACCTACCCCACTGGCTCAACCTGCCCACCGTCGCCGTGCCGCTGTTCATCTCCGACCGGCGGCTACGCCGCTACCGCACCCTGCCCGCGCGAACACGGTGTGGGCGTTGGACTCTGGCGGCTTCACCGAACTGCGGCGGCACGGTACCTGGGATCACGGCCCTACCCCCGCCACCTACGTCGCGCAGATCCGCCGCTACCGGGACCAGGTCGGCCGGCTGGCCTGGGCTGCTCCGCAGGACTGGATGTGCGAGCCACAGATCCTGGCCAAGACCGGCCTCACCATCGCCGCCCACCAGGACTACACCGTCGTCAACTACCTGCGGCTACGCGAGCTCGCGCCAGAGCTGCCCATCATCCCGGTGGTGCAGGGCTGGACGGTCGGCGACTACCTACGCTGCGTCGACCGGTACGCCACCTACGGCGTGGACCTCACCGGCGCTGGTCTGGTCGGTGTCGGCTCCATCTGCCGCCGCCAATCCACCAACCAAGTCAAGGAAATCCTGACCGCCCTACACCGGGCCGGCGTAACCCGGCTGCACGGCTTCGGCGTCAAAACCCTCGGCCTGGCCAAATACGCCGACCTACTCGCATCCGCCGACTCGATGGCCTGGAGCCGCGAGGCACGCAACCGCCCACCGCTACCCGGCTGCTCCCACAAAAACTGCGCCAACTGCCTGCGCTACGCCCTGCCCTGGCGCACCTACGTGACAGCCGCCATCGACCACGCGACCGCCCGCCCCGCCCTGTTCGGCCCGTCCCAGGCGGGGTGGGCCGCATGACCCTCCTCGCCGAACCCTCGACGCAGCCGACTCGGCCAGCTCACCCACCAGGCGCAGTTGACAGCAGCGTCCCGGCCTGGTGGTTCCGCTCACCCGACCAACACCTACAGACCCTGGCCCGCACCACCCGACCGGACTACCAAGACTGGCTCACCCACGTGCGCGGGGCCGCCGGATGCGTCCGGCCGATCCGGCTCGCCGGCGCCAGCCTCACCGTGGAGGCCGACACCGGCCGCGTCCTCGCCTCGGTCGATACGGCCGGCATGCCGGATGGGGTGATCTACAAGCCGTGCGGCAACCGCCGCGCCACCGTCTGCCCCACCTGCTCCAAGCGCTACCAACGCGACGCCTACCAACTCGTCCGCGCCGGCCTCGTCGGCGGCAAAGGCGTCCCCGAACACGTGGCCAGCCATCCGGCCGTCTTCCCGACCCTGACCGCTCCCTCGTTCGGCCTCGTGCACACCCGCCACGTCAAGCGGCACACGTGCCAGAGTCGGCGCCGGTGTGACTGCCGGGCCGAACCCTGCCACGCCCGCCGCGACCTCACAGTCTGCGCGCATGGCGCCCGGCTGGCCTGCTACGCCCGCCACGAAGACGGCGACCGGCAGCTCGGAACCGCGCTGTGCCCGGACTGCTACGACTACCCCGCCCAGGCCGTGTGGAACATGCAAGCCGGCGAGCTGTGGCGGCGCACCACGATCGCGGTCAACCGGCACCTACACCGGCTCACCCGTGCCCGGGTATCCCGGACGTGCTGGACTACCACGTCAGCGGTGGGAAGGTGCGGGTGCGTCGGCTGCCGCCGTTCCGGCTCTCCTTCGGCAAAGCCTCCGAAATGCAGCGACGCGGCGTCGTGCACTTCCACGCCATCGTCCGCATCGACGGCCGCGACCCCACTGACCCCACCCGCATCCTGCCGCCACCTGCCGGCCTGGACGCCGACGACCTCAAAGCGGCCATCGACCACGCCGCCCGCACCGTCGCGTTCACCACCGACCCGCACCCGACCCGCCCGGACGGTTGGCTTATCGGCTGGGGTGATCAGGTGCTGACCAAGGTCATCACGGTGAGCGGGCACGGGCAGATCACCGACGCGCAGGTCGCCGCGTACGTGGCCAAGTACGCCACCAAGTCCACCGAGGCGACTGGGCATACCTCGGCACGCCTGACTGACGAGACGGTCAACCTGTACGCGGACGGGGACGGCAGCCACACCGAACGACTCGTGGAAGCCTGCTGGCAACTCGGCGCCACACGCGACTGGCGACGACTACGCCGCTGGGCACACATGCTCGGCTTCGGCGGCCACTTCCTCACCAAATCCCGCCGCTACTCGATCACCTTCACCATCCTGCGCCAACAACGCCTCATCTACCGCCGCACCCAAACCACCGGACCCGAAACCCAAGCCGAGACAACGGCCCAGGACACGACGCTGGTGGTCAACTTCCTCCAATTCGTCGGCGCCGGATGGCACACCACCGCCGACGCCATGCTCGCCAACACCTCCGCCGCACTCGCCCGCGAACACGAACAAACCCCGGCCCCAGCAGCCGCCTAGGACCGAACCGCGTTCGCAAGAACACCGTCAAGCCAGCCTTGACGCCGAACCGACGATTGAGGAGCACCCCTTGACTACTGAGGTTGCCGACCCCTTCGGTGGTCTGATGACCACTGAGGAGCTGGCGCGACTGGTCAAAGTAGACCCGTCGACCGTCCGTCGCTGGCGCACGGCTGATCCCGTCCAGGGACCGCCGTTCATCCGGCTTTCGCCGCGTGTCGTGAAGTATGACCCGGCCGATGTCCGTACCTGGCTCAACCGGCACCGCACCGACCCGGCTGAGGTCGACCGGTGAGCACGTCGACTCCGCCCCTCGGCGTCAGTCTCTCGGCTGACGTCGAGGTGCGACCCGGCCGTCCGAAGCCCCACCGGGCCCGCGTGCGGTGGATCGACCCGGCCACAGGCCGGCGCACGTCCAAGTCCGAGTCCTTCGAAGAGCTCGAACAGGCTCAGGCGTGGCTCGACGCGATGCACCTCGCCGCGCAGGGCGGCGTGGACCCGCACGCCGCGACGATGCGGCTCGCCCAGTACGGCGACTCGGTGTGGACTCTCGCGATGCGCGGGCTGGAGGGCAAGACCCTCGACCCGTACTCGGCAGGGTGGCGCAAGCGTGTCGTCCCGACGCTGGGACACCTCCCCGTCCGGATGCTCACCAACGGCGCGGTCGACCGGGCGGTGCACAGCTGGATCGCGGACGGCTGTAGCCGCTCCACCGTCAAGAACAGTATTGCCGCGCTCGTCCGGGTGATGGAGCAGGCGGTGCGGGACGGCATCCGCGACCGCAACCCGGCAAGGCTCACCGGCTGGCAGCGGGACTATCAGCGGGCAGAGGACGAGCTGGACGACCCGCGTGCGCTCGCCCTGCCCGACTGGGCGGCGCTGACCACGCTCGCGGCGGCCCTGGTCGAGCGGTCCCATGGCCACTACCCGGGCTGGGGCGACGTGGTCACGTTCGCCGGCGGCACCGCCGCCCGGATCGGCGAGGTGTCCGGTGTCCGCAAGGGTGACATCGACCCCCGGACCTGGATTTGGACCGTCCGGCGGCAGACCACGACCGGGCCGGGCGGCCTGATCGACAAGGGCACCAAGGGCAAACGTGCCCGGGAAGTGCCGATCATTGAGGAGCTGCGGCCGATGGTCGCCGCCAAGCTCGACGCGGCCCCCGCGCCTGACAGTCGGCTGTTCGTCGGTCCCCGGGGCGGCCGGATCAGTACGGCTGTGCTGCGGGACGCTACTCACTGGGACGAGGTCGTCAACGCGCTCGGCTACGACTACCTACGCCGTCATGACCTGCGGCACACCGGCCTGACCTGGATGGCTGACGCGGGAGTGCTGACGCACGTCCTACAGAAGATCGCCGGACATGGATCGCTCACCACGACACAGCGCTACCTGCATCCGAATCGGCGCTCGATTACCGCTGCCGGGGAAGCGCTAACCAAGCACCTAAGTGCGATGCGGTCCCCAAATGGTCCCCGGGAGGCCGTCTCATGATCGCGAGAAACGGCCCCTCACCTGCGTCGGGACGGCCGGATTTGAACCGACGACCCCTTGACCCCCAGTCAAGTGCGCTACCAAACTGCGCCACGTCCCGTTGCCGTCGAACGTACACGCCCGCGGCAGCCGGTACAGCGTAGCGCAACCACCACGCCTCCGCGCACACGCCCCACCGTGGCCCCACTCGCGCGCGGACCATACGCAGGCGTACAGTCAGCCATACGCTTGCGTATGGAGGTATCCGACCATGCTGAATGTCCAGAGCCGCCACCTCCCCGTTCCCGCCGCCCAGGCCGCGGCCGCCCTCGATCGGCTCGTCGTGCTGTGGCCCGCGCCGCCGTGGCCGGCGCTCGAGCTGGATCGCGGCCTGGCCGTCGGCTCGCGCGGTGGGCACGGGCCGATCCGCTACCACGTCGCGGAGCGGGAGGCGGGGCGCGTCCGGTTCGCGTTCGATCGGCGGATCGGGCTGGTCGGCTATCACGAGTTGCTCGTGGAGCCGACCGGCGCGGAGAGCAGCCGCATCGTGGACACGCTCGCCGGGCGGGCGCGCGGGCGGATGCGTCTACTGTGGCCGGTCATGTTTCGCTGGCTGCACGAGGACTTGATGCACGACCTCTTCGACAACGTGCAACGAGATGTCACCGGCGACGAGGTCTCAGCGGCGCGCCATGGCCCCTGGACACGCCTCCTGGTGCAAAGGCGAGCCTAGGGCCGGAACGGGCGGGACCTGGGCGGGCTTCGCCGGCCCAGACGACGACCGGCGGCGCCGGGTCGCCGCCGGGATCCCGGCTCGCCTCGAAAAACTGGTGAAAACGCGACCCTAGCCGTGTGCCTTGCCGCGGCCGCCCGGACCGGTGCGCTTGCGCGGGCGTACCGACACCTCGACCGGACTGCCCTCGAACCCGAACTCCTCGCGCAGCTTGCGCTCCACGAACCTCTGGTAGCCCGCGTCCAGCGGCGCCGTCGTGAAGAGCACGAACCGCGGCGGGCCGGTGCCGGCCTGGGTGGCGAAGAGCACGCGCGGGGCGCGGCCGCCGCGTACCGGGTGGGGGTGGCCTGCACCAGGGCGGTCAGCCACTGGTTGAGCTGCCCGGTCGGCACGCGGGTCTCCCAGCTCTCCAGCGCGGTGCGCAGCGCGGGCGCGAGCTTGTCGACGGCGCGGCCGGTCTTGGCGGAGATGTTGACGCGCAGCGCCCAGGGGATGCGGCGCAGCTCGCGGTCGATCTCCTTGTCCAGGTAGTACCGGCGGTCGTCGTCGACCAGGTCCCACTTGTTGAACGCGATGACCAGCGCCCGCCCCGCCTCCACGACCATCGCGAGGATGCGCTGGTCCTGCTCGCTGATCGGCTCGCTGGCGTCGAGCAGCACGACGGCGACCTCGGCGGCCTCGATGGCGCCTGCGGTGCGGAGGCTGGCGTAGTACTCGGTGCCGCTGGCCCGCCCGGCCCGCTTGCGCAGGCCGGCGGTGTCGACCAGCTGCCACGTCTCGCCGCCGATCTGTACCAGGCTGTCGACCGGGTCCACAGTGGTGCCGGCGACCGAGTCGACGACCGCGCGCTCCTCCTTGGCCAGGCGGTTGAGGAGGCTGGACTTGCCGACGTTGGGGCGGCCGACGAGGGCGACGCGGCGGGGGCCGCGCTCGGTGGGTTCGGTGACCGGGGGCGGCTCGGGCAGCGCGTCGAGGACGGCGTCGAGCAGGTCGCCGGAGCCGCGGCCGTGCAGGGCGGAGACGGGGTACGGCTGGCCGAGGCCGAGTGACCACAGCCCGGCGGAGTCGAACTCGATGGCCTGGTTGTCGGCCTTGTTGGCGACCAGGAGCACCGGCTTGGCACTGCGGCGCAGCATCTTGACCGCGGCCTCGTCGACGTCGGTGGCGCCAACCATGCTGTCCACGACGAACAGCACCACGTCGGCGGTGGCGATCGCGGCTTCGGCCTGGGCGGCGATGGCGGCGGCGCGGTCCTTGGCGTCCGGCTCCCAGCCGCCGGTGTCGACGACGGTGAACTGGCGCCCGGACCACTGCGCGTCATACGGGATGCGGTCGCGGGTCACGCCGGGCGTGTCCTCGACGACCGCCTGGCGGCGGCCGATGATGCGGTTGACCAGGGTGGACTTGCCGACGTTTGGTCGGCCGACGACGGCCACGACCGGCACCGGGCCGGTCAGGGCCTCTTCGGCGGGGACAGCTTCCAAACTCACAGCACACCGCCGAAAAACCAGAGGGCCACAGGGCCGAACGAAGAGCTCACGCGACACCGCCGCGGGAACGGTCGAGCATGGCGCGCAAGCGGGTCACGACCTCGTCGATGCCGAGCTCGGTGGTGTCGAGCACCACCGCGTCGGCGGCTTGCTGCAACGGGTCGGCCGCGCGCGTCGAGTCGAGGCGGTCGCGGCGGTCGAGGTCGGCGGCGGTGGCGGACAGGTCGGCGGCGTTTTCCGCGCTGCGGCGGCGGGCACGGGCGTCGGCGGACGCCGTCAGGTACACCTTGAGGTCGGCATCGGGGGCGACCACCGTGCCGATGTCGCGGCCCTCGACCACGATGCGGCCGGCCGCCCCGATGATCTTGCGCTGCTGGGCGACGAGCAGCTGGCGCACCCACGGCACGGCCGCGACCGCGGACACCGCGCCGGTCACCTCGGGGCCGCGGATCTCGCGGTCGACCGGGCTGCCGCCCACCCGGGTGAACGGGTCGTCCGGGTCGGTGCCGATCTCCAGGTCGAGCTCACCGGCGACCTTGGCGACCGCCTCGGCGTCCTGCGGGTCGATGCCGGAGTCGAGCGCCGCCCAGGTCACGGCCCGGTACATCGCGCCGGTGTCCAGGTACTGCGCGCCAAGCGCCGCGGCGAGCCGGCGGGAGACGGTGGACTTTCCCGAACCGGACGGGCCGTCCACGGCCACCACACACCGCCCGGAACCCACCATCTGTGACACCCAATCCTCCATAGTTCGCTCGCTGAGCGCCGTCGTGGGCGGCCTCCGCGGGGGACGCTCGCTCACGCTGCCCCAACGCGCAGGACAACCAAAAGCCACCCTTAATCATGCCCGGTCGCCCGGACGCGCATGCCGGCAGCACCGGTCAGAGGGCTTCAGTGAGTACGCTGCAACGAAATCTGCCCCTGGGGAGGGTTACCGGATGCGGTCGGCGGTCGGGCTTTTCGTGCGCTCGCGGCGTCGGCAGATCGTCCTTGCCCTGCTGCTCGGGGTCGCGGGCGTCACACTGCTGGTCGCGGGCAAGGACGTCGCGGGGTACGGGCAGGAGATCCTGGTCAACCTCGGCGCGAGCCTGATCATGGTGGCGCTGTCGTTCGTCGTGTTCGACCCGATCTTCGAGGATATGCGGCGCAACGCGGTCGAGCAGCACCGCACGCTCAACCACGACCAGCTCGTCTCGCACATCGCGGCCGCGCAGACCGAGGTCGACATCCTGGAGACCTGGACCGGCCTGCTGGAGGAGCGCAACCGCGACCGCTTCCTTGCCGCGGTCACGCTCGCCCTGCGCAACGGGGTCGGGGTGCGCATCCTGCTGCTGGACCCGGAGTCGTCGGCGGCCGAGCAGCGGGCGGAGGAACTGCACCACACCCAGGTCCCAGTACTGATCATGGATAACCTGCGCCACCTGTACCACCTGCGCCGCGCCCTCGACCCCCTCACCGCCCGCCAGCTGCAGGTCCGCGTCTACGACGCCTCCCCCTCCATCCAGCTGTACCGGTGGGACGAGAAGGCCTACATCTCGTTCTTCCCGGTCGGCGTGCGGGCCTACGACGCGCGGCAGATCGAGGCCTTCATGTCCAGCCCGCTGGGCGAGTTCGTGGCCAGCCGCTTCGAGGAGCTGTGGACGGACGGCACGACGCGGCGCATGGAGGACTTCATGACGCTGTCGGTGACCGTGCGGCTCGACGCCGCCGAGCTGGCGACCAGCGAGGCGCACTTCATCCGCCTCGAGGAGGACTGGTTCGTCGACGGCTCGGCGCTGCTGGACCACCTGACCGACCACGGCGCGCGGCGGCTCAGCCTCGCGGTGGGCGGCGGGCCGGCAGCGGTGTTCGATCTGGTACGCCTCGACCTGCACGACGCCTCCCGCCGCGCGACCGTGGTGGCGCTCTTCGACGCCAAGTACGGCACCAGCCACGACAAGAAGGTCATCCTCCGCCTGGTGCCGCGCGCCGCCCAGAGCGAGGCTGGCCCGCCGCTGGCACACTGAGATCCGTGACGGACGAGCAGATCGAGTACCCCGACTTCGCCAAGGTGGAGATGCGGGCCGGCCGGATCCGCAAGGTCGAGGAGTTTCCGCGGGCGCGCACGCCCAGCTACAAGGTGCTCGTCGACTTCGGCCCGGAGGTGGGCGAGCGCTGGTCCAGCATGCAGGCGGCCAGTGACTACCGGGCCGAGGACCTGCTCGACACGCTCGTCGTCGGCGTGGTCAACATGCCGGAGAAAAACATCGCCGGCTTCAAGTCGCAGGCGCTCATCCTCGGCGTGCCGGCCGAGGACGGCGGCCTCTCCCTGCTCCGCCCGGACCGCGGCGCGCAGCCCGGTGGCCGTGTCTACTGAGCAGGCGACCCGCTCGCTCGCCGGCTTCTTCGAGCAGAGCTGGGAGCGGATCATCACGACCCGGCCGCCGGCCGTGCGGGCCCACCTGGAAGCCGAGCGTCGCCTCGCCGCGAGCCTGCTGGGCGGGTACACCGGCCTGGTCGAAGTCGGCTGCGCCGACGGCTCGCTGCTGCGCCCGGTGGCCCCGCCCGACTACCTGGGCATAGATCTTGCCGAGGGTGCCGTGGCGGCCACCCGGGCGGCCGGCGGCGCGGCGGTGCGCGCCGACGTGGTCGACCTCGGCAAGCTGTCGCTGCCCGGCCGGCCGCTGGTGGTCGGCTTCCCGTTCAACGTATTCGGCGACCTGCCCGAGCCCGGCCGTGCGCTCGACGTGGTGGCCGCGACCGGCGCGGACGCGCTCGTGCTCACTTACGACACCTCGGCCCGCGCGGCGGCCGTCCGCGCCGACTACTACCGCGCCTGCGGCCTCGAAGGGGACCTGGTCACCGACGACGAGGGGGTACATTTCACGGCCGCCCCGTTCACCTCGTCCGTGTACCACCGTCCGGTCCTGACCGCGTGGCTCGCGGCGCGCGGCTGGCGGGTCACCGTGCGTGCGTACGGCGCGGTCGGGCTCGCGTACCACGCCGAGCGCTGATCTTCTGCTCTTCCGCCGCCAGCGGATGTCCGTAGGATCATTCACGTGCGATCCATTGCGACTGGTGTCGTCGTCGGCCTGGACGTCGGCGGCACGGCGACGAATGCCACGGTGGTGGACGAGTCCGGCCGGTTTCTGGTGGACCGGCTCGTGGAGACGCCCAGCTGCGTGCTGGACGGCCCGGCCGCGGCGCTCGACGCCCTCACCCGCTCCGTCGACGTGGTGCTGGAGCTGACCGGCAATGACCGCGGCGCGGTGCGCGCGGTCGGCCTGGACACGCCCGGCCCGTCCAGCGCCGAGGGGGTGCTGTCCGCCAAGGGCGCGACCAACTTCGCGCTGCCGGAGTGGTACGGCTTCGACATCCGCACCGCCCTCGAACAGCGCCTCGACCTGCCGGTCGTCTACAACAACGACGGCAACGCGGCCGCCCTGTACGCGCACGTGGTCCACTTCGGCGCCGACTCGGCGCGCCGCTCCTCGATCTCCGCGATCGTCGGCACGGGGCTGGGCGGCGGCGTCATCGAGTCCGGCCAGGTCGTCAAGGGTGCGACCGGGATGGCCGGCGAGCTCGGGCACGTGCACATCCCGATGCACGGGCTGCTCGCCGACGGCCAGCCGGTGCCCGCCTGCAACTGCGGCTTCTCCGGCGACGTGGAGAGCGTCGCGTCGCTGACCGGCATCATGAAAAACCTGCTGCCGTACTGGCTGACCCGCTACCCCGACCACGAGCTGGCCACCCTGCCGATCAAGCAGGCGGCCAAGCTGGTCCGCGGCCTCGGCGAGCGCGGCGACCCGCTGGCCCGCGCCATCTTCGAGCAGCAGGCGGCGGCGCTGGGGCGCCTGTTCACGATCGCGGCCAACTTCACCGACCCGCACGCGTACTTCGTCGGCGGCGGTGTGGTCGAGGCCGCCCCCGACTTCCGCGACTGGTTCCTCGACCGGGTGCGGGAGCACACCCACCTGCGTGAGGAGCAGGCGAAGGCGACCACGTTCGCGCTGGTGCCCGACCTCGACATGGCCGGCGCGCGCGGCGCCGCACTCGCCGCGCTCGCCCCGTGGGTGGTCTGAGCGCATGGCGACCGTCGAAGAGCTCGCGGCCCGCGCGGTGCGGCTCGCCTCGGACAACGCCGCGGCCGGCCAGCTGCCGTTCGGCGCGCTTGTCGTGCGCGACGGCGAGGTGCTCGCCACCGGCGTCAACACCGCCCTGCGCGACCGCGACCCGGCCGCACACGCCGAGGTCACGGCCGTCCGCGCCGCCTGCGCCGCGGTCGGCGAGGTGCACGTCACCGGCGCGATCGTGGTGTCCAGCTGCGAGCCGTGCGCCATCTGCCACGCGGTCGCCGCCACCGCCGGCGTCGAGCGGATCTACTACGCCGCGCCCAAGGAGTGGGTGCCCGACCTCGGTTACCCGGCCCCGCCGGTGCATGGTGAGCTGCTGGTGAGCATGCAGCGACTGTTCCGCGAGGCGGCGCCCGACCAGATCGTCCACGTGCCCACCGAGGGTGCCGACGAGCCGTTCCGCCGCTATCTGGAAGGCCGCGCATGACGAAGCTGGGCGTGTTCGTCCCCAACTTCGGGCCGCACGCGACGCCCGACATCCTGCTCGGGTGGGTGCGGTTCGCCGAGTCGCACGGCTTCGAGCTGGCGATGGTCTCCGACCACGTGGCGCCCACACCGGACGTCACCGACCTGTACCCGTCGCCGTTCTACGACCCGTTCACGACGCTGGCGTGGCTGGGCGGGCTCACCGAGCGGCTGGAGCTGGGCACCACGGTCACGATCGTGCCGTACCGCCACCCGCTGCTCGTCGCGCGCATGGCCAACAACATCGACCAGTTCACCGGCGGCCGGTTCATCCTCGGCACCGGCGTGGGCTGGTCGGAGCCCGAGTTCGCCGCGGTCGGCGCGCCGTTCCGCGAGCGGGGCCGGATGACCGACGAGTACCTGACGGCCATCACCGACGCCTGGACCAACGACGTGGTCTCGCTGGACGGCCGCTACGTCCGGTACCGCGACGTCTCCACCGGCCCCCGCGCCGCCCGCGCCCCCACCCACCACTGTGGATCGGCGGCTGGGGCCCGGCGGCGGTGCGCCGCACGGTCCAGTTCGGCGACGCCTGGCACCCCAACCAGCTCGACATCGAACGCGTCCAGGCCACCCTGCCCGCCCTCCGCGAAGAGGCCGACCGCCAGGGCCGGCCGGTGCCCGCCTTCTGCCCCGGATGCGCGCCCAGCTCACCGACGGCAACCTGCTGGAGACCGGGCGCCCGTTCGGCCGCGGCAGCCTCCAACAGATCCGCGGCGACCTGGCCACGCTGATCGAGCTGGGCGCCGCCTACGTGGTGCTCGACCCCCTCGCCGACCGCCCGGACGACCGCGTCTCCCCCGAGCGCGACTGGGAGACGCTCGCCGCCGTCATCGCCGACCATTGACGGTGTGGGGCTTGGCCCGCGGACCCGGCAGCGGAGGCCGGGGAATTCGGCGAGCCCCGCGAGCCGCCGGCCGCAGCGGTGCCCGCGGGAGCATGCGGTCCGCAGCTGGCGCGGACGCGGGCAAATCTGCCTGAAGCACCTGGGTGTGAACCGGATCGACGTGTTCGACGTATAGCCGCTGTCCGCGGCCGCGGGCCGGCGTGGTGGGCTACGACGCCGGCTCCGCGGCCGCGGCCGCGTTCCTCGCCCTGGCGGTGCGACGTTTGCGCAGCTCAGAGCCGGCAGCGGGCGCACAAAACAGTGAGGTACTACTCCACTTCCGGTCACGAAAAAGAAAAATCCGCAAAGCACGGGGTCTTGGTTTCACAACCCGCCTGAGCTGGTAAATCGCCTCTCGTTGCGATCTTCGGGCGCACGTCGTAACCTCTATCTCGGTAGGACCATTGCGTCCTCCGCAAGCGCCCCAAGCCGGCTGGCTGGGGCGTTCTTCATTTCCGCACCCAATCTCAAGCCCTCGGCGCCTGTCGCCGAGGGCTTCGTCGTGTCAACGGAGGTAGGCGTGAACGGTCCCGGCCCCGGCGACCACTGGCTGTGGTTCGCCGCCATCGCGTTGATCGCATGGCTCGCCGCTGTGGCGGCGATCGTGCTGATCGTGCTGCTCCCAGCCAAGTGGGCGATCACTCGCGCGGCGCAGAAAGACATCCCTCGAATCATGGGCGGCATCCCGAACCTCCTCAGCAAAGCGACCCGGATCGCCGACTTGGCAACGGGCGGGCGCGGATCCGCGCGAACCGGTGGCGGTGACGGGATCGTCGGCGATCCGGGGGCGCAGCCCGACAGTGGAGGGAGGCAGCCGTGAAGCACTGGAGCGGCATCGACCCCACCGCGGACAGCGCGACCTCGGCCGAGCGGCTCGGGATGACCATGGAGCTGATCCTCCAGATCCTCGACAGCCTCGGGACGGACGTCGAACGCCAGGTCTATCTGTCCCACGTCGGGTTCGGCGTTCCGTTGGCGACACTCCGCATTCCCACCGGC
This sequence comes from Phytohabitans houttuyneae, assembly GCF_011764425.1. Lineage (NCBI taxonomy): Bacteria > Bacillati > Actinomycetota > Actinomycetes > Micromonosporales > Micromonosporaceae > Phytohabitans > Phytohabitans houttuyneae. The sequence goes on from NZ_BLPF01000001.1 coordinate 695,796, forward strand.
CGGCCGTTGACAGAGCTTCGACGCATCGTGCGGACGGCCGACGCGTCGTCAGACCGGCTGCTGCGCCGGCTGGTCGAAGAGGTGGGCATCCTTTCGGTGTCGTCATCGCCGGACCTGGAAAAGCTCGCCCGCCGGCTCGGTGCGCTCACCGCCATCGCCTGCCGCACGTGTGGCGGGCCGGTGCGGCCGATGCCTCGGGGCCGCCCGCCCATCTACTGCTCCGACAGGTGCCGCCAGATCGCACACCGCCGCAGGCGAGCCGACCCCCGCCAGGCCCGCGAGCGCCTCGGCGTCACCGTCACCGTGGCGGTCGACGACCTGTCCGGCCTCACCGAAGCGGAGGTCGTGCGGCTACTGTCCGAGATTCCCGGTAGCCGCGCCGCCGACCTCCTTCTCCGCCTACCGTCACACCTTCACGTGCGTGTCCTCAACCGGCTCGCGCGCCCGCGACTGCTCGCCCTGCTACGCGAACTCCCGGCCGAACGCGCGGCTGCTCTGCTTCCCGGCCTCAGCCTGGCGACGGTGACCGGGTTTCTGACCGCGGCTGACCCGGCGGTCGCCGCACGTGTCCTGTCCCGCCTCGACGCCTCACAAGCGGCGCTGCTCCTGGCGTCCACCCGCTTGAACGAGACCGTACCCATCGTCGCCGCGCTGCCCCGACGCTTGGCGGGCGAGCTTCTGCCCTTGCTGTCGCAGCCGAACGCTGTCGTGTCGGCGATGGTTCCCGACCGCACGGAGATCGGCAGCGACCTGCTGTTCCACGTTTCCGAAGCGGTGGCGGTACAGCTGATCACAACGGTGCGGAGAAACATCGGCGGCGCGTTGCTGGACGCGATGAGCAGCCGGCGGGCGGCGACCTTGCTGTCGCGCGTCATGGACGCGACCGAAAACGACGAGACGGTGCTGGTGTGGGTCGCCGGGCGGCTGCTCGAATGGATGGACCCGGCGAAAGCCGTCCGTGCGCTGCACGCGATGCCGCCGCGCCGCGCCGCCGTTCTGCTCGAAGCCACCGACCGGGACAGCACGGTACGCCGCATGGCGCGGCGCTGATGCCTCGCTTGGTCTTCGGCGGTCTGGTCTATGTCGGCTGAGCCTTCGTCGGCTTGGGTTTCTTTGGCTCAGTCCTCGTCGGGTTGGTCCGCGGAGGATTGTTTCTCGACGGCGCGGAAGAGGGACGCGACCTCCGGGTTGGAGAGGCGCCGTGTGCGCCCCACCTTCAGGTCGCCGAGCTTGATCGGCCCGATCGCGGTGCGGATCAGGCGGGACACCGGATGGCCGGCCTCCTCCATCAGTCGCCGCACGATGTGGTTTCGTCCCTCGTGGAGCGTGATCTCCACCTGCGCGGTGCGGCCCAGCGTGTCGACGACCTTGAACGCGTCCACCTTCGCCGGCCCGTCCTCGAGCTCCACCCCGGCCAGCAGCCGGCGCCCGACCGCGCGCGGCAGGGGCCCCGCCACCTCGGCGAGGTAGGTCTTCGGCACGCCGTACGACGGGTGCATCAGCCGGTGCGCGAGCGTGCCGTCGTTGGTGAGCAGCAGCAGCCCTTCGCTGTCGGCGTCGAGGCGGCCGACGTGGTAGACCCGCTGCTCGACCGTACCCAGATAGTCCGAGATCGCCTCACGGCCGCGCTCGTCGGCCATGGTGGAGACGACGCCGCGCGGCTTGTTCATGGCCAGGTAGGCCAGCCGCGTGTCGGCGACCACCCGCTGCCCGTCGACGTAGATCTCCGCCGTCTCGGGGTCCACCTTGTCGCCGAGGCGGGCCACCCGCCCGTCGACCACCACACGCCCGCGCGCGATCAGGTCCTCGCTGGCTCGCCGCGACCCCACGCCGGCCGCGGCGAGGATCTTCTGGAGGCGCTCACTGGGCGGCATCCGCGACCTCTTCGACATCGTCAGGCAGGAACGGGGCGAGCGGCGGCAAGTCATTGATCGAGTTCATGCCGAGCTTTTCGAGGAACAAGGTGGTCGTCCGGTACAGGAACGCGCCCGACTCCGGCTCCGTGCCACATTCCTCCACCAAACCCCGGGACACCAGGGTACGGATGACGCCATCGCAGTTGACCCCCGGATCGCCGAGATGCGCGAACGGGTGACCGGCTGCTTGTACGCCACGACGGCGAGCGTCTCCAGGGCCGCCTGGGTCAGCCGCACCGACTGGCCGTCGAGGACGAAGCGTTCGACGTAGGGCGCGTACTCGGGGCGGGTGTAGAGCCGCCACCCGCCCGCGACCTTCCGCAGGTCAAACCCATGGCCGGCCGCCGTGTAACCCTCCGACACCGTGATGAGCGCGGCGCCGATGCGCTCGGTGGGCTGCTCCAGGATCTGCGCCAGGACGATCTCGGTGACCGGCTCGTCGACAACAAGCAGGATCGCTTCGAGCGCGCCTTTCAGCTCGGCGTCGTCGATGAGCGCGAGGGCAGACTGGTCTTCGACGGCCGCTTGCGGCTCGCCGCCCGGGCGCGCGGCGTCCGTGCTGGCGGCGGTTTGCTTGGCGTCCGCGGGCACGGGCGCCGCCGCGGCTGCTGGGGCGGCTTCGGCTGCTGGGTCGGCTTCGGCTTCGGGCTGGGCGGGGCACCGAGCGGTGTCGGGGTGTCGACCGGGGTGGGCTCGCGGTCCGACGGCAGCGCGGCATCGAGGGCCGGGACCTCCGCGGGTGAAGGCTCATCGCCCATGGAGGGTCCAGTGGTCGCGGCGGGCTCGGGTGTCGCCTGCGCGTCGCCGTCGGCCGCGGCCAGGTCGTCTGTCGCGGCTGGGTCGCCCGTCACAGCCTGCTCGCCCGTCGCGGCTGGGTCCTCCGTTGCGGCCTGGTCGTCGGCCACGGCTAGGTCGCTCGTCGCGGCCGGGTCGCCCGTCATGGCGTGGTCGCCCGTCATGGCCTGGTCGTCCTGCTCGCCCGTCGCGGCCTGCTCGCCCGTCGCGGCCTGGTCGCCCGTCGCGGCTGGGCCGCCCGTCGCGGCTGGGCCGCCCGTCGCGGCTGGGCCGCCCGTCGCGGCTGGGTCGGTTTCGATGGCGTGGTCGGGCTCGTCGGCCGGCTCGTCGTCCGTCCGGGCTGCGGTGTCCGGGTCGGACTCGGCGGTCGGGGCGGCGTCGGCGTCCGCGCCTGGCTCAGCGTCGGCGGGGACGTCCGTGTCTGGCTCGGCGGCCGAGGCGTCCGTGTCGGGCTCGGCGGCGGAGGCGTCCATGTCGGGCCCGGTCTCGGCGGACGAGTCGGGGGCTGCGAGCGGCTCAACAACCGCCGGCGACTCTGGGGCCGCCGCCGCCCCGTCCGCGACAGGTGGGGCGTGCGGCGCCGCCGCCAACTCCGTGTCGTCTGTCGACTCGCCGTCGACAGAGGATTCGGGCTCGCCGTCGATCGAGGGGGTCGGCTCGGGCTCGTCCACCGGCGCCGGCTCGGCGTCCGCAGCGGGCGCGCCCTCGGACGGGGGCTCAGTGTCAGCAGATGGCTCGGCGGTGGCAGGCGGCAGACCGTCTGCCGGGAGCTGGACGTCTCCGGCTGGATCAGCGCCTGGGGTCGGCGCACCGTTCGGGGCCTTGTCCGACGCAGCACCGACCCCCGGCGGTGGGGTCACACCCGCATCGTCGTCGTCCGCGGTCGGGGCGTCCACATCGGACGCAACGTCTGGCGTGGGACGCTCCCACGGCGGCACCCAGGCGGCGGCCTGGTCGGCGAGCGTTTCGCGCCGCTCGTCACCCGTCACTGCGGCTCCTTCACATCATCACCAGCATTGGAGCCCGCGATCTCCACTCCCGAAGCAGCATCCCCCGACGAAGCCGGGCCATCCGAAGCCTCAGCATCCGACGAAGAGAGCGAGGACGAAGTCACACCGTCCGACGCATCCGGGCCATCCGAAACTTCAGCATCCGACGACGTGGGCGAGGACGAAGCCACACCGTCCGACGCACCCAGGCCCGAGTCATCCGAAGCCACAACACCCGACGAAGAGAGCGAGGACGGCAAAGCCACAGCATCCGACGAAGAGAGCGAGGTCGGCAAAGCCGCACTGTCCGACGGCGGCGACGAAGGCTCGGCGTCCGACGAGGGCGAAGCCGCAGCACCCGACGGCAAGGACGAGGACGACGAAGCAGCCACAGCATCCGACGAAGCGAGCGAGGACGGCAAAGCCGCAGCGTCCGACAGAGAGGGCGGGGACGACGAAGCCGCGCCATCAGACGGCGACGGACCAGCCTCCGCGTCCGACTCGGAGGGCGAGGAGGACGGCGCGGCGGCCGCGTCCGGGGACCCGGCGTACTCGTCGATCTCCAGATCGCCGCCCACATCGTCACCCCCGGTCCAGCGGACCGTCAGCTCCCCCAGCGCCTGCACCTGGGCGAAGCCCACCAAGCCCTCGCGATAAAGCTCCAGCAGCGCCAGGAAGCGCGCGACCACCTCCAGCGTCGACTGGCAGTCGGCGCACAGCACGCGGAACGTCGCGGTCCCCGCCACCCGCAGCCGGTCGCGGAGCAAGGCGGCGTGCTCGCGGACGCTGACCTTGACGTCGTGTACGTGGGCGATCGAGACCACCGGCACCGGCTTGGGGGTGAGGGCCTTGATCGCGAGGCGGAGGAGGCGTTCGGGGCCGATGCCGAGCACGAGGTCGGGCAGGGCGTCGGCGTAGCGGGGTTCGAGCGCCACCGCGCGCGGGTAGCGGCGGGCGCCGGCGGTCTCCATCACCGCGATGTGCGCGGCGGCCTCCTTGAACGCCTTGTACTGCAGCAGCCGCGCGAACAGCAGGTCGCGCGCCTCCAGCAGCGCCAGGTCTTCCTCGTCCTCGACCTGGGCGGCCGGCAGCAGGCGGGCGGCCTTGAGGTCGAGCAGGGTGGCGGCGATGATGAGGAACTCGCTGGCCTCGTCCAGGTCCCAGTCGTCGCCCATCCCCGGATGTACGCGATGAACTCGTCGGTGACCTTGTGCAGCGCCACCTCGGTCACGTCCAGCTTGTGCTTGCCGATCAGCTGGAGGAGCAGGTCGAAGGGCCCGGTGAAGTTTTCCAGCCGCACGGTGAACTTCCCGTTGGGAACTTCACTGACCGGCTCGTCCACCACCTGACCGTATTCCACGGTCGACGTCATCGCCTCGGGAGGTTACCTCTCCGCCTGTGCGGCGATGACCTCGCGGGCCAGCTGCCGGTAGTTGCGCGCGCCCGACGAGGCCGGGTCGAGCGTCGTGATCGGTGCGCCGGCCACCGTCGACTCGGGGAACTTGACCGTCTTGGTGATCACGGTCTGGTACACCTTGTCGCCGAACGCCTCGACCACACGCTGCAGCACCTGGCGGCAGTGGGTGGTGCGGCTGTCGTACATGGTGGCGAGGATGCCCTCGAGCTCCAGGTCGAAGTTGAGCCGCTCGCGCACCTTGTCGATCGTGTCGAGCAGCAGCGCCACGCCGCGCAGGCTGAAGAACTCGCACTCCAGCGGGATCAGCACGCCGTGCGACACGGTGAGCGCGTTGATGGCGAGCAGGCCGAGCGAGGGCTGGCAGTCGATGAGGATGTAGTCGTACTCCTTGCGCACCGACCGCAGCACCCGCGCGAGCGCCATCTCCCGCGCGACCTCGTTGACCAGCTGGATCTCGGCGGCGGAGAGGTCGATGTTGGCCGGCAGCAGGTGGAGGCCGGCCACGTCGGTCTTGATGAGCACGTCCTCGGCGGTCACGTCGTCCTGCATGAGCAGGTTGTAGACGGACAGGTCGAGGTTGTGCGGGTTGACGCCGAGGCCGACGGAGAGCGCGCCCTGCGGGTCGAAGTCGACGAGCAGCACCTTGCGCCCGTACTCAGCCAGTGCCGCGCCCAGGTTGATCGTGCTGGTCGTCTTGCCGACGCCGCCCTTCTGGTTGGCCAGCGCGATGATGCGCGCGGGGCCGTGGCGGTCGGCGGGCATGGGCTCGGGGATGGGCCGGCGCATCGTGTACGCCGCGGGGTCGGCTGGACCAAGCTCGGCGCCCAGGTCCATCGCGTGCTGTTCCGCGCGCAGCGTCGAGGTCCACGACTCGACCCGCTCACCGTTACCAGCCATGGCCTTGTGCGCCCCTCCCGACGACTGCTCGGCGCCGGAGCCGACCGAACCCCCGCTGCGCCGCCACACGAGCCCAGGGCCGTTGCCCGACTGTACGCCACGTCCCTGCTCAGGCTGGGGCGACACTCCGGCCATGGGCGGCCGCTCCACACTAACCAACGCGCGGCCGCAGTGGTGGAAACGGCCACGGTGGCGCTCGGCACGATAGCAAGGGGCGCATGCGACATCACCCTGCGCACCGGTTCCGGCACCCGGAGAGCAAGCGACCCCCTCCAATGGATGGAGGGGGTCAGCCGTCGCCGCTCATTGTTTGCGGGAATGACTGAGCGGTGACTCAGTTTAGCCCGCGGCACGCACCGCAGTGCACCCGCGACACCAGCGCAAACGTTAAGCCCGCTCACCGTGCCCGCGGATGCGCCGTGGCGTACACCTCGCGCAGCCGTTCGACCGTCACCAATGTGTACACCTGGGTCGTGGTCACCGACGCGTGGCCGAGCAGCTCCTGCACGACCCGCACGTCGGCGCCGCCGTCCAGCAGGTGCGTGGCGTACGAATGACGGAGCGTGTGCGGCGACACCGCCCGCGCCCCCTCGACCGGCAGTCCCGCGCGGCCGGCGGTGCGGTGCAGGATCGTCCACGCGCTCTGGCGGGACAGCGGCCCGCCGCGGGAGTTCAGGAAGACTTTGGGCGTGCCCCGCCCGGCCGCGGCCAGTTCGATCCGCGCCCCGCCGAGGTAGGCGCGCAGCGCGGTGCACGCGTACCCGCCCATCGGCACCAGCCGCGTGCGACCGCCCTTGCCGTGCAGCAGCGCGGTCCCCTCGTCGAGGTCGAGGTCGTCCACGGCGGCGCCGACCGCCTCGGAGATGCGCGCCCCGGTGCCGTACAGGAACTCCAGGAGCGCGCGGTCGCGTACCTCCAATGCGCTGGCCTCGCCCGCGGCCGCGAGCAACCGTTCCACATCGGACACGTCGAGCGCCTTGGGCAGCCGGCGGGGCGGGACCGGCGGGCGGACGTCGCGGCTCACGTCGTCGGCCACCAGGCCCTCGCGCACCGCGAAGCGGTGCAGGCCGCGCACCGCGCTGGTCGCGCGCGCCGCGGAGGCCGCGGACAGTGGCGGGTGGTCGGCGTCGCCGCCGCGCAGGGTGGCGACGTAGCCGGTGACGTGGGCGGGCGTGACCGACGCCAGGTCGGTCACGCCACCCGCGGCCAAGGTGGTCGCGTAGCGGTCCAGGTCCCGCCGGTACGAGGTGAGCGTGTTCACGGACAGCCCACGCTCCACCGTGAGGTGGTCCAGGTAGGTCCGCACCGCTTTGACCAGCGCCGTTATGCGAGTACCTCCTCCAGCGGCACCGACGCCATCCCGTGCGCCTCGGCCACCGGGCCGTAGGTCACGTGGCCGTCGTGCGTGTTGAGGCCGAGCGCGAGCGCCGGGTCGCGCCGCAGCGCCTCGCGCCAGCCGTGGTTGGCCAGCTCCAGCGCGTAGGGCAGGGTGACGTTGGTCAGCGCGTACGTGCTGGTGTGCGGCACCGCGCCGGGCATGTTGGCCACGCAGTAGAAGACCGAGTCGTGCACCTTGTACACCGGGTCGGCGTGCGTGGTCGGCCGCGAGTCCTCGAAGCAGCCGCCCTGGTCGATGGAGATGTCGACAAGCACGCTGCCGGGCTTCATGCGCGAGACGAGCTCGTTGGAGATGAGCGTGGGTGCCTTCGCGCCGGGCACGAGCACCGCGCCGATGACCAGGTCGGCGTCGAGGACCGCGCGCTCCACCTCGTAGGCGTTGGAGGCCACCGTCTGCAGGTGCCCCTGGTAGATCGCGTCGGCCTGGCGCAGCTTGTTGATGTTGCGGTCGAGCAGCAGCACCTCGGCCTGCATGCCGAGCGCGATGGCCGCCGCGTTCATGCCGGAGACGCCGGCGCCGATGACCACGACCTTCGCCGCGTACACGCCGGAGACGCCACCCATCAGCACCCCCCGGCCGCCGCCCTGGCGCATCAGGTGGTACGCCCCCACCTGCGGCGCGAGCCGTCCCGCCACCTCGGACATCGGCGCGAGCAGCGGGAGGGCGCGGTCGGCGGTCTCGACCGTCTCGTACGCGATGCCGGTCACCTTGCGGTCCAGCAGCGCGTCGGTGCACTCCTTGGAGGCCGCGAGGTGCAGGTACGTGAACAGCACCTGCCCCGCCCGCATGCGGTGGTGCTCCTCGGCGATCGGCTCCTTGACCTTCAGCACCAGCTCCGCGGTGCCCCACACGTCGTCCGCCGTGGGCAGGATCCGCGCGCCCGCCGCCGCGAACTCGTCGTCGGTGATGGAGGACCCGAGGCCGGCGCCGGATTCGACGTAGACCTCGTGGCCAGCGCGGGCGAACTCGTTGACGCCCGCTGGGGTGATCGCCACGCGGTACTCGTGGTTTTTCACCTCGCGTGGGATTCCGACCTTCACGATGCCAGTACCTTTCCCCGGGGCGGCGCCCCCGGGCTATGGCCGCGACGGCCCCATTGCCGCCGCGATCCCGCGCCGCTGTCACGCTCTGTCGCTTTACCCTCGGACGCCCTCCAGACTCCGGCACCCGGCCGGCGCGCGGCCCGCCGCTGGTGACGGCCGGCGCCGCCGACGGCGGCAGTCTAGGGCCGGACCGTTTCCGGGATCAGGCGACATGATGACAGCCGGTGAATACCCAAGCTGACGAACTGTCAGCCGCCGGCACTACCCGATCGGACACAATTCTCAGCCTACCGTCTCACAGAGTGGACCCTGCTCCCGACACATTCGGCTTGGATCACTATGGTGGCGCCTCATGACCACTCCTCCGTACCAGCCGCAATACCCCGAGCAGCCGCAGTACGGCCAGCCGCAGCAGTACGGCCAGCCCGGCGTCGTTTACTCGGACAAGAGCAAGCTCGTCGCCGGCCTGCTCGGCATCTTCCTTGGCACCTTCGGCGTCGGCCGCTTCTACACGGGCCACACCGGCCTCGCCGTCGGCCAGCTCCTGGTCGGCGTCCTCACCTGTGGCCTGGGCGGCCTGTGGGGCCTGATCGACGGCATCCTCATCCTGGTCAACGGGGGCACCGACGCCCAGGGCCGCGTGCTCCGCGACAGCTGACCAACCCGCCCATCCTCAAGAGCCGCCGGCCTTCGCGGGCCGGCGGCTCTGCGTCGTGCGGCTTTGAGCTACCGCGGCGTCCGCCGTGGTCCAGACCGTTGCTCCCGCGGCCTCACCGCCCGCACCGGGTCACGGTCCACCCCACCGCCTGCGGCGAGCCCGGGCCGGGTCGGCGAGTGCGCCGCCTCCCCCGGGCCAGCGCGCCGCGCAGGTGGGCCCGGCCACCGGCGCCGCGTTCCGAGCCCGCCCCGCGAGGTCGGTGCTGAGCGCGACCTTGGGCGGGGTTCCCGGTCGCGGGGACGCTCTCAAGCTGGGCGCACCAATGCGCCCACCCGGCGACGCGCCCGCAACTGCTGACGCCAACCCGCTCCGAAGAAAGATCCCGACAACCGGGCTGACCGAGCCGATCCGGGCGTCCAGCCCGATGCCTGCCGGCCACAGATCTTGGAGCCGTAACCGCCCGGGCCGCACGTGTCGGCGGACCGTCCTCGAACGCGTCAAGGCCACGGTTCGCGTCTCGTGCCGGCGGCTGAGCTCCTTGATCGGCGCGAAGCATCCAGGCCGCGAGCGAGCGAATACGGGACGAGTGGTTACCGGGTTCGGTGCGACACCCCTCTCCCGCCGCGGTTGGTCGCACGCCACCCGAGCCGATCCAGGGCGCAGCCACGACCGGTGGCTGGCACTGGTCGGGATCGCGCTCAAATACGTGGCCGCGTGCGCTGCTGGACGGGATGAAGGTGGCCGGTGCCGGTGGAGCAGTGGCTGCGGTCTTCGCCTGCCGACCGCAGGGCTAACAGCAAACGACCCGGGGCCATGCGGGCGGCGTCGTTGCGCCCGGAGCGCCGGGTCGGCATGTCGATGCGCCATGATCGGACGTCCGGCCTGCGGATCGTGGACTTCTGCTGCCCCTCCAGGGGCAGTAAACGACCACGATCTCAAGCGTCGCGTGAGGGCTGGACACCGATCATGGGGAACTGGCGGCAAGAGCGGGCGAAACGGGTGGCGGGCGCCTAAGGGCTTGATGCGCGGAGTCGGCAGCGGAGGTCGGGGGTCTCGGCGAGCCCCGCGAGCCGCCGACCTCCGCGTTGCCCGCGGGAGCAAACGGTCCGCAAGTGGCGCGGACCGGGGCATATCACTCTGAATCAGGTGGTCGGCGCGGAGAGCACGTGGGCGGCGGCGAAGATGCCGGCGACGGTCGGGCCGTTGGTGATCTCGCCGGCCAGGGCCATCGACATCGCCTCGGCCAGCGGGAAGCGGCGCACCTGCAGCTCCGCCTCCTCGTCGTGCCGCTCGAAGCCGGACGCGGGCGCGGGCCGCAGGTCGCGGGCGAGGAAGAGGCGGATGCGCTCGTTGGAGCAGCCCGGCGTCGTGTGCAGGTCGAGCAGGTGGTCCAGCCGCCCGGCCGCCAGGTCGGTCTCCTCGGCCAGCTCGCGGGCGGCCACCTCCGGCGCCGGCTCCCCCGGCACGTCGGCCAGGCCGGCGGGGATCTCCCAGATGTGGTTGCGGACCGCGTGCCGGTACTGGCGGATCAGCACCACCTGCCCGTCGCCGTCCACGGCGACCACGCCGACCGCGCCGACGTGCTGCAGGTAGTCGCGCTCGACCACCGTGCCGCCCGGCATCAGCACCTCGTCGGTGACCACCCGGAAGACCGGGCCGCGGTACCGCTCGTGCTGTGCCCGGACCTCGTACGTGTGCGCGGCGGTCACGACTTGGCGGCTGTGGTGGCGGGCTTGGCGGGTGCGGTCGAGCCCGTGCCCGTGCCCGAGCGCGTGTTGCGCGGGGCGCGCGCCGCGGCGGGTGCCGGTGCCGGCTCCATCTCGACCGGGAGCTGGTCGGCCTGCGAGTAGGTCACGGCGGCCTTCACGAACGCGGCGAACAGCGGGTGCGGGCGGGTCGGCCGGCTCTTGAGCTCCGGGTGCGCCTGGGTGGCCACGAAGAACGGGTGCAGGGCCGGGTCCAGCTCCACGAACTCGACAAGCCGCCCGTCGGGCGAGGTACCGGAGATGCGCAGCCCCGCCTTGGTGAGGGCCTCGCGGTAGGCGTTGTTGACCTCGTAGCGGTGGCGGTGGCGCTCGCTGACCTCGTCGGTGCCGTACGCCTCGCCGACGATCGAGCCCTCGGCCAGCTGCGCCGGGTAGGCGCCCAGCCGCATCGTGCCGCCCAGGTCGCCCTTGCCGGCCACGATGTCCTCCTGGTCGGCCATGGTGGCGATGACCGGGTGCTTGGCCTGCTCGTCGAACTCCAGCGAGTTTGCGCCGTCGAGCGCGGCCAGGTGGCGGGCCACCTCGATGGTCATGCACTGCAGGCCGAGGCAGAGGCCGAGGATCGGGATGCCGTTCTCCCGCGCGTACCGGCTGGCTCCGATCTTGCCCTCGATGCCGCGCACGCCGAAGCCGCCGGGGATAACGATGCCGTCGACGCCGGCCAGCGCCGCCGCAGCGCCGGAGGGGCTCACGCAGTCGTCGCTGGGCACCCAGCGCAGCAGCACCCGCGCGCGGTGGCCGAAGCCGGCGGCGCGGATGGCCTCGCTGACCGAGAGGTACGCGTCGGGCAGGTCGACGTACTTGCCGACGATCGCGACGGTGATCGTGTGGTGCGGGTGGTGCACGCGCTGCAGCAGGTCGTCCCAGCTGGCCCAGTCGACGTCGCGGAAGGAGAGGTTGAGGCGGCGCACCACGTACGCGTCGAGGCCCTCGCGGTGCAGCACCTTGGGGATGTCGTAGATGCTCGGCGCGTCCGGCGCGGCGATCACGGCTTCGCGGTCGACGTCACAGTAGAGCGAGAGCTTGTGCTTGAGCTTGTCCGGGATCTCGCGGTCGGAGCGGCAGACGATCGCGTCCGGCTGGATACCGATGTTGCGCAGCTGGGCGACCGAGTGCTGGGTCGGCTTGGTCTTCAGCTCGCCGGACGGCGCGAGGTACGGCACGAGCGACACGTGCAGGTAGAAGCAGTTGTCCCGGCCGATCTCGTGGCGCACCTGGCGGATCGCCTCCAGGAACGGCAGCGACTCGATGTCGCCGACCGTGCCGCCCACCTCGGTGATCACCACGTCGGGGGTGCGGCCGTCCTCGTCGGGGGCGGCCATCGCGCGGATGCGGGCCTTGATCTCGTTGGTGATGTGCGGGATGACCTGCACGGTGTCACCGAGGTACTCGCCGCGCCGCTCCTTGGCGATCACGGCCGAGTAGATCTGGCCGGTGGTCACGTTCGCCTTGCCGGAAAGGTCCCGGTCGAGGAAGCGCTCGTAGTGACCGACGTCGAGGTCGGTCTCGGCGCCGTCGTCGGTGACGAAGACCTCGCCGTGCTGGAACGGGTTCATCGTGCCGGGGTCGACGTTCAGGTACGGGTCCAGTTTCTGCATCACCACGCGCAGCCCGCGGGCCGTGAGCAGGTTTCCGAGGCTGGAGGCGGTGAGGCCCTTGCCAAGCGAGGAGGCGACGCCCCCCGTGACGAAAATGTGCCTGGTCGTCCGTGCTGAAGGGGCCAAGGCCTGCTCCCGTGGGATAGTCCGTCCGGTGTTGCGGACTAGCGTTGATCAAGTGTTGATCGCGCCATCCACGGGATTCCACGGTAACACCTTCGCCGCCAACCGCACGCCGCCGCCCTGCTCGTGTCGCTGATCACTGCCGCTCACCGGGTCGGCGCCGGGCTGGACCACCTCGATCGACGGCGGGGCCACCGGCGGGTGGGTGCGGTCCGAGGCGTGGTCCAGGACGCGCATCGAGGCCAGCGCCGCCATCGGTACGGTCAGCGCCGCCACCGCCCCGGCCACGTCCAGCCCGGAGCCGCCGAGCACGCCGCCGATCACGGCCGCCGTCGCGATCCCGGCCATCGCGGCCCGGATCGCCGGGTAGATCCCGAAGAGGCGCTTGAGCCCGCCCCACGGCCGCAGCAACGCGAACCACACCAGCACCGCGCCCACCAAGGCCAGCACCGTCAACGGGCTGTCCAGGGCGCCCACGCTGGACGCGGCGGCCCGCTGCACCGCCCGTCCCCCGGTGCCGTCGCCGAGCGCGGTCAGGAAGCGTCCCAGCCGGTCCCGCTCGGCGTCCGGGCGGCTCAGGTCGAGCAGCGCGAAGCCGGCGGTCACCACGAGCCCCGCCAGCGTCGCCCAGGCCAGCCGGCTGAACGTCAGCCACCCGCCGGTGCTGATCACCGCGGCGATGCCCACGCCGGCGGTGAGCGCGATCGCGCCGACCGCGTCCGCGCCGAGGTAGGGGCTGCCGGCCAGCAGCACGCCCGCCCCGCCGACGATCCCGACCACGTACGGTCGCCACGGTCTCCGCACCCGCTGGGCCAGGCAGCCGGCCACCAGAAGCGTGCCGGCCACCAACACGCCGAGCCCCACCCGGCCCAGCCCCGCGTACCGGCCGCCGGTCAGCGCCGAGTAGCCGGCCACGCCGTTGAGCTGCAGCCGCGCGCCGGTGACCACGTCGGCGGCGACGACCACGGCGGCGATCGCGGCCACCATGGCGAGCGGGCCGAGCGTCTGCCGGTACGCGGGCGTCAGCCGCACCGCCGCGGTGCCGGCGGCCAGCAGCGCGAGCGTGACCGCGGCGAACAGCAGCCCTGGGTGGTCGGTGCGCCACCACGGCACCGCGTCGGCGACCAGCGCCGCCGGGATGGCCAGCGCCGCCGCGACCAGCAGCACCTCGATCACGTTGACCACCGGCCGGGGTACCGCCAGCGGCTGCGGCCGCGCGCTCCGACTCGCCCGCCGCACCAGCCCGTGGAAACCGAACCGCGGCGATGACGACACGACCGGCGCGGACGGCATCCGGGCCCGGCGCAGCAGCGGTACGACGGCGACGGCCAGCGCGAACTGCACGGCAGCGAGCACGCCGAAGAACCAGCTGGCGATCCGCCGCTGCGCGCCGGCCTCACGGTCGGCGTCGGCCGGCTGGGTGACCGCCACGTCGAGCTTTTCCGGGCGGCCGGGCACGCTGCGGGCCGGGTGGCCGGAGAAGACGTTTTCCGGCAGCGCCCGCCCCGTGGCGGTCAGCGCGGTCGGCGCGAGGTCGACGAGCTGCAGGTACCCGTCGCGTCCGGTGCTCGCCGAGGTGAGCCACCCCCGCTCCCAGCCGGGGCCCTCGGCGACGACCACGTGCAGGCGGCGGGCGTCGTCGGTGTCGGAGACGCCGGCCACGATCACCAGCGACTCCGGCGGGCGGGCGGCGAGCACCCTGGCCAGCAGCGCGTCGGCGGCGCGGGCCTGCGCCTGGCGGGCGGCCGGCTCGGTGGCCGCGACAGCACCCACCCCGACCATCGTGAGCACGCACTCGTCGAGCAGGTCGGCGGCGTTCTGCGGCAGCTGCGGCTCGTACCGGTCGACTCGGCCGAACGGGCGAGCCGCCCCGACCGCCGCCCCGGTGCCGACCGCGACCGTGCACCGCACCGACTCGGCGAGCGCGCCGGGCACCGCGCCGTACGGCAGCCGCTCCTGGTTGTGCCGCACCACGTTGCGCTGGTCCGGCAGGAACGCGCCGATCCCGTCCGGCCGCTCGATGTCGACCGGCACATCCGGGCAGGCGCCGCTGGAGTTGTCGGGGTTGGGCGGCGCGGCGGGGGCGGCGCTCCACAGCGCGCGGTTGCCGGCGCCGAGCGTGACCCAGCCGTCGAGCGGGCAGGTGGGCTGGTCGGCGGACTGTACCGACAGCGAGCCGATCGAGCCTCGCTCGGCCATCGCCCACAGCGTGGGGGTCTGCTGCGCGCTGACGTCCTCCCAGCGCAGGCCGGGCACACCGACGATGACCACGTAGTCGACCGTCGGGGCGGGTGTCGCCGGGGCGGCCTGCGCGGCGGTGCTCCCCGTGACTGCCAGCACCAGGGGGATGACGGCCACCCACCGCCTCATGACGGATGCGCCGTCTCCGCCGCCACGACCTCGGCGTACACCGCCTGGACCGCCTCGATGGTGTCCGCCTCGCCGGGCCAGGTGTCCGCCTGGACGGGACCGCGGCGGGCCAGCTCGGCGCGCTGCTCGGGGTCGGCCAGCAGCTCGCGTACGGCGGTGTCGACCGCGTCCACGTCGTCCGGCGGCACCAGCCGCGCGGCGTCGCCGACCAGGCCGGGAACGCCGCCGACCGCCGTGGTCACCAGCGGCACGCCGGCCCGCAGCGCCTCCTGCGCGAACAGCTGCCGCGCCTCCCAGTCGCTTGTCACCACCGCCACGTCGGCGCCGGCGAGCAGGTCGGAGACGTCGTTGCGGTGGCCGAGCAGGGTGACCGGCGCGCGCATCTCGGAGATCCGTGCCGCGAGCGGCATGTACGCCGGTCCGCTGCCGGCGATCACCACCACCGGCGCCGGGTCCAGCTCGCGCCACCGGGCGGCGGCGTCGACCAGCACGTCGTACCGCTTCTGCGGGTGCAGCCGCCCGACGGACAGGATGAGGGCCGGCTCCCGGCCCTTTCCGGCCGCGGCCTTCGACGAGCCCGTCGCGAGCCCGAACTCGGCCCGCACCGCGGCGCGGGAGCGGCGTGGCGGCGGCAGCACCGGCGCGGCGACCGGGCTGAGCCGGGCGTCCTTCGCGCCGAGGTCCCGCGCGGTGTCGACAAGGTCTTCGGAAGCGCCGAGCGTGATCCGGGCGGCCCGGGCCACGGCACGCGCGGCGAGCCGGGAGGCGGTGCCCCGCAGTCCCTTCGCGATCACCGCGTTGTGCCAGGTCACGACCAGCGGCGGACGGGGCCGCACGAGCGCGGCGACGAAGCCGGCGCGCAGCCCGTGCGCGTGCACCACGTCGACCGCGCCGATCGCGCGGCGCAGGTCGCCGACCGCGCGGGCGTCGGTGACGCGCGGGTTGGGCGGGATCTCGACGGCCTCGAAGCGGGCACCGCCCTCGGAAAACCGGAACCGCTCGTCGGTCGCCGCGGGGCCACACACGGTGACCGTGGCACCGCCGGCGACGAGGCCGCGGGCCAGGGACGCGACGTGCTGGCCGACCCCGCCGGTGCTGGACGCGAGGACGAGAGCGACGGCGCCGTCGAAGCTCACGGCCTGAGCCCGCTGGTTCGCTCGCTGCGCCCCGCTCGCGACCGTCCTCGCTCCGCTCCGGGCGGCCGCGAGACTCCAAACGCACTGAGCCCGCTGGTTCGCTCGCTGCGCCCCGCTCGCGACCGTCCTCGCTCCGCTCCGGGCGGCCGCGAGACTCCAAACGCACTGAGCCCGCTGGTTCGCTCGCTGCGCTCGCTCACGGATTGGCTCCCTTCCCCCGTGACACCCGTCCGAGCCGTCGCGTGACCGCCAGGATCAGGGGGCGCATGTCGCGGCGGTCAAGCGGGTAGGCGACACCGAGGAACACCGCGCCCACGACGGCTCCGGACAGCATGCCCTGCAGCACCGCACCGCCGTCGCCCGGGGTGCCGGTCGCGCGCGTGACCAGCCAGCCGGCGAGCGCGGCCGCGGCGCCCGCCACGACGCCCGCGAGGGCCGCCCGGTCCAGGCCCGCCAGCGCGGTACGGCCGGCGCCGCGCACCACGGCGGCCACCAGGAGGACGCCGAGCAGCACCATACCGATGCTGTTACCCAGCGTGAGCGCGAGCACGCGCTGGTCGTCGGCGAGCGCGGCCGCGAGCGCCACCGCCGACAGCGCGGCGACCGCCCACCCGGAGACGGTGGCGAGCGCGGCCGGGCGGGGCTCCCCGCGGGCGTAGAGGGCGCGGGTCAGCACCGCGAACATCCCGTAGCCGAGCAGACCCGGCGCGAACCCCGCGATGCCGTCCGCGGCAACCGGCACGTCGAAGAAGCGCGCCACCGGCCCGGCCACCGCCACCAGCGCGGCCGCGCCGGCGCAGCTGAGCAGCAGCACCCCGCGCGCGGCGGGAGCGAGCGTCTCGCGGTAGCGGACGTGCCCTCCCTCGGCGTGCGCGGCCACCAGCGTCGGATAGGCGGCGGTCGCCAGCGGTACCGCCAGCACCGCCCACGGCAGCAGGTAGATCGTCTGCGCGAGGTTGTACACGACCGGGGTACCCACCGGCCCGTCCAGCGCCAGGCGCAGCGTCACCAGCAGCGCCACCTGCTGCGCCCCCACGGTCACCGCGCCGGCCGCCGCCAGCCCACCGACCGCCCGCCGCGCCCGCGGGTCGAACCTGTACCCCGCGCGCACCCGCAGCCCCAGCCGCCGCACCGGAAACACGAGGCACAGCGAGAGCACGACCACGCCGAGCGTGGTGCCGGCCGACAGGATCAGCTCGCCGGTCCGCCCCACATCGGCGAGCCCGGCGCGGCGCCCCTCGACTGCGCCGTAGAGCAGGTACGCGCCGATCACCGTGACGCTGGACAGCAGCGGCGCGAGCACCGGCCAGGCGAAGCGGCGGTGCGCCTGGAGCACGCCGGTCAGCACGATCCCGATCCCGTAGAGCGGCAGTTGGGGCGCGAAGATCCGCAGCATGCGCGCGCCCGCGTCCGCGTCGTCGGTCGCGCCGAGCGCCGTCATGATCGGGCCCGCCGCGAGCGCGACGAGCGCGGCCAGCGGGAGCAGCAGGGACAGGGTCCAGGTCAGCAGCGCCGACGTGGTGGCCGAGACCGCGGCCCGGTCGCCCGCCGCGACGCTTCCGGCCAGCAGTGGTACCACGAGACTGGCCAGCGCCCCACCGGCCACGATCTCGAAAATGATGTTGGGAACGGTGTTCGCCACGACGTAGATGCCGCCGACGTCGGTGTCCCCCACGACCCACGTGAAGACGCCCGTGCGGACGAAACCGGCAAGCCGGCTCGCCACCGTGAGCACCGCGATGAGCGTGGCCGCGCCGGCGATCCGTGCTGTGCCCGGCCCGCTACCGCCTGTGTTCGTCTCGCCCGCCGGTCCCCGCTCGGCCGGCTGCCGCCGGCTGCTCTGGCTCCGCTCGCTGGCGACACGTCAGGCGCTACGGCGTCCGAGCGCGTCGAGCTGGCGCAGCACCGGGTTGGCCTCGATGACCTTGGTGAAGCTGACCTTTTCACTGGCCGCGGTCAGCGCGGCGATGGCGGCCAGCGCGGCGGCCCGCCCGGCCGGCCCGGTGCGCGCGGCGAGCGCCACGCCGAGCAGCGCGCCCAGCGCGTTGGCCCCGCTGTCGCCGAGCATGACCCGCTCGTCGAGGTCGTCGGGGAGCACGGCCGCGGCCACGCCCAGCGGCCCGGCGGCAAGCCCACCGGCCGGCCCGAGCGACAGCGGCGCACCGATCAGCCCGCTCGCCTTGATCGCCCGGCCGGGGCGCAGGTCGAAGAGGTTGAGCAGGTTGGCGGTACCCGCGATGACACCCGCACCCAGCAGGATGTCGGCGGCGCGCCCGGCGCGGCTGGCCGGGCGCGGGCGCCGCGGGTCGGCCGCGAGCAGCGCGGAGGCGGCGAGCCCGGCCGCGCCCACACCGGCGATCTTGACGAGCCCGCTGGTCACACGCCCCTCGCGGAGCGCGGCGAGGTGGCCGGCGAACCCCTTGGCCGCCTTCTGCTCGGGCCGGTTTCCCACCACATCGTCGTAAAGCCCCACGGCGCCGGAAGCCACGCCCGCCGTGAGCGCGGCCGCCGCGGCCGCCGGGGTGGGCGCCGCGACCGCGGCCGACACCGCCGCACCCGCGGCCAGCGCCGGCCCTCCGGCGAGCGAGACGGTGCGCCCCCGGAAGTTGGTCCGGGACAAAGCCTCGTTGGTACCCAACACGCGAAGCACCGCCCGGGCCCCAGCGACCCCGGCGGCGACCGCGAGTAGGCGCCTCACTCCTTGGGCTTGGGCAGCAGGGAGCTGGCGCCCGCGTTGAGGCCGTAGTGCCCGGCCTTGCCGTCGACCAGCTGCTCGACCACGGCCAGCGCCGTGACCAGCCGGCCCTGCGCGGTGTTGCCGTTGTCCACAGTGGAGATGCTCTTGGCGAGCGCGGGGTCGCCCCGCACCGCGCCGATCACGTTGCCGTTGCCGCCCCAGCTGCCCGCGACGATGACCGGCCCCGCCTTGTCGAGCTGGGACACGATCGTCACCACGGCCTCGTCCTTCTGCGCCGAGTCCTTGTCGGTGTGCGGCTGGCCGGCGACCACGACCACCGCCTCGGCCGGCCCGGTGATCGTGTCGTCCTTGACGCTGATGTAGCCCGCCGAGGTGTACGCCGTGATCAGCGCCTTCAGGTCGTCGGGCGTGGCCGCGGGCGCCGGCGCCGGCCGGTCGAGCAGCGCGGTGCCCAGCAGCGCGCTGGCCGTCTCCACGCCGACGCTGTTTGCCGGCAGCCCGGTCAGCGGGATCGTGGGCCGCGACGCGCGGTCGGCGAGGTCGAGCAGCTCGGGGCTGTTGTCCGGGTTGACGAACTTGTCCTCGATGTCGACCCGCCCGGTGATCGTCGCACCAGCCACCGTGAGCATCTCCACGACACCGTCCACCAGGTCGTCGCCGCTCGGCGTGGTCACCACCGCGATGCGCCGCCCGGTCAGCTTGCCGGCCAACATGATCGGCGCGGCCTCCGTGGCGAACTCCTCCTCGCGGTTGGCCTCCTCCTGGAGGCTGCTCACCGTCTCACGCAGCTGGCGGTTGTCCTTCCGCAGCGCGTTGACGTTGTCGCTGAGCGAGTCGGCGACCGGACCGTTGAGCGCCGCGGTGCCCACCACCAGTCCGATGGCCAGGGCCAGGAAGACCGCGGTCAGCGACACAACGTGGTAGCGGAAATTGATCACGCCTACTGCCGTCCCTCAGAAGAGCTGTCCGAGCTGGAACACCAGATTGTCCCACCACTCCGAAACCACAGCGAGGTAAGCCTTGCCCACCGTGGACACCGCGACCGCCGACGCCATCGCGGCCACCGCCGAAAGCACGAGCAGGAGCAGGGACGATCCGGAGATGCTCTGCCGGTACAGCCGGCTCACGCCCTTGGCGTCGACCAGCTTGCCGCCGACCTTGAGCCGGGTGAGGAAGGTCGAGGCCATGCCGCCCCGCCCCTTGTCGAGAAACTCCACGAGCGTCGCATGGGTACCCACCGCGACAAGCAGCGAGGCGCCCTTGTCGTCCGCGAGCAGCATCGCCAAGTCTTCGCTGGTCGCCGCGGCCGGGAAGGTGATCGCCGAGAGCCCCAGCTGCTGCACCCGGGCCAGCCCCGGCGCGCGCCCGTCCGGGTAGGCGTGGACGACGACCTCGGCCCCGCACCGCAGCACGTCGTCGGTCACCGAGTCCATGTCGCCAATGATCAGATCGGGCGTGTACCCCGCCTCCACCAGCGCGTCGGCCCCGCCGTCGACGCCGATGAGCACCGGCTTGAACTCCCGGATGTACGGCCGCAGCACGTCGAGGTCGGCCTTGTAGTCGTAGCCGCGCACGACGATCAGGCAGTGCCGCCCGGCGATGTGGGTCTCGACATCCGGCACACCCACGCCGTCGAGCAGCAGGTCGCGCTCCTGCTTCAGGTACTCCATCGTGTTGGCCGCGAACGCCTCCAGCTGCACGGACAGCCCTTCGCGGGCATCCGCCATAGACTTCGCGACACTCTCGAGGTCCTGCCGCACGCCGTGTGCGACCGCCTCCCCGTCGACATAAACCTTGTTGTCGTCGAGCCGCACGGTGTCGCCCTCGCGCACCTGCTGGAAGATGCCTTCGCCGAGGTCGTCCAGCAGCGGGATGCCCGCACGCACGAGGACCTCGGGACCAAGATTCGGGTACCGCCCCGATACGGACGGTTTCGCGTTGAGCACCGCCGCCACCCCGACCGCGACCAACGAATCCGCGGCGACCCGATCCAGGTCGACGTGGTCGATCACGGCGATGTCGCCAGGGCGCAGCCGCCCCGCCAGACGCTTGGTCCGGCGGTCAAGGCGCGCGGTGCCGGTTACGGTGCCCGGTTCTGCGCTCCGGGTCCGGCGCAAGGCTGGTAGACGCATCGTGACCATCGTGGCATGTCCCGGCATGTTTTTCCGGACACGACGCGCATGACCAGGGAAAAGGCGATTTCCATGTGACCGGCCTCACTACCCGCGACGCCGTACTGTCAGGTCCCCGACGCCATCTCACTCCCGGCCGCCACTCCCTCACGCCCGGCGCCCCCACCCGTCCGCGTGACCCCGGCCCGCTCCGTACGTCACTGCCCGCCCGGGTGCTCCTGTTCTCCCGCGTTGGACTTCCGCACAACCCTCTCGGGTTGTCACCGACGTATTCCACAGTGCTGGCCCGGCTCGATGGGCGGGCGGTGTCGCGCCTCTCAAGCTGGGCGCACCGATGCGCCCACGTCAGAAAGCCTGCGCTCACCACCCCCGACGTCTCCGGCAAAGGGCACCGTCCCAAATTTCCTTGATCGGCATCAACAGCGCCCGCCATCAGCCAGATCTTGGTCATCTACTGCCCCTCCAGGGGCGCCAAATTACCAAGATCTCGACACGACCCGCCTCGATCAAGGAACACCACGAACCCGAACGACCTCCGTGGCCGCACGGGGTGCGAGTGGCATGAGGTATAGCAAACGCCGAGCGAACACGAGGGCGCGACAGGCCACGGCATCGCCGCCGCCGACCACCGCCGAAGTCTCCAGCCAGCAGCAACGCACCAGCTTCCTTGATCGGAATCAGCAGCGGCCACCATCGGCCAGATCTTGGTCGCCTACTGCCCTCGACTTTCGGAGTAAGGACTGCTTGCCGTGCGACGGCCTCCGGTGCCCTCCCATCTCACGGTGCCCGCGCCGCAGTGGCCAGCTTTACGGGGTAAGGCATTGACCAGGCAAGATGCAAGATCCACGTGTCCTATCGACCCCACCCGTGCTTCGACAGATCTTCGAGGCGGGAGTTGCCCGAGTCCGCCCTCGTCGCGGTCTGTGACTGCCGATCGGGCGCAGGCGGTCTGAGCTTCGAATCTTGGTGAGTTAGCGCGCTATCTCGACGCCAACTTGCCAAGATCTGCCGGAACGGGCTCCTGAGTTGAACTGGGACCACGGAGGGTGAGGCGGTGACCGCGAAGGACTCCAGACGACGAAACTCCGAAAGTCGAGCTGCCCCTACGGGGCGAAAAGTACCAAGACCTCGATAAGACCCACCCGATCGAGGAACACCATGAACCTGAACGACCTCCGTGGCGCAGGGACCTCGCAGTCGGCAGCGGTGAGCGAACTATCGCCTGTCGTCGCTGGCCCTTGTGCTTGAGGGCTGGCGGGAGTGTGTGCGGAGCTTGGCGGCCCGGGGCAACCCGCTGATACGGGTGTCGACACGCAGTGGCCGCACCGCGCACCGGGCGGATCACGGCGTTGCTGCCGGCGGGTACGACCGTGTTTGTGATCCCACCGTCGCAGGTCAAGGCGCCGCGTAGCCGGCATGCGTCGGCAGGCGACGAGTCCAGCGCCGACTGGTCTCGCAGGTCCCGGACGGCCCGGCCCGGCAGGACCTGCTCTTGACATCGACCGCGATCACCAGCCAGCAAGAACCGCAAGCCACCCGGACAAAGCCGCAAGCCGCAAGCCGGCGCGCTACCCCCGCTTCTCGCGGGCCGCGACCGCCAACAGCTCCTCCGCGTGCGCGATACCCAAATCCGAATCCGGCAGGCCGGCGAGCATGCGGGCCAGCTCGCGGGCGCGGTCGGTGTCCTCCACCACCCGGACGCCGCTCGTCGTCACCGCTCCCCCGGTGTCCTTGGCCACCACCAGGTGGCGGTCGGCGAACGCGGCCACCTGCGGCAGGTGGGTGACCACCAGCACCTGGTGGCTGCGGGCCAGGCGGGCCAGGCGCCGGCCGATCTCGACCGCGGCCTGGCCGCCGACGCCGGCGTCGACCTCGTCGAAGACGAGGGTGGGCGGGCCGCCCGCGCCGGCGAAGACCACCTCGATGGCCAGCATCACGCGGGACAGCTCGCCGCCGGAGGCGCCGCGCTGCAGCGGCAGTGAAGGGGCGCCGGGGTGGGCCAGCAGGCGCAGCTCGACCTCGTCGGCGCCGTCGGGGCCGATCTCGCGGGGCACCACCGCGACCTCGATGCGGGCGTGCGGCATCGCCAGCCCGGCCAGCTCGACGGTGACCTGCTCGGCGAAGCGGACGGCCGCCTCCTGCCGCGCCGCGGTCAGCCGGCCGGCCAGCTCGGTGGCCTCCGCGGCCAGCCGCTGCCGCTCGCGGTCGAGCTCCTCCAGCAGCTCGTCGGAGGTGTCCAGGTCGGCGAGCCGCTCGCGGGCGCGCGTGGCCCACGCGATCACGCCGTCGACATCGTCCGCGTACTTGCGGGTCAGGCCGCGCAGCGCCGCCCGCCGCTCGTAGATGGTCTCTAGGCGGGCGGGGTCGGCGTCCAGCGCGTCCAGGTAGGACGAGAGCTCCGCCGACACGTCGCCGATCAGCGTGGCCGCCTCCTCCAGCCGCGCGGCCAGGTCGCCGAGCTTGCTGTCGACGCCGGCCTGGGCCTCGAGCGTGCGGCGGGCGGTGCCGATCAGGCTCGTCGCGTCGGGCGTCTCCTCGCCGCCGTCGACGCCCGCGGCGATCGAGCCGTAGGCCAGGGCGGCCGCCGTGCGCAGCCCTTCGGCGTGCTCCAGCCGCTGCGCCTCGGCCTTGAGGTCGTCGTCCTCACCGGGCTGCGGGTCGACCCGCGTGATCTCGTCGAGGCCGAGCCGCAGCAGGTCGGCCTCCTGGTTGCGCTCGCGGGCGTTGCGCCGGCGGTCGGCCAGGTCGTCCTCGACGGCGCGCCACTGCGTGAAAGCCTCGCGAAACGTCTCCAGCAGCTTTTCGTGCTCCGCCCCGGCAAACCGGTCCAGCGACGCCCGCTGCTCCGCCGGCCGCAGCAGGCGCAGCTGGTCGGACTGCCCGTGCACCGCCACCACCTGCTCGCCCACGTCGCCGAGCACGGACACCGGCATGCTGCGGCCGCCGACGTGGGCGCGCGAGCGGCCCTCCACAGTGACCGTGCGGCTCAGCAGCACCGCGCCGTCCTCGTCGGGCTCGGCGCCGGCGTCGGCGATGCGCGCGTTGACCGCGGCGGCGGCGTGCTTGGTGAGCCGCAGGCGGCCCTCGACCACCGCCCGCCCGGGGTCGGCGCGCACGCGCCCCGCGTCGGCGCGGCCACCGAAGAGCAGGCCGAGCCCGGTGACGACCATGGTCTTGCCCGCGCCCGTCTCGCCGGTGATCACATTCATCCCGCCGGTGAGCGGGAGAGTGGTGTCCTCGATGACGCCGAGGCCGGTGATGCGCAGCTCTTCCAGCACGCCACCAGACAGTAGTAGCGGGCTGGGACCTTGGCCACCCGCCGTGCCCCGATCAAGGCCTTGGGGGGATCAATTCAACATTCAAGATGTGAGCTACCGCGATGTCCGCCGTGGTCCGGACCGTTGCTCCCGCGGCCTCACCCGCCGCGGGGGTCGGGCTTGGCCCGCGGACCTTGCAGCGGAGGTCGGGGAAGTCGGCGAGCCCTACGAGCCGCCGACCTCCGCGTAGCCCGCGGGAAAGCACCCAAAGAAAACGCTCCGCTGCGCTCCACGTTTCCCCGGGGCCAGCGCATGCGGTCCGCAGCTGACGCGGACGCGGGAAAATTATCGCCTCAGGGCCGACCGGCCGGCCGCAGTGGGCGGCCCGAGCCGCGCGCCTCCACCGCGAGCACCAGCAGCAGGACCGCGACCAGCGCGACGAGCTGCCCGCCGGCCACCACCAGGCCGAGCGGGATCGTCGCGAGCGCCAGCGCCGCACCGGCCGCGCGGTAACCCGCGTTGCCCAGGCCCAGCGCCCTGCGGAACGCGGCGTCACCGACCAGGTACAGCGCGAGACCACCGGCGAGCGCCACCGCCTGGGCGAGCTTGAGCTCGTCGCCGGCGTGGCCGATGACCTTCTTCGTGCCGGCCGCCACGACCACGACGCCGAGAAGGAGGACGAAGTGGGCATACCCGTACGCGCGCATCGCCACCATCGCCCGGCCGCCCTCCGGCACCGCCGCCAGCGCGTGCTCGGCCGCCTCGTCGCCGTCGCCGAAGTAGACCCACCACATCAGGTAGGAGAGCGTGAGGCCCAGCGCGGCCACCGCCACCAGCGCCGGGTCGACGGGGAGCCCGGTCGCGCCGACACCGATCGCGACCACCGACTCGCCGAGCGCGATGATGACCACGAGCCCGTGCCGCTCCACGAAGTGCGACGGCGAGATCGTGAAGCCGCCGATCGGCCGGATGTACGGCGCCGCCACGTCCACCGCGAACGCCAGCGCCCACAGCGCCCACCGCCACCAACCCGGCGTGAACCCGCCGATCAGCACGAGCGTCGCGCTGGTGAGGTTGACCGGCGCGAGGCGGGCCATCGCGCGCGCCGCGCCCGCACCGCCGGCGAGGATGAACAGTCCAGTGTGGACGGCGTTGACGACGAAGTACCCCACGCCGAACGCCCACCCCGAGTCGCCGAACGCGTCCGGGATCGCCAGCGAGATGGTGAGAAAGCCGCCCATCCCGACCAGCATCAGCGTGCGGCGCAGGCGGTCGTTGGGGATGACGGCGTTGGTCAGCCAGGCGAACCCGCCGTACATCCACAGGATGATGCCGAGCATCAGCGCCGCCCGCGCCGCGCCCGTCCAGTCGAGCTCGTCGGCGAGCAGCCGGGTCAGCTGGGTCAGCGTGAAGACGAAGACGAGGTCGAAGAAGAGCTCCAGCGTGCTGACACGCACCGCGCTCTGCGCCACGGGCTCCCGCCGGGTATCGGACACGCCGCCCAGCGTAGATCGTCAGCGGCGGTTGCCGCGCCACCCTTCCACCGGCAGCTCAAACTTCGCCACCAGCCGATCGGTGAACGGTTCCTCCCGCAAGCGGACGATCCGGACCGGCAGCTCACCCCGCCGTACCGTCACCCGCGCCCCGGCGGAAGGTCGAAGACCCGCCGCCCGTCGCAGCACAGCGCCGCGAAGGTGGTGTACGGGTCCACCGTGATCACGAACGTGGACGTGGGCGCGGTGACCAGCGGCCGGCTGAAGAGCGCGTGCGCGCTGATCGGCACCAGCAGCAGCGCCTCCACCTCGGGCCACACGACGGGGCCGCCGGCCGAAAACGCGTACGCCGTGGAGCCGCTCGGAGTCGCGCAGATGACGCCGTCACACCCGTACCGGGACAGCGGGCGCCCGTCCACGTCGACGAGGACCTCGAGCATGTGCGCGCGCTGTCCTTTTTCGACACTCACCTCGTTCAGCGCCCAGGACTCGGCGATCGGCTCACCGTCCACTTCGGCCACCACGTCGAGGGTGAGGCGGGAGTCCACTGTGTACGCCCGTGCCACCACGTCGCGCACCGCCTGGTCGAGGTCGTTTATCTCGGCCTCGGCGAGGAAGCCGACCTTGCCGAGGTTGATGCCGAGCAGCGGTGCCGCCACCGGGCGAGCCAGCTCGGCCGCGCGCAGAAACGTCCCGTCTCCACCCAGCGCGATCACGATCTCCACGCCGTCCGCCGCCGCCAGCCCGCTGACCGGCTTGACCTCCGGCAGGTCCAGGTCGGCGGCCTCCTCGGCGACGACCCGCACCTCGAAGCCGGCCGCGATCAGGTCCGCCGCCACCGTCCGCGCGTGCGCGGTGCTGTCCTGCCGCCCGGTGTGCGTGACCAGCAGCGCGGCCCTGTGCTCAAGCCCCGCGCCCGCGTCGTTGCGCTCGCGCCCCGTAGCCTCGCGACTCCCGCTCATGCACCCACCACTTCCCGCACGCGTTCCGGGCTAACCTCGGGCGCGTCGCGGCGCAGCCACAGGAAGAACTCCACGTTTCCGCTCGGCCCCGGCAGCGGGCTGGCCGCCACGCCGGCCACGCCGAGCCCTTCGCCCCGCGCGGCGGTGGCCACGTCCAGCACCGCCTCCGCGCGCAGCGCCGGCTCGCGGACGACGCCGCCGGCGCCCACCCGCTCCTTGCCGACCTCGAACTGGGGCTTGACCATCAGCGCGAGGTCACCGTCGGGCGCGGTGCAGGCGGCCAGCGCCGGCAGGACGAGGCGCAGCGAGATGAACGACAGGTCGGCCACCGTCAAACCCACCGGCCCGCCGATCGCCTCCGGCGCGAGGCTACGCACGTTTGTCCGCTCCATCACCCGTACGCGCGGGTCGTTTCGCAGCGCCCAGGCCAGCTGCCCGTAGCCCACGTCGACGGCCACCACCTCGGCCGCCCCGGCGCGCAGCAGCACGTCGGTGAAGCCACCTGTCGAGGCGCCGGCGTCCAGGCACCGCCGCCCGGTGACGGCCAGCCCTTCGAACGCGGCGAGTGCCCCGGCGAGCTTGTGACCGCCGCGCGAGACGTAGTCGACGGTGTCCCCGACCACGCGCACGGCGTCGGCCGGGTCGACCATCGCGGCCGCCTTGCGGGCCGGTACGCCACGCACCTGCACCCTCCCCGCCTCCACCAGCTCGGCCGCCTGCTCGCGGGAACGGGCCAGCCCCCGGCGAACCAGCTCCGCGTCGAGGCGGGCGCGGCGTGCCATCAGGCCTGGTCGATGGTGGCGAGCGTCTCCTGGAGCGTGGAGTGCGCGGCCTCGTACTCGGCGATCTGGTCGCGGGGCGGCAGGTCGGCCGCGTTCGCGAGTGCCTGGACGACCGCGTCCACGGCGGGGTGGCCCGTGCCGTCACCATCCACAGTGGCCTCCGCGGCGGCGGGCTTCACCGTGGCCTCCGCGGTCGCGGGCTCCACAGTGGCTGGTGGCGGCGCCGGGCGGAAGGGCCCTGGCGTCGGTGGGCGGTACGGTCCGGGTACCGGCTGCATCAGGAGTCCTCACCCGCGGGCGGTGCCGCCTTCTTGCGCGGCGCCGCGGTCTTCTTCGCCACCGCCTTCTTGGCGACGGCCTTCTTCGCCGGCGCGGCGGCCGGGGTCGCCGGCTCCGCGGCGGGAGCGGCGTCGGCGACCGGCTCGACCGCGGCGGCCTTCTTGCGCGCCACGGCCTTCTTGACCGGCGCGGTGGCCGTCGCCGGCGGGGCGTCGGCCGCCTTCTTCGCCACGGTCTTCTTCGCCACGGTCTTCTTCGCCACCGCCTTCTTGGCGACGGCCTTCTTCGCGATCGGCACGCCGGCGACCGGCGCGGTGGCGGCCGCGGCCGGGGCACCGTCCGTGGCGGGCACGGCGGGTCCGGCGGCGGCGCGGGCCTGCCGCAGCTCCTCCTCCAGGTCGCGCACGCGGCTGGTCAGGTCGGCGACCTCCTCCGCGGTCGCGAGCCCCACCCGGCCGAGCGTGCGGTCCACTTCGAACCGGACCAGCTTCGACAGCGCCTCCCGGTTGGCCAGGCTGGTGGAGACGAGGTCCTCGGCGAGCGACTGGAGCTGCGCCGCGGTCACCTCACCCTTGCCGACCAGCCTCTTGGCGACCTTCTGCGCCTTCTTCCTGGACGCCTCGGTGAGCCCCAGGGCAAGCTCGAGGTACGCCCGCCACGCATCCTGCATTGCCAAATCCTTCCGCCTCCGCCCGATGTTCAACCCCATACGCTACCGCCCGGTCACGCCACCCTCGTGAGGTACGGTGCGGTGGACCGGGTCTGGTGTCGATCGGAGGTTGGTGTGGCCACCGTGGAGGAGTGCCGGCAGGCGTTGGACGATCTCGCCAAGCGATTGGCCACCAACGCCGAAGACGCCCGCAAGCGGCTCAACCTCGACCGCACCCTGGCCTGCCGCATCACCGACCTCGGCGTGGCCTTCCACGGCCGCCTGGTCGGCGGCCAGTTGCGCGACATCACCGACGGCGACGACCCCACCGCCAAGATCGCACTCACCACCACGAGTGACGACTTGGTGGCGCTCGTGAAGGGTGACCTCAACTTCGCCCGCGCCCTCAGCTCCCGCCAGCTGTCGATCAGCGCCAGCCCGTTCGACCTGCTGAAGCTCCGCAAGCTTCTCTAATTAGCAGGCTTATGGGTCACCCCGCGCGGGCCGGTGGTGCCTTCCTGCGGGGCTGCTCTCGCGCGGGCTTTGGGGGTGCCTTCCTGCGGGCAGCGGCCCTGGTCGACAGCTCGGCGACCTGCCGAGCTTCCGTTCGAAGGGCTTGTCAGGTGCGCAGGCCGAGCGCGTGAAGGGCGTCCCGGGCGGCGGACGAGTCGGGTTCGACCTTGGTGCCGTCCCCACCCGACCAGGCCAGCCCGCACAGCAGCCGCAGCGCGTCGACCGACGCGCCGTCACCGGCCAGCCGCGGCCCCCCGCTGTCGTCCAGCCGCCACCCGTCGACCTGGTCCACCGGCACCGCGGCCGCGGCCGGCGCGTCGAAGAGCCCGCCGAGGTCACCCGCCACGTACGTCGGCCGCTGCTCGGGCGGCGCCGCGAGCAGGTCAGCCGGCCCGCTGACGCCGGTCAGCACCAGCAGGCTGTCCATGCCGGCCCGCACCGCGCCCTCGATGTCCGTGTCCAGCCGGTCGCCCACGACCAGCGGCCGCTTGGCGCCCACCCGCCGTGCCGCGGTCGCGAAGAGCTCCGGCTGCGGCTTGCCCACCACCAGGTCGGGATCGCGCCCGAGCGCGGTGCGCAGCGCCGCCACCAGCGAACCGTTTCCCGGCAGCGGGCCACGGGGGCTCGGCAGTGTCCGGTCGGTGTTCGTGGCGACCCACTGCGCGCCACCCCGGATCGCCACGGCGGCCTCGGCGAGGTCGGCCCAGCCCACCTGCGGCCCGTAGCCCTGCACCACGGCAGCCGGCCGCTCCTCGGCCCGCTCCACCGGCTCAAGCCCCGCGTCGCGCACCTCGGCCCGGAGGGCGTCGGCACCGACGACCAGGACCCGCGAACCCGCCGGCAGCCGCTGCGCCAGCACCGCCGCCGACGCGCCCGCCGACGTGACCACCTCGGCGGTGTCGGCCGGCACACCGAGCCCGGTCAGCAGGTTGGCGACCTCCGACGAACGGCGCGAAGCGTTGTTCGTCGCATAGGCCAGCGGCACGCCGGCGCGGTGCAGCTCGCCCACGGCCTCGACAGCGCCGGCGATCGGCCGGTCGATCAGGTAGATCACGCCGTCCAGGTCGAAGATCACCAGGTCGTACGCGTCGACCAGCCGCTCACTCACGGCTTAGCGCCGCCGTCGCCGCCCGCCTCCGGCTCGCCGCCGGTCGCCGCCTCGGGCCGCCGCCCGCTGGTCGCCGTCTCGGCCTGATCCCCGCCGCTGGCCGCCGTCTCGGGCCGATCCCCGTGGTCGGTGGCCTCGGTTACGGGCCGGTCGCCGCTGGTGGTCGCCGTCTCGGGCTGGCTGTCGCTGGTGGTCGCCGTCTCGGGCCGGCTGCTGCCGTCCGCCGGCTCATCGTCGGCCGTGTCGTTGGCCGCCACGTCCTGAACGCCCGTGTCGTCTTCGTCGCTCAGGAGATCCTGGGCGCCCGCGTCCTCGTCGGCCGGGTCGTCGCCGGCCAGACCGCCTTCGCCCACAGCGTCGGCTTTCCCGGCCGGACCGTCGTCTGGATCGTCGTCGTCCGGATCGTCTTCGTCCGCGGCGTCGAGGAGGTCACCGTCAACGGGGTCGCCGTCGCGGCGCCGGGCCTGCGGCTCACCCTCGAACTCGTCCTCGTCGCCGTCGAAGTCGTCCTCGTCGAACTCGCCCTCGTCGTAGCCGGCCTCGGGATCGTCGCCGTCCTCGCCGTCGAAGCGCTCGTCGTCCTCACGGCCATCGGGCCGATCGCCGCCGTCGAACCGCGCCTCGTCCTCGCCGCCGTCGAGCCGCTCCTGGCCGTCCCCGTCCCCGTCGCCCTCGCGCGCCGTGAACTCGTCCTCTTCCAGGTCGGTCTTCTCGTCGCCGGACATGACCACGCCGTCCAGCTCGAGCAGCCGCTCGGCCGCGTCGGTGGTCGCCTCGGGGTCGGCGTCGGCCGCCCGCGAGAACCACTCCCGCGCCTCCTCGCGCCGCCCCACCGCGAGCAGCGCGTCGGCGTAGGCGTAGCGCAGCCGCCCGGCCCACGGCTCGTCGGCCTCACCGGCGAGCTCGCGCACCTGCAGCATCGCGACCGCCGCATCCTTCTGCCCCATGTCGCCGCGCGCGCCGGCGGCCACGATCAGCAGCTCGATCGCCTCGGCGGGCTCCAGCGTGGCCTTGTCGGCGGCGCGGTAGATGTCCACCGCCCGCTCCGGCCGCCCGAGCGCCCGCTCGCAGTCGGCGAGCACGGCGAGGTGGGTCTGCCTCCCGCTCATCCGGTGGTACGTGCGCAACTCCGCGATCGCGGTCTGCCACTCACCCGCGGCGTACGCGGCGAGGCCCACCGCCTCCCGCACCACCGCGATCCGGGACGCGAGCCGGCGCGCCGCGAGCGCGTGCGCCATCGCCTCCTCGGGGTCCTCGTCGAGCAGCTGGCCGGTCGCCACCAAGTGGCGGGCCACCGTGTCAGCCACCGGCCGCGCCAGTGACAGCAGCTCCGCCCGCACCTCGCCATCGAGGTCGGTCGCCTCGATCTCCTCGGGGATCTCCGGCGTCGACGGCCGCCCGCCGCGGTCCTCGCCCGCGTCCGGCGCGTCCCGGCGGTCGTACCGCTGCTCCTCCGCGCCGTCGCCGGGCCGCTCGCCACGGCTGTCACGATCCCGGTCGGACCAGCGGTCACCGCCGTCGCGGCGGTCAGGGCCGCGATCCTCGAACGTCCGCCGCTCCTCGCCACCCGGCCCGCGCGCGCCGTCGCGGTCGCCGTAGCCACTGCGGTAGCCCCGCTGCTCGTAACCGCCTTCGCGGCGCCCGCCCCGGTCGCCCTCGTCGCGGCGGAAGCCTCCACCGCGCGGACCACGGTCGCCGTAACCCCGGTCGTCGCGTCCACCGTCACGCGGGCCACGGTCGCCGGAGAAGCCTCGGCTGTCCCGGTCACCCGAGAAGCCACCCTCGCGCGGGCCACGGTCGCGGAAGCCGCGGTCGTCACGCCGGCCGCCGTCACGGGGCCCGCGATCGTCGCGCGGACCACGGTCGCCCGCGAAGCCGCGCGAACCGCGATCGTCCCGACCACCGGAGAACCCGCCCTCACGCGGACCGCGATCGCCACGGAAGCCCTGGCCGCCACGGTCGTCCCGACCGCCGGCAAACCCGCCCTCGCGCGGACCACGGTCGCCACGGAAGCCCTGGCCCCCGCGGTTGTCCCGGTCGCCGGAGAAGCCACGCGGACCGCGGTCGTCGCGGGGACCACGGTCGCCCTGGAAGCCACGCCCGCCCCGGTCGTCGCGCCGGCCACCGAAGCCCCGGTCACCGTCGCGGCGAGGGCCGCGGTCGTCGCCGTCGCGACCGTAGCCGCCACTCACCCGGCGGTAGCCACCCTCGCGGGAACCCTGCCCGTCGCGCCGGTCGCGGTCGCCGAAGCCACCGCGGGAACCACCGTCGCGGTCGCGCGCGCCACTCCCACCGTCGCGGCCGCTGAAGCCACCGCCACGCGAGCCGCCAGCGTCACCGCGCGAACTCCCCCGGTCGCCGTAGCCACCACGGGAGCCACCACGGTCGCCGAAACTGCCACCCCGGGAACCACCACGGTCGCCGAAACTGCCGCCCCGGGAGTCGCCACGGTCGCCGAAACTGCTGCCCCGGTCGCCGTAGCCACCACCGCGGGAGGCGCCCCGGTCGCCGTAGCTGCCGCCGCGGGAGCCACCGCGATCACCGAAGCTGCCGCCCCGGGAGCTGCCGCGATCACCGAAGCTGCCGCCCCGGGAGCCACCGCGGTCGCCGTAGCTGCCGCCGCGGTCGCCGCCGTAGCCACCCTCGCGTGGGCCGCGCCCACTGGAGCCGCTGTCACGACCGCCGCGTCCACCGAAGCCGCCGCCGTCGCGGCCGCCCTCACGCGGTCCGCGGCCGCTGAAGCCGCCCTCGCGCGGGCCCCGGCCGCCGGCGAACCCGCCGCCGTCCCGGCCACCTCGGGAGTCGCCGTCACGGGAGCCGCCGTCGCGTGGAGCACCGCCGCGGAAGCTGCCCCGGGAGCCTTCGCCATAGCCGCCGCGCGAGCTGCCGCGGAATCCGCCGTCGCGGCCACCCGAACGGGAGTCACCGCCATCGCCGTCGCGGCGGTAGCGACCCTCGCGGTCGCCGTAGCCGCGGCCGCGGTCACCGGAGTCGCGGTAGCCGTCGCGGGGTGCGCCCCGGTAGCCACCGCCCGCACCAGCTCCGCGGCCTGGGCGGTCTCCGAACCGGCCACCGTCACGGTCGCCGCCTTCTCGTCCGGATCCACGGCCGCGGTCACGGTCACGATCGCCGTAGCTCCGCTCGCCGCGGTCGTTGCGCTCGCCGTCGCGCCGGCCACGACCGTCGCCGTCGCGGTCGCGGTCACGCGGAGCGTCGTCGCGCGGTCCCTGGCTCACGGATACATCCTCCCAATACGCAGTGAAGGCCACCCCGGCGGGGTGGCCTTCACTGAAAGAAGTCCGGCGGTGTCCTACTCTCCCACACCCTCCCGAGTGCAGTACCATCGGCGCTGGAAGGCTTAGCTTCCGGGTTCGGAATGTGTCCGGGCGTTTCCCCTCCGCCATGACCGCCGTAACACTGTAAACCTGTCAACCATGACTGGTTGTTGGTTCAGATTCGCATAGTGGACGCGTAGCAGCTTTGTAGGTCAAGTCCTCGGCCTATTAGTACCAGTCACCTCAACCAGTTACCTGGCTTACAGCTCTGGCCTATCAACCCAATCGTCTATTGGAGGCCTTAACCCACAAGGGGTGGGATACCTCATCTTGAAGCAGGCTTCCCGCTTAGATGCTTTCAGCGGTTATCCCTTCCGAACGTAGCCAACCAGCCGTGCCCCTGGCGGGACAACTGGCACACCAGAGGTTCGTCCGTCCCGGTCCTCTCGTACTAGGGACAGCCCTTCTCAAGTATCCTACGCGCACGGCGGATAGGGACCGAACTGTCTCACGACGTTCTAAACCCAGCTCGCGTACCGCTTTAATGGGCGAACAGCCCAACCCTTGGGACCTGCTACAGCCCCAGGATGCGACGAGCCGACATCGAGGTGCCAAACCATCCCGTCGATATGGACTCTTGGGGAAGATCAGCCTGTTATCCCCGGGGTACCTTTTATCCGTTGAGCGACACCGCTTCCACTCGCAAGTGCCGGATCACTAGTCCCGACTTTCGTCCCTGCTCGACCCGTCAGTCTCACAGTCAAGCTCCCTTGTGCACTTACACTCAACACCTGATTGCCAACCAGGCTGAGGGAACCTTTGGGCGCCTCCGTTACCCTTTAGGAGGCAACCGCCCCAGTTAAACTACCCACCAGACACTGTCCCTGAACCCGATAAGGGCCCAAGGTTAGATACCCAAACCCAACAGAGTGGTATTTCAACAATGACTCCACCGACACTGGCGTGCCAGCTTCACAGTCTCCCACCTATCCTACACAATCAAGCTCGGATACCAATGTCAAGCTATAGTAAAGGTCCCGGGGTCTTTCCGTCCTGCCGCGCGTAACGAGCATCTTTACTCGTAATGCAATTTCGCCGGGCCTGTGGTTGAGACAGTGGGGAAGTCGTTACGCCATTCGTGCAGGTCGGAACTTACCCGACAAGGAATTTCGCTACCTTAGGATGGTTATAGTTACCACCGCCGTTTACTGGCGCTTAAGTTCTCAGCTTCGCCCCCAAAGGAGCTAACCGGTCCCCTTAACGTTCCAGCACCGGGCAGGCGTCAGTCCATATACAGCGTCTTACGACTTCGCATGGACCTGTGTTTTTAGTAAACAGTCGCTTCCCCTGCTCTCTGCGGCCATACCACGCTCCACCCGCAAGGGGCTTCACGCGTCCGGCCCCCTTCTCCCTAAGTTACGGGGGCAATTTGCCGAGTTCCTTAACCACAGTTCACCCGATCGCCTCGGTATTCTCTACCTGACCACCTGTGTCGGTTTAGGGTACGGGCCGCTCGGAACTCGCTAGAGGCTTTTCTCGGCAGCATAGGATCACTGACTTCACCTGAATCGGCTCGGCATCACGCCTCAGCATTAACGGTGCGCGGATTTGCCTACACACCTGCCTACACGCTTACCCCGGCACAACCACCGGCCGGGCTCAGCTACCTTCCTGCGTCACCCCATCGCTTGACTACTACCACCCAGGTTCCTGCGCACTTTCCGGTTCACCCGAAGGATCCCCCTGAGCGGGCAGTTAGCACAGATAGGTTCGTCATGGTCGCTCCTTCGCGGGTACGGGAATATCAACCCGTTATCCATCGACTACGCCTCTCGGCCTCGCCTTAGGCCCCGACTCACCCAGGGCGGAATAACCTGGCCCTGGAACCCTTGGTCATCCGGCGGAAGGGTTTCTCACCCTTCTTTCGCTACTCATGCCTGCATTCTCACTCGTGCCGCGTCCACAGCTGGGTCACCCCGCTGCTTCACCCCCGGCACGACGCTCCCCTACCCATCCACACACCTGCACCCAACCCCCAAAAGGATCAGGCGAAGCACACATGTGAATGCCACAGCTTCGGCGGTGTACTTGAGCCCCGCTACATTGTCGGCGCGGAACCACTTGACCAGTGAGCTATTACGCACTCTTTAAAGGGT
Organism: Phytohabitans houttuyneae; assembly: GCF_011764425.1. Lineage (NCBI taxonomy): Bacteria > Bacillati > Actinomycetota > Actinomycetes > Micromonosporales > Micromonosporaceae > Phytohabitans > Phytohabitans houttuyneae. The sequence goes on from NZ_BLPF01000001.1 coordinate 731,207, forward strand.
GGCTGCTTCTAAGCCAACCTCCTGGTTGTCTAAGCGACCCCACATCCTTTTCCACTTAGCACACGCTTAGGGGCCTTAGCTGGTGATCTGGGCTGTTTCCCTCTCGACTACGAAGCTTATCCCCGCAGTCTCACTGCCGCGCTCTCACTTACCGGCATTCGGAGTTTAGCTGATTTCGGTAACCTTGTAGGGCCCCTAGACCATCCAGTGCTCTACCTCCGGCAAGAAACACGCAACGCTGCACCTAAATGCATTTCGGGGAGAACCAGCTATCACGGAGTTTGATTGGCCTTTCACCCCTAACCACAGGTCATCCCCCAACTTTTCAACGTTGGTGGGTTCGGCCCTCCACACGGTCTTACCCGCGCTTCAGCCTGCCCATGGCTAGATCACTCCGCTTCGGGTCTAGAACATGCGACTCAACGCCCTCTTCAGACTCGCTTTCGCTACGGCTACCCCACACGGGTTAACCTCGCCACATGCCACTAACTCGCAGGCTCATTCTTCAAAAGGCACGCCGTCACCTCGTACACAAAGGCACTCAGCTCCGACGGATTGTAGGCGAACGGTTTCAGGTACTATTTCACTCCCCTCCCGGGGTACTTTTCACCATTCCCTCACGGTACTCGTCCGCTATCGGTCACCAGGGAGTATTCAGGCTTACCAGGTGGTCCTGGCAGATTCACGGCACATTCCACGAGTGCGCCGCTACTCGGGAAAACCCACAGAAGGTCCACTACTTTCGCCTACCGGACTATCACCGTCTACGGTCAGCCTTTCCAGACTGTTCAACTAGCAGCAAACTTTATAACTCCTCCACCATGTGTCAGCACAGTGAGCGGGCTCCCACAACCCCGACTACGCAACCCCTGACAGGTATCACACGCAACCGGTTTAGCCTACATCCGCTTTCGCTCGCCACTACTCACGGAATCACTATTGTTTTCTCTTCCTGCGGGTACTGAGATGTTTCACTTCCCCGCGTTCCCTCCTACACCCTATGCATTCAGATGCAGGTGACACCACACAACTGGTGCCGGGTTACCCCATTCGGACACCCTGGGATCACAGCTCGGTTGACAGCTCCCCCAGGCCTATCGCGGCCTCCCACGTCCTTCATCGGCTCCTGGTGCCAAGGCATCCACCGTTCGCCCTTGACAACTTGACCACAAAGATGCTCGCGTCCACTATGCAAATCTCAACAAACAACCAACCCACAACCCCACACCCCAACACCAGACACCACCACCACAACCCCACCCGGGGCCGCAACAATGATCGGTATGTCAGAGCA